>DATICH010000181.1:0-4716 GCA_035456885.1 Methyloceanibacter sp.
GATCGTCACGAGGCCGTTCGTGCGCGCGACGTTGCGTATGACTTTGCTCCAGTAAGCGGCGAGGTCGTCGGGATTGCGGAGGCCATTCTCGGCGATCATGTAGTGCATGACGTCGATCATGAACCATTGCCAGGGAACACCGATCAGGCCGTTCGACAATCGTGTCAGCCCATCCCCGGCGTAGTCATCGACATCGAGCGGAAGTTCCGAGGACACCGGCGTGTCTACGCTGCTGTCAAAGGAGGAACCCCTCTTCGGCCTCGATCTGGCGCCCGTAGGGGCCGATCCTGCCGCCAGGGGCACGAAACCGGGCGGGCCGCTCGGGCAGCTCGGCGAACTCTTCGTGAATCCACCCATGCAAGCCGATGTGGTGGCCGCCGCGCGATATCGAATCTAGGACATCGCCGTAATGGAGGGCGCTCCAACCTTCGACGAAAAAGGTTGCACGCAAATCGTACGTCGCGAGCAGGCGCAGGAGGTTGGGGAAGCCGACTGTAATGCCGGGCGCCGTCATGTCCGGCAGGGAAGCCTTTCCACGGCGGACGTTGAGCGCCTCACCCATGTTGTCGAATGTCAGGCAGAGAACGGGCTTCTTCTGCTGCTCCATTGCGTGCCCTTCGGGAGAAGTTGTCGTCGAAACCAGCTTCATGAATACACGGGCGCAGCTAAAGAAAGTTGAAGCATACGCTTCATATTCAACGGGCAGTTAAGGGGGCGGCCCACGGATTTCTGGTACGGACCCACACGTACCAGATCAGCAATCACTTCCACATGCTGATGGAAAAGAGCCGTGAGCTCGTCGCCGAGCATGCGCCACCCGGCGTCGCGTCGTGAGCACCAATTCGGTGTTCTCGAGATGACCGACCGCTAATAGCGGCGTCGGGGTGCCTGGTAGTAGCCCTGGGTATCGGGCTGGAACCAGCGCCGGCCGAACAACCCGCGGCGCTTCTTGCGCTGTCCGGGCGGGTAGTAGCCATAGCCCGGCGCGAACCAGGGCGGGTAGGCGTCTTGCCTGCGCGAGCCGGTGGTCGCAACCTTGGGTCCCTCACCGCCCTTGGTCTCGCCGGTCAGCACGACCTGGGTATTCTCCAGGCCGGTTTCCTTCACCAGCTGGAACAAGGTCTTGGCATTCGCCCGGGAGAGCCGCACGCAGCCATGCGAGGCGGCGTTGCCGAGATTCTTCTCCTCGGTGGTGCCGTGGATAGCGTGGCCCTTCTTGGTGAAGAAGATCGCATGCGGCATCGGCGCATTGTCCCACTGCCGGCTGTACCAAATCTCGTTCATCGAGGACGCAGTATAAGTGCCCGAGGGGGTCGAATAGCCGCGCGTGCCGGTCGAGACCGGCCATCTGTACTGCTCGATGCCGTCGACGAACACCGTCATCTCTTGCGTCGACTTGTCGATGTCGACCAGAACGGTCGATTTGGGCGTCTCGATCGCCGCCGCATCGGCGCTCGGGTCGGCCTCCTCGGACTTGGCATCATCGGCAGGCGCCGCCGAATCGTCCTCACTGGTGGCGGCATCGAGGCGCGGCTCTTCCGGCTTGGCATCGGCCGGTGGCGTGGTGTCAGCCGTCGATTCGGTCTTGGTAGCGCTGGGAGTCGATGGCCCGGCCTTGGGGTTCGGTTCGGCACTCGCCGGGAAGGCAAGCATCGCCACCAAAAACGGGATTGCGAGCAGAGTTTGGAATTGAGGGGAAGAGACTGAGAGGCGCATGCTTGGAAAACCCTGGTTGCGCAGAAACCAACGCCCGGCAGCCTCTAAGATAGGGCTCCATAAAGGCTTTACCAGGGCGTCTCGGTAATTTTGTACACGCAAGGACCCCAACAAGAGGTTACCGCAGCTTTGTAACGTCTAAGCGTCAATTGTGATCCTCCGGCAACGCGGGGAGCGGAATCGCGGGGATGCCTTCCTCTTTCAGCTCTTTCGCTTCTTCCAGGCTGGCTTGGCCATAAATGCTGCGGGCGTCCGACTCGCCGTAGTGCATCTTGCGCGCCTCTTCGGGGAAGGCCGGACCGACATTCTCGGCATTGGCTTCAAGATGCGCCCGCAGGCCCTTGAGGAAGGCGTAGGTCTTCTTGCGGTCTTGGGGCTCCGGCGAGCTGAGAGCGGGAGTGGCCTCTGGCCGGCTGCGCCGCACCGCGGGCGCCATGGGTGCTTTGCTCACCTCCGCACTGCCGCAACAGGGGCAGATCACGGCGTGCGAGATGGCCTGCTCCTCGTAGGCGGCGCCGGAGCTGAACCAAGCCTCGAAATCGTGGCCCCGATCGCAGATGAGCGCAAAGCGGATCATGACGCCTCCCGCCGCACTGGTTGCGGCGAGCCTCCGGCAATCTCGATCTCGAAGTCGCGGCCATGCTTCAGCGACGGAATCCGCGCCCGCGCCGCCGCCGAATCGGCAAGATCGATCTCGGCGAACACGACGCCAGGCTCCTCGCCCGCTTCCGCCAGGATCTCGCCCCATGGCGACACCACCAGGCTGTGGCCGAAGGTGGCCCGACCGCTCTCGTGCAGCCCGCCTTGCGTCGCGGCGAGCACGAAAGCCCCGGTCTCGATGGCCCGGGCGCGGAGCAAGACATGCCAATGCGCCTCCCCGGTTTGCTTGGTGAAGGCGGCGGGCACGGCGATGAATTCGGCGCCGGCGACAGCGAGGGCGCGGTAGAGCTGCGGGAAGCGGAGGTCGTAGCAAATCGAGAGGCCCAACCTGCCGAATGGCAGATCGGCAAGCACGGCCTTGTCGCCCGGACGGCATTGATCCGACTCTCGGTGACTCTCACCGTGGGCCAAATCGACGTCGAACATATGCAGCTTGTCGTAGCGCGCGGCGATCTCGCCTTGGGGATCGATCAGGTAGGACCGGTTGGCGACGCGCGTGCCGTCGAGCTTGATGGCGAGCGAGCCGATATGAAGATAGACGCCAAGCTCTGCCGCGAGCGCGCCGAGCCGCCGCAGCGCGCCGCTCTCAGCTTCCGATTGCGCCGCCTGAAGCACGCGCTCGGTGCCGAGCTCCATCAATGCGGTGTTCTCCGGCGTCTGCACATAGACGGCGCCGCCTTCGGCCGCGCGCCGGATCAGCGCCTCGGCTTGCTCCAGATTGGGTTCCACCGAGCGGCCCGAACGAAGCTGCACAAGCGCGGCGCGGAAACGTTTGGCGGGCGAAGGGCTCATGTTTCCTCGGCGAGAATCTCCGGCGCGGCAGCAAGCAACGCGTCGAATTTGCCCTCGCGTTCGAGAGCGGCAAGCTCATCATACCCGCCCACATGGCGGCCATGGATGAAGATCTGGGGAACCGTGCGCAGACCCATGGCCCGCTCGATCATCTCCGCGCGTTTCCCGGCATCGAAGGCGACATCGATCTCCTCGAACTCGAGCCCTTTATTGGCGAGAAGCGTCTTCGCCGCGCGGCAATAGCCGCAAAACGGCGTGGTGTAGAGGAGAATGCGGGTCATGCTCGTCGCCTGGAAGGCAGATATCTACAGATAACTGGGCTGCGGTGGGTTGCAACGCAAGACTAGAGCACGAAGGCGGCGGGCTCGACAGCGCGGGCGAGCGCCAGGACGTCGACCCTGGCAGCTTTGGCTCGGCGCAAGGCCCGGGCGCAGGCTTCGGCGGTGGCCCCGGTGGTGATCACGTCGTCGACCACCACGACCTTGTTGCCCCTGACGCGATCGATCCGGGCTTGGTCGACCCGGAAGGCCCCGGCGACGTTGCGCCGGCGCTGATCGGCGGAGAGTCCCACCTGGCTCGAGGTGCGCCGCACACGCTTCAGCGCGAAGCAATCCACCGAAGTCCCGGTGAGCCGTCCCAAGGCGGTTGCCAGGATGGCGGACTGATTGAAACGCCGCCACCAGAGGCGCGCGGGATAGAGCGGCACGGGCACGATCAAATCCGCGTCGGCGAGAAGCTCGGCTCCCGCATGGCGGAGCCACGTGGCGAAGAGCGGCAAGCCCTCGTGCCGGTCGCGATATTTGAAGCCATGGATAAGCTCGCGCATGGTGTCCGAATAGCGCGCGGCGGCACGCGCCCGGTCGTAGACTGGCGGCGAAGCGACGGCCGCGGCCGAAAGCGCCGGTTCGCCCGTATCGTAGGGGAGCGGAATCCCCAACCGCGCGCAGATCGGAGGCGAAATGAAGTCGATCTTGGCGAAGCAGGCACCACAAAGCAGGCCGTGGCTGCCGATGCGCGCCCGGCAAGAGATGCAGACCGGCGGCAACAGGAGATCGGCAAGGCGGGTAAGCAGCGGCCGCGCGAGGCGTGCGCCAGCCGGCTCTCCCGCGGCCGAAGCGGCCGCTCCCTCCAGGCTTAACTCTGCCTCACCGGTCGGCATGCCACCATGATAAGGGCAGAAGCGCTCAGGCTAGAAGAGCGAAGCATCCGATGAACGACGAGCGCCTCCTATTCGACCGCAAGCTGCTCCGCGCCCGCCGCGCGCGGTTCGCGCACGAGATCGAGGCACGCGAGTTCCTGCTCGCCCATGTCGCCCGCGAGATCGCCGAGCGCGTGCAGTTGATGCTGAGACCGTTCCCGCTCGCACTCGATCTTGGCGCCTATCACGGGCTGCTCGGACGCAAAGTGGCGGCGCTCCCCTCGGTCGGAACGATGATCTATGCGGAGAGCGCGCAGGCCTTCGCCGCGCTTTGCCCAAAACCGTCGCTGGTCTGCGATGAGGACGCGTTGCCGTTCCGGGACGCAAGTCTCAATCTCGTGGTTTCCGGG
>DATICH010000182.1:0-8224 GCA_035456885.1 Methyloceanibacter sp.
AGGCGAAAAATGGCGAAGTCATGCTAGCCTGTCTCGGTTAAGGAACGGCTAACCGCGCCCCCAAAACGATACTTGTCCGTAGGCGTTGTTTGTGATCGGTTGCTATTTGTCGTCGCCGAGCCGGCCCGAAAGGATGCTGAAGCGCCGCCTGGCGAGGCTGATCACCTCGGCGCCGCCTTGCGCCATGAAGGCCGGGACCCCATCCGGCCAGTGCAGATGCAGCTCGGCGATCTCCTGGCGGAGTAGCGGTTCGGCGCCGAGCCAGAACGGTGGATCGATCGCAGTGATGGCACCCAGAACGCGGTTGATCGTCTCTCCGGTATGGATCAGCGGCAACAGGACAAGCTCGAAACTCGCCTGGCGCGTGCTGCTGGCATAGGCCTGAAACGATCCGTAGCCGACCGCGGCATCGGTAAAGATGTTGCGGAGGAGAGAGGCAAGCGCGTCGCGGTCCTTGGTGTCCCAGAGACCCAACAGGTCGGCGCCGCGCAATTCGCGGCCAAAATTGTCGCAGATCTTTGTGCCGGCCAGGCGAAAGCGATAGCCGAGCATGCCGGCGTCTTCGACGATGAATGTCTCCGGCAGGATGGTAGCGATCTTGGCCGGCTCGATCTCGAATCGCCGCGGCGCAACACGGCCATTGCGTACGCGATCCCAATACGCGTAAAGCTGCCTACTCGTTGACTGCTGCATGACCCCACCGACGGGAAAACGCTACACCGGAACCCAAAGCCTCGCCCAACCTTCCGCCAAGTCGAGGTAAACATCCCGGTTTGGTACGCAGGCCGAGTTTTGCAGGCTCATGGACCGAAGTAGCAGGGACTGTGCCAGGATGCGGGGAGGGGTCTTGGAGCGAGGCTCTCAGCGATCGTTATGGTTGCCGCGCGCACAGTCGCGGCTCACACGGGGAAATTGCAGCGATGTCCGCGGCTGAGCCCGCTTTCAACATTCCCTCGAGCGTGGTCGGCATCGGCGCGCTGCTCGTCGGCGTCCAGGTGGTGAGGGGCCTGTTGCCGGATGAATTGGACCTTACGCTGCTGCTCGCGCTTGCTTTCATTCCCGCGCGGTATAGCGGCGCGGCACTCGAGCTTCCCGGCGGCTATCTCACGGCGGTCACGTCCTTCGTGACCTACATGTTGGTGCATGCGGGATGGGTGCATCTCATGGTGAACCTGCTCTGGATGCTCGCCTTCGGCAGCGCCGTGGCACGCCGCATGAGCGGCGCCGCCTTTTTGTTGTTCTCGGTCCTGTGCGGGATTGCCGGCGCCTTCACGCATCTTGCCTTTCATTATGGGGATCTCGCCCCGGTGGTCGGCGCCTCGGCGGCAATTTCGGGACAGATGGCCGGGGCGTTAAGGTTCTTCTTCCGCGCCGAGCCGCTTCCGGGGCAGCGACGTCCCGATTTCTCGGGCGCACCGACCATGAGCCTGGCTCGGACTTTCAGCGACAAGCGTATGCTCGCCTTTCTCGCCTTCTGGGTGGCGCTCAATGCCTATTTCGGGCTCAGCTCGGTCAGGATCGCCGGCGAGGAGGGCGGTATCGCCTGGGAAGCGCATATCGGCGGATTTCTCTGCGGGCTCCTGATCTTCGGCTGGTTCGACCGCGGCAAGATCGCCTTACCGGCGGAGGCCCAGACCTAAACGCCGGATTCCGCGTGCAACTTTCCAGTGCTCTTGCGCGTCTCTCCCGTCCGGGACAGAATGTCGCAATGAACGGGACCAAGTTCCCGGGCTGGAGGAAACACAATGAATGTGGCCGCAATTCTCAAGTCGAAGGGCCGGGAGGTGGTGACCACGGGTCCCAACACGCCCCTGCTCGACATTGCCGAATTGCTCGGGGCCCGCGGCATCGGTTGCATTGTCATTACCGGTGCCGACGGCAAGGTCGTGGGCATCGTATCGGAACGCGATATCGTGCGTGAAATCGCGCGCGCCGGGTCGAAAGTGCTGAAGGAGCCGGTTGCCGCCTGCATGACCAAATCGGTGGTGACCTGCCGCGAGGCGGATACGATCGACCGGCTGATGGCCGAGATGACCGCGCACCGCTTCCGGCACATGCCGGTGGTGGAGCGGGGCCGGCTGTGCGGGCTGGTATCGATCGGCGACGTGGTGAGGATGCGGATCGCGGAAGCGGAAATGGAAGCCGCCGCGATGCGCGAATATATCGCCACCGGCTGAGCGTTCAGGCGGTGTGACTTTTCACTGCCTGTTTGAGCTCTTCGATCTGCCTTTCCGTCGCGCGGGCGCCGAGCTCGATCGCCTCACTCGCGCGGTGGAAATCGAACAATCCAATGCCGCCGGTCTTCGGGCCGATAGTGATATCGGGCGGGTCGCCGGCCAGCCGCGATCGAGCGATGCGGTCCTGCGTGATGTTGATCGCGTCCATCATCACCGCGGAGATTCCCGGCGCGTCCTGGCTGCGGCCGAAGATTTGACGGTGCAAGAGGTGCAGCGCGGCGCGGCCGTTGCTGCCGGGAAGGTGGTTGTCCTCAGGCGCAAGCGAAGGCTCGCCGAAATTCGCCTGATCGTGGATGATGCTGCCTTTATTGATCAGGTCGTTGCTGAGATTGACGGCGATGACGATACGGGCGCCGAGCGCGCGGCAGACCGACACCGGAATCGGGTTGACCAAAGCGCCATCGATCAGCCAGCGGCCGTTGATTTTCACGGGGCGGAAAATGCCGGGCAGGGCAAAGGATGCCTGTAGCGCATTCACCAGGCTGCCCTTGTTAAGCCAGACTTCATGTCCGGTGCCGAGCTCGGTGGCGACGGCGACGAATTTCCGATCGAGCTGCTCGATATGAAATTGCTGCAAATGTTGCTCGAGCCGCGCGCTGAGCCGCTGCCCGGTGATCAGGCCGGAGCCGCCGAAATTGAAGTCGAGAAAGCCGAACATGCGGCGCCGCGTCAACCCGCAGGCAAACTCTTCCAGCGCGTTCAGCCTGTCGGTAATGAAGCAGGCGCCGGCAACCGCGCCCATCGAAGTGCCTGCGACGATATCGGGCTCGAGGCCGGCGGCGATCAGGCTCTTCAGCACGCCGATATGCGCCCAACCACGGGCGGCCCCGCCGCCAAGCGCTATGCCAATCAACGGTCGTGCCATGCGAAGCGCCCAAGCCTCAAGGTGGTCCGGCCATTTGGCCGCAAACGACCATCCCTGGAATTTTAACCGGCCTGGCCGAGTGCGACGATCTAGCCGCGGTGTATGTTACTCCGAAGTCTTTAAGGTTGTCTTTGCGGCGCCAGCGTGACGGTAAACGGCCTCAGGGTCGAATTGCCGCTCCGCGTCCACGAAGTTGAGCGACACGCCGCCCGCCGGCGCACCCAGGGGAACGGCCCGGTAGAAGCAGCTTCGCCGGCCGGTGTGACAGGCGGCGTCGGCGCCGGCGCCTTCGACCTTGAGCCAGATCGCATCCTGGTCGCAGTCGGTGCGCAACTCCACCACGCGCTGAGCGTTGCCGCTCTCTTCGCCCTTGCGCCAGAGCCCCCCGCGCGAGCGCGACCAGTAATGCGCCTCCCCCGTCTCGATGGTGCGGGCGAGCGCCTCCGCATTCATATAAGCGAGCATCAGCACCTCGCCGGTCTTGGCCGAGGTGACGACCACGGGAAGCAAACCTTCGGCGTCGAAGCGCGGCGCGAACACCGTGCCTTCCTCGCTTGCGGTCTTGTCTTGAGGGGCGGGGAAGCGGGCGGTCTTGCTCACCGCAATCGATCCTTCGCCGGCCGGCGCGTCAGCCGCGGCCGCGCTCGGCCGCGAGCATCATGAAGCGCGCCTGCTGCGCCGGATCCTCCTTGAAGATGCCGGTGAACTGCGTGGTGATGGTGGCGACGTCTGGCTTCTTCACGCCGCGGATGGTCATGCATTGATGCACGGCCTCGATCATCACCGCCACGCCTTTCGGCTTCAGCGCCTTGTCGATGGTCTCGGCGATTTGCGCGGTCATGGTTTCCTGGGTCTGGAGCCTTCGGGCGAACACTTCCACCACGCGGGCGAGCTTGGAGATGCCCACCACCCGGTCGGTCGGGAAATAGGCGACATGCGCCTTGCCGACGAAGGGAACCATATGGTGCTCGCAATGCGAGTGAAGCTCGATGTCGCGCAGCATGACGATGTCGTCATAGCCCGCCACCTCGTCGAAGGTGCGCGACAGCACCTCGAGCGGGTCCTCGCGATAGCCGGCGAAGAACTCGTCATAGGCGGATGTGACCCGGCGCGGGGTCTCGCGCAGGCCTTCGCGGTCGGGATCGTCGCCGGCATAGGCGATAAGGGTGCGGACCGCCTCTTCGGCCGCCTCGCGCGAGGGCCGAACGATAGCGGGTCCGCGGCCGGTTTCGACCGGTGGCCGCGTCCTGGACTTCTTCACCGTGGCGTCCATGAGATACGAAACTTTCCTTGTCTGGCTTAACGCCGAAGGGCCTTTCGCCGTTCATAGCCTCAGTTGCGCTAGTATAGCCTATCCGTCAACACAAGGCTGGGACGAAGCTTGACCCGGCCTGCATCTTGCAGCACGGCTGCATATATTATGCGTAAATTCAGCCCGCAAGGCGAGCTTGGCCCGAGACAGCATGAGCCTACCCGAAGACATCTATAGCCAGCGCATCCTCGAACTGGCCGCCGCCCTGCCGCGAACCGCCCGGCTCGCCGTGCCGCAGGCCACCGCGACGGCGCATTCCAAGCTGTGCGGCAGCACGGTGACCATCGACCTCGCCATGCAAGGCGACGTGGTGACCGACTATGGCCAAAGCGTGAAAGCCTGCCTGCTCGGCCAGTCATCGGCCTCGGTGATGGGTCGGGAGGTGGTCGGCTCGAGCGCGGCAGAGCTGCGGGCGATAGGCGCGGCGATGCGCAAGATGCTGAAAGAGGGCGGTCCGCCGCCTGAAGGCAAATGGGGCGATCTCGCCGTGCTCGAGCCGGTGCGCGACTACAAGGCGCGCCATGCCTCGACGCTGCTGGTGTTCGACGCGGTCGAGGACGCGATCCGGCAGATCGAGACCAAGCGAAACGGCGCGGATGCGACCGAGCAAGCCGCGTCCTCCGCGTGAGGCATTCATGAGCCCGCCTTCGACTCTCGGCCAGCAGGTGGCCAAGGCCGTGCTGCTGGCGCCGATCATGGCCTATCGCTACACGCTGTCGGCGCTGGTCGGAGCGCATTGCCGGCATTTGCCGACTTGTTCGGACTATGCGCGCGAGGCGATCGACAAGAACGGCGCCTGGAAGGGCGGTTGGCTCGCGCTGGCGCGGCTCTGCCGTTGCCATCCTTGGGGCAGCCAGGGCTTCGATCCGGTGCCCGACCTCAGCGGCGAGCATCATCCCTTCGCGCCGTGGCGCTACGGCCGCTGGCGTATCAACCTTGGTGACGCGGCGGTCAAATCGGGCTAAAAGGCCGCCTACCGAAGATCTCTTACCTGCGCCGGTACGCAGGAGTGAGAGGAGCAGATCATGTCGCAAATCTCCCTGACATTTCCCGATGGCGCAAAGCGCGCGGTAGCCTCAGGCACCAGGGGCCTCGATGTCGCCAAGTCGATCTCGCCGTCGCTTGCCAAGCGCACGGTGGCGATGAGCCTCGACGGCAAGCTCGCCGACCTCAAAGCTCCCATCAAGGCCGACGCCACGATCAAATTTCTCACCCGCGATGACCCGGAGTCGCTCGAGCTGATCCGCCACGACGCGGCGCATGTGATGGCGGAGGCCGTGCAGGAGCTCTATCCCGGCACGCAAGTCACGATCGGCCCGGTGATCGAGAACGGCTTCTATTACGATTTCGCGCGCGAGGAGCCGTTCACGCCGGAGGACCTGCCCAAGATCGAGGCGAAGATGCGCGAGATCATCGCCCGCGACTCGCCGTTTAGCTGCGAGGTGATGGACCGCAAGGCCGCGAAGCAGCTATTCGCTGGCAAGGGCGAGACCTTCAAGCTCGAGCTGATCGACGCGATCCCGGAAGGGCAGGAGATCAAGATCTACTCGCAACGTGAGTGGCTCGATCTTTGCCGCGGCCCGCATATGACGTCCACGGGCAAGGTCGGCAAGGGCTTCAAGCTGCTCAAGATCGCCGGCGCTTATTGGCGCGGCGACTCCACCAAGCCGATGCTTCAACGCATCTACGGCACGGCCTGGGCGAGCGAGGAGGACTTAAAGCGCTATCTCACGCAGCTCGAAGAGGCCGAGAAGCGCGATCATCGTCGACTCGGTCGCGAGATGGATTTGTTCCATTTTCAGGAGGAGGCGCCGGGCGCGGTGTTCTGGCACCCCAAGGGCTGGGCGCTGTTCACGGCCCTGATCGACTATATGCGCCGCCGCCAGAACGCCTGGGGCTATGTCGAGGTGAACTCGCCCGACCTGATGGAGCGCACCCTCTGGGAGCAGTCAGGCCATTGGGAGAAATTTGCCGAGAACATGTATATCGCCGAGACGCCGGACGAACGCGTCTATTGCTGCAAGCCGATGAACTGCCCCGGCCATGTGCAGATCTTCAAGCATGGCCTGAAGAGCTATCGCGATCTGCCGCTGCGTCTCGCCGAGTTCGGCAAGGTGCATCGCTACGAGCCGTCCGGGGCGCTGCACGGCCTGCTGCGCGTGCGCCATTTCACGCAGGACGACGCGCATATCTTCTGTACCGAGGACCAGATCACCGAGGAATGCGTGCGGCTCAACGAGCAGCTGCTGTCGATCTATCGCGATTTCGGCTTCGAGAATGTGCGCATCAAATTCGCCGACCGGCCCGACAAGCGCGTCGGCGCCGACGCCACCTGGGACAAGGCGGAGGCGGCGTTGAAGCGGGCGGTGGAAGCGGCGGGCCTTGAATATGAGTTCAATCCGGGGGAGGGCGCCTTCTACGGACCGAAGCTCGAATATGTGTTGCGCGACGCGATCGGCCGCGACTGGCAATGCGGCACGATCCAAGTCGATCTCAACATGCCGGCGCGGCTCGGCGCGTTCTATATCGGTCCGGACGGCGAGAAGACCACGCCGGTGATGATCCACCGCGCCATGTTCGGCTCGCTCGAGCGCTTCACCGGCATTCTGATCGAGCATTATGCCGGGCATCTGCCGCTCTGGCTCGCGCCCACGCAGGCGGTGGTGGCGACCATCGTCTCGGAGGCCGACGCCTATGCCAGCGAGGTGCTGGATGCGCTGGTGAAGGCGGGCTTGCGCGCCGAGGCCGATCTCCGCAACGAAAAGATCAACTACAAAGTGCGCGAGCACTCGCTCGCCAAAGTGCCGGTGCTGCTCGTGGTCGGCAAGCGCGAAGCCGAGGAGGGGACGGTCTCGGTGCGGCGGCTGGGCTCACAGGAGCAGCAGGTGATGAAGCTCGACGCGGCGATCGAGTTGTTGGCGGACGAAGCCGTCCCGCCCGATTTGCGCAGCCAGGCTAAAGTCCGAGCGGCTTAGGCCTGGTGACGGCTCGTTGCGACATTCTCACCATCGGGCATTCGCGGCATTCGCTTGAGCGCTTCGCCGCGTTGCTCGAAGCGGCGCAGGTGACGGCCATCGCCGATGTGCGCTCGGCGCCGGTCTCGCGCTTCTCGCCGCAGTTCAACAAGGCCGCGCTCTCTGCATCGCTCCCCGCCCGCGGTGTCGTCTATGAGTTTCTAGGCAAAGAGCTTGGTGGACGGCCTGCGCGGCCGGAGCTCTACACCCAAGGCGTGGCGGACTACGAGAAGTTGGCCGCCGCGCCGGAGTTCCGCGCGGGGTTAGCTCGGTTGATCGAGCTGGCGGAGCGGCAACGTCTGGCGGCGATGTGCGCCGAGGCCGACCCGCTCGACTGCCATAGATGTTTGCTGATCGGCCGCGCCTTGGCCGAAACGGGGAGGGAGGTGGGCCATATCCTACCGTCCGGCGAAATCGTCACCCATGCCCAGATCGAAGACCGGCTGCTCGAACGTGCCAATCTCACCGAAGCCGGGCTGTTGCTGCAATCACGCGACGAGCGGCTGGCCGAAGCCTACCGCGCCCGCGCGCGCAGAGCCGCCTATGCCGCGACGCGATAAGCGCGTCGCCGACATGGACAGTCGGATGTCTCCTATCACCCATGAGGCCTTAATCGGCACATTTCCAGATGGTGGTGCCGCTGGCGCCGGTCGTGGTCACGGTGTCGAGGCCATCAAATTCATACTTGCCGGTCTCGGGCGGAGCGCCTTGAGGTTTGCTCGTCCACTTCCCATCGGCCGTTTCCCATAAGCCCTTTTCTCGCGTCTCGCCGCGAAAGCGATAGCGGCCGTCGATC
>DATICH010000183.1:0-7317 GCA_035456885.1 Methyloceanibacter sp.
CATAAAATCACTGCCAGCACGGCAAGCGGCCGCACGCCCGTATCCGCGAACCGCTCGCCGAGAAAATCCGGGAGCGTGTAGCCGCCGAATTTGCGCAGATAGGGAGAGATGAAGAAGGCCGCGAGCAACATACCCCCTCCCCCGCCAAGGACCAGCAGCGAGGCTCCGTCCCATCCCTGGCGTAGCGCCGCCGCGAAGCCGGTCAGCGCCAGCATGGGAAGTAGGCAAACCGCGATCGCCATGCCGTTCAGCATGGCCGGCACCAGCCGCCCGGCGGCGTAATAGTCCGAGATTGGGCGCCTGAGCCCCACCAAGCCGGCTCTCGCATAAAGCAGCAGGCTCAGAGCCACGAGAATTTGGATCGTAAGCGTCGCTCCCTCCCTCTTCTTTCACGCCGCGCTTCGCGCTACTTGAGCGCTTGTTTTATTGCGCTACCGCGCTTCGCGCTACTTGAGCGCTTGTTTTATTGCGCTACCGCGCTTCGCGCTACTTGAGCGCTTGTTTTCCAGGCCGCGGCGCAACCTCTCGCAACAGCTCGGCGAATTGCATGAAGTCTTGCTTGCGCGGCGAGGTCTTGCGCCAGGCAAGGCCGATCTCGCGCTTGGGCTCCGGCGACCGGAAACGCAGCAGCCGGATGTCCCCGCTCGAATGAGTCTCGCTGGCGATCGCCATCTCGGGCAAAAGCGTAACGCCATAACCGTTGGCCACCATCTGCACGATGGTGGCCAGGCTCGACGCGCCGAAGCTGTCGCGCGCTTCCGGCGTCACCATGTGGCAGTAGGAGAGCGCCTGGTCGCGCAAGCAATGTCCCTCCTCCAGCAGCAGCAGACGATTGTCGGCCAGCATATCGGCGCTCGCATGGCGAAGCCGCTGATTGCGCTTTGTCGCCTTGGCCGCGAGGATGAACCGGTCGTCGAAAAGGTGAAGTGTCTCGACTTCCGGATCTTCGATCGGAAGCGCGACCAAGATCAAGTCGAGATCGCCCATGACCAGCTCGCGCACGAGATTCGCCGTCACCGTCTCGCGCAGCTTGAGATTGAGACCTGGATAGCGCCGCTGCAGTTCCGGCAGCGCCACCGGCAGAAGGTAGGGCGCGATCGAGGGAATCGCGCCGAGCTTCAAGACGCCAGACAGTAACCCCTCCTGGTGCTTGGCATAGTCCAGAATGTCGCGCACCGAAGCAAGAATGCTGCGCGCGCGGCGGGCGATCTCCTCGCCTTGCTCGGTCAGCTCGATACCGGACCTGCGTCGCTCGACCAGACTGAGCTGGAGCTCGTCCTCGAGCTCCTTGATCTGCATGCTGAGCGCGGGCTGGCTGACCGCACAGGCCTCGGCGGCGTGGCCGAAATGGTGGGTCTCCGCCAGAGACTCCAAGTAGCGCAACTGTCTGAGCGAGACCATCACGATAAGGGGGGCTTATGCTTCCTATAAAAAAATACGATTGGAAATTATCACTGGCGCAAACCATATTCAAATGGCAGAGCCGAGCAGCCCGATCCGGGTTCGCAAAACGTCTGGCTGTATCGGCCGAAGCTTGGCCCTAACTCGCGGAGGAGAGCTAGCATGCGTGAGTGGTTCAAGCCGACGATTGAGGAGACGGAGTCCGGTATGGAGGTGACGAGTTACCTGCCGGCAGAGCTGGTTCGCGCTTAATCCGCTCTCTCATCTCGGAAGACTGCGAGCGGCGATCCGGCGCAAGCCCGATCGCCGTTTCGCTATGCAGGCCGTGTCTGGGACTGGCCAAGTGGCGCGGCTCTCCACCTTAGGCTAATCTTCACAGCCGGCACGCCAATCTTGCGTTCAGCTTTTCTTAATGTGGCGTCCAGGTAGTGTTCATGACGAGGTCATGCAGGTCTCGGCCGGGCTTCCTATATTAAGTGTGTAGAACTTTGCCCCGCACTGACTGTGGTCGCGCCGGCCATTGAGGTGCATCAAGGCGGAGAATTCTAGGGAGGACTATCCGGGTTCCTCATCTGAACTGGGTAGCAAGAGGTAGATCGCCGTGACCAAGATCATGAGCCCCGAGGAACTGGAGCAGGAGCTTCGCGCCATCGGCGCCGAGCGCTATCACGACAAACATCCCTTTCATAAGCTCTTGCATGGCGGCAAGCTCAACAAGGGCCAAGTTCAGGCCTGGGCGCTGAACCGTTATTGCTATCAGTCGGCGGTGCCGCGCAAGGACGCGGCCTTGATGAGCCGCTGCCAGGACCGTCAGCTCCGGCGCGACTGGATCCATCGCATCATGGACCATGATGGCTACGGCGAGGAGCAAGGCGGCATCGAGCGTTGGCTCGTGTTGACCGACGGGCTCGGCCTCGACCGCGACTATGTGATTTCGCGGAAGGGCGCGCTGCCCGAGACGATTTTTGCGGTCGAGGCCTATGTGAATTTCGTGCGTGAAAAGACCCTGGTCGAGGCGGTCGCCTCGTCCCTCACCGAGCTGTTCGCGCCGAAGATCCACCAGGAGCGCATCTCCGGTATGCTCGAGAATTACGATTTCATCAGCGACGAGGTGATGGCCTATTTCAAGCGCCGCCTGACCCAGGCGCCCGACGACGCGGCCTTCGCGCTCGACTATGTCAAACGCAACGCGCGCACGCCGGAAGCCCAGACCGCCGCGCTCGACGCCTTGAAGTTCAAGTGTAACGTGCTTTGGGCGCAGCTCGACGCGCTGCACTACGCCTATGTCGAGCCGGGGCTGATGCCGCCCGGCGCTTTTGTGCCGGAGAAAGCATGACCGAGACCGTGTCCCCTGCGCGCCTGATTGTCGAACGGGAGACGCGGCCTCATTTGCCGGCCTATTTGAAGCTCCGCCACGACGCGGGGCGAGGCCGTTGGATCTTGTTGGCCCCCGAGCGGGTGCTGACGCCTGACGAAACAGCCGTCGCTGTGCTCAAGCTCTGCGACGGCCAGAGAACCGTGGAGGATATCGTCCAGGCCTTGGCCAAGGAGTATTCGGCGCCGGTTGAGGTGATCGGCAAAGATGTGCTCGAGCTGCTCCAGGGCTTGGCCGACAAGGGATATATCAAGGGATGAGCGAGGAACTGAAGACCAACGGACACTGCCAGACGCTGATCGTCGATGACGAGCCGACTGAGGGGGTGAGCGGCGACGCGCAAGCTGCGCTTTGCGCCCGTGCCCCGGTGGGCTTGCTCGCCGAGCTGACGCATCGTTGCCCGCTACAGTGCTCCTACTGCTCCAACCCCATCGAGCTCGAGCGCGTCAACAAGGAGCTTTCCACCGAGATGTGGTGCTCGGTGATGAAGCAGGCGGGCGAGATGGGCATCCTCCAGGTGCACCTCTCGGGCGGCGAGCCCACCGCACGCAAAGATCTAGAAGACATCGTCTCCGCCGCGTCCGATGCCGGTCTCTACTCCAATCTCATCACTGCCGCCGTTACCCTCAACCGGCCCCGCCTCGAGGATCTCGCCAAGCGCGGGCTTGACCATGTGCAGATCTCGTTTCAGGACGTCGACGCCGAGAACGCCGAGCGCATCGGCGCCTATCCGGGCGCCACGGCGAAGAAGCTCGATGTCGCCCGCTGGGTGACCGAGCTTGGGTTGCCGCTCACCGTCAACGCGCCGATCCATCGCCAGAACATCAAGAACGTGCCCCGCTATATCGAGCTCGCCGTCAAGCTCGGCGCGCAGCGGCTCGAGATCGCCCATGTGCAATATTACGGCTGGGCCTATCTCAACCGAGCCGCCCTGATCCCAACTTATGACCAGACGGTGGAGTCAATCGAGTTCGTCGAACGCGAGCGCGAGCGGCTGAAGGGCGTGCTGACCATCGACATGGTCGTGCCCGACTACTACGCCAAGCGCCCGAAGCCCTGCATGGGCGGCTGGGGCAAGGGCTTCATGAATATCACGCCTGCCGGCAAGGTGCTGCCCTGCCACGCGGCGGAGACGATCAAGACCTTGACCTTCGACAATGTGCAGGATCGGCCGCTGCTCGACATCTGGCTCAACTCCGACGCCTTCAATGCCTTCCGTGGCACGGATTGGATGAAGGAGCCCTGCCGCTCCTGCGCCTTCCGCGAGATCGATTTCGGCGGCTGCCGCTGCCAGGCCATGGCGATCACCGGCGACGCCCGCAATACCGACCCGGCTTGCGCGCTCTCGCCCTATCACGGCGAGATGGTGCGGCTTGCGCGCGAGGAAGCGGCGAAGCCCGCGCCCGCCTTCGTCTACCGCAATCCGCGCAACGCCGCCGAAGCGGCCAAGACCGGACAGCGGCCTCTCGTCCCTGCCGAATAGCCGACGGGTTCTTCGTAGACTTCAATCTTCAAGCTTGCGGCCCCGCCTCAAGCCACCAGAGCGGCGTCGGCCGGACGCATCTCTGGCTCGCCGGACAAGAGGCGATAGGCATGCACCAAGGCCAGGGTCGAGACGGGAACCGAGATCAAAAGTCCGACGACGAGCGCTAACAGACCCAACAGGTTGATCAGGACGAGCAAAGCCACCAAACCGAGCAGCGGCCATTTATGACCTCGCGTGATGCGGTGGCTCTCTTTCATTGCATCGATGGGACCAACCTCTCGTTCGATGACGATAAAGGGCGCGAACATGAACATCAGGGCGAAGATAATGCCCGGCACGATGAGGAGGACGAGGCCGGCGGCGATCACCAGGACGACGAGGATGTACATGCCCAGATATTTCCAGAACGGTTGCGGATGCCACAACGTTGACAGAGTCGCCGTCTCGGGATTGTCGTGTGCCGCAAGATAAAACGCTGTGGCGCCCATGCTGATCAGTGTGCCGAGGCCGAGATGGACCAGCGCGCCGAGGATCGAAGGCTGCTCGGGGGACCCCGTAACGACCGCATCGATAGCGCTGCCGATGCCCTCGCTCACCCCCGTGGCGAGCAGGATGATTAACGTCGATCCCACAAACAGCCATGGGCGCCGCTTGAACGTTTCCCACCCAAAACGAATCGCTGCGCCGGTAGAGAATCCCATCGCTGCAAAATAGCACAGCTCCGTCCTTGGGGGGGACTGGCGCCGCGATCTTCCAAGAACCTTTGCCAAAGGTTCCGGTCCAGGTTTCCACCTTGCAATGCCTATTTCTTTGTCGCTACCATGGGCCGAAGCCGCTCGGCTGGCCTTTGCGAACCTGCCGCCAGGCGCCAGAACCCGGGCTCGAGCCAACCCGATAACCGGCGCTTTTCGCGTCACGCGGTCCATGTCATGCAGCTCTTGTCCAAGTCCACCTGCCGCTTTTTCAGGCAGCCCATTGGCATTCTCAGCCTTATCGCGGCGCTCTTGCTGGCGACCGTCGCCATCCTGCCGCCCAGCACCCCACGCGCCGAGGACGGGAAGAACGCGCCGCCGACGGAGCGCGAGGGCGGGTTCGAGTTAAAACTGCCCCAGTCGCCGGAACTGAAGGCGATCAAGATCGGCTATCTCCGCGAGACCGGGGAGCGCCCGCGGCCAGCTTCGCGGCTCGATGTCCCGCCGAAGGACGCCGGCATCGCCGGGGCCAAGATGGCGGTCGAGGAGAACAATGCCGGCGGCCGCTTCACCGGACACGACTACAGTCTGGACGTGAGCGACGCTGCGTCTCCCGAGGACGCCGTCGCCGCCTTGGAGAAGCTGCTCGAGACCGGACACAACTACATCGTCGTCGAGGCATCGGCCGATACGCTGCTCAAACTCTCCGATTGGGCGAAGGACAAGCCAATTCTTCTGTTGAATGTCAGCGCCACCGACGTGTCGCTGCGCCAGGAGAATTGCCGCGCCAATATCGTCCATGTCGTCCCCGACCGGTACATGCTGGCGGACGCGCTCGCCCAATACCTTGTCACCATGAAATGGACCAATTGGCTCCTAGTCCACGGCTCGACCCCGGCGGATCTCGCATACGCCGATGCCGTCAAACGCGCCGCCGGACGCTTCGGCGCCAATATTGTCGACACGCGCGAGTACAAGGACACGTCGGGCGGGCGCCGCGACGATGTCGGCACCATTCCGCCGGGCAGGCAGGCGAGCCTCGGCGCCGCCCATGCCGCCACCGACTATCAGATCATCATCGTCGCCGACGAGGACCAGCAATTCGGGCCGTATATGCCTTATCGCGGCGGCGCCGATCCAAGGCCCGTCGCCGGCACCACCGGGTTGACCGCCACGACCTGGAGTCCCGGCCACGAGAAATGGGGCGCGACCCAGGCCAACAATAATTTCGAGAAGGACTTTGATCGGCTGATGCTGCCGCTCGACTATCAAGCCTATGTCGCGGCGCGAACCGTGGGCGAGGCCGTGACCCGCAACCCGGAAAACGATTTCGCCACGGTCGCTGCCTTCATCCGGGGTCCCGATCTGCAGCTTGCGCCATTCAAAGGGATCAAGCAGCAGTTTCGGCCTTGGGATGGCCAGTTCCGTCAGCCGATCATCATCGCCACCGACAAGGTTCCGGTTTCCGTCTCACCGCAGAAAGGCTTCCCGCACGCAAGCCACCCTGAGATCGAGGTGGATACCCTCGGCATCGACGAGCCGGAAAGCAAATGCAAGCTGTGAGCCTGCGGCGCGTGTCTAGCGCTGTGCGGCAGCGGTGATCAAATTGCCCTTGGCGTCCAGCACCGGCACGTTATAGCCGAGTAGGATCACGTTGATCGCGCCTTGATTCTCGGCCAGCAGCTTGTTGATCTTGTGCTTCCACTGCGGATCGTTCGGACGCACGCCCAGGGTGATGCCGTAAACGGTGCGGGGTCCGGCGGTCTCGTTCACCATCGGTGTGAATTTGATCGGTACGGCGGCACGCTGCGCGTAGTAACCGCCGACCGGGCCCCAAAGGATTCCGGCATCGAGCGTACCGGAGGCGACCTCATCGAGCATCGCCCTGGCCGCCGCCCCTGGGCTCTCATATGCTCGCGCCTCAAACGGCTTGGCGTCCCCCGCCAACCCATGAATGGCGAGAATGCTCGCGGGCAAGGTGCGGGCGAAATACCCGATCGACTTTCCTTTGAGCCGCGGATCGGACAGACGATCGACGCCGCGGAGCGTTTCATCGTCTTCGCGATAAAGCAGCACGAAGGAGGTGTGATAGTAGGGATTAGTGTCGTCGATCAGCCCGGTGCCTTGGGCGTAGCCCATCACCAGATTGCAGGCGTCGCTGCCCATCGTGTCGGGCACATAGCCCGTCGTTTCGGAAAACCAGGAATATTCCAGCTCGGCGTCGAGTTTCCCGGCAATCAACTCGGCGAGCTTGTTCTCGAAGCCCTCGCCCGCCTGATTGGAGAATGGCATGTTGTTCGGGTCGGCGCAGACACGCAAAACGCTCGCGCTTGCCGGCGCGGCGGCAACAGTCGCGGCCAGGG
>DATICH010000184.1:0-4664 GCA_035456885.1 Methyloceanibacter sp.
GACATCAAGCTCAGCGCGTCGCGGGTGGAGGGCTACCGCAACTTCGCCACCAAGCTCTGGAACGCCGCCCGCTTCGCCGAGATCAACGATTGCGTGCCGCGGCCCGATTTCGATCCGGCGCGCGCCAAGGTGACCTTGAACCGCTGGATCCTCGGCGAGAGCGAGCGGGCCGTCGCCGCCGTCACCGAAGCGCTCGATGCCTTCCGCTTCAACGAAGCGGCAGGCGCCATCTACTCCTTCATCTGGCACGTCTATTGCGATTGGTATCTCGAGCTGATCAAACCGATCCTAGCCGGGCCGGACGCCGAGGCTGCCGCCGAGACGCGGGCAACTGCCGCCTTCGTGCTCGACCGGGCGCTGACCCTGCTGCATCCCTTCATGCCCTTCGTCACCGAGGAGCTTTGGGAGAAGCGCGCGCCGCAGCAGGGGAGGCCGAGCCTGCTCATGCTGGCACCCTGGCCCGAGCATCGGGGGCTGCAGAACGCCGAGGCCGACGCCGAGATCGGCTGGCTGATCAGACTGGTCTCCGAGGTGCGCTCGGTGCGGGCGGAAATGAACGTGCCGGCCGGGGCCAAGGTGCCGCTCATGATCTCGGGCGCCAACAAGGAGACCGAGGCCCGCGTTGCCCGCCATGAGGAGACACTGCTCCGCCTCGCCAGGCTGGACAAGATCGAGTTCGGCAAGCCGCCCGCCGGCGCGGTGCAGATCGTGCTCGACGAGGCGACCCTGGCCCTGCCGCTTGCCGGCGTGATCGACATCGGCGCCGAGCAGAAGCGGCTGAAACGCGAGATCGACAAGGTCGGCTCGGAGATCCGCCAGCTCGACGCCAAGCTCGCCAACGAGAAGTTCGTCTCCCGGGCGCCGGAACACGTGGTGGAGGAGCAGCGGGAGCGGAAAACCGAGGCGGAAGCCGTCGCCGCCAAGCTCGAGCAAGCCCTGAAACGGCTCGAAGCTGCACTTTAGCGGCGTCACTCTGCCCACGGCATGGCCAAAGCCAAGTTCAAGATTTGGGCTTACTACGAAGTCTTCACCTAAAATCTTGGCAGCTGTAGCTAAATTGCAACAATATGCGGCATTTGCGCCTCGTTTGCGCCATAAAACTTTGACACATCGACCCTCGCAAGAGGAGCGTCGGCCATAATCGCTTCCCATGGCTCCACTTTCGGGGGACGGGCCAGGAGAAAGTGAAGGCCGAACCATTGGGGAGCGGTGGTCCAAGCCACATATTCCCCTTCGCACCTCACCGGGCGTTAGCAGAGATGGACGCGAAGACGTTCGATAAGTCTCGTTTGCCGAGTCGGCATGTCACCGAAGGGCCGTCCCGCGCGCCCCATCGCTCCTATTACTATGCGATGGGTCTGTCGCGCGAGCAGATCCACCAGCCCTTTGTCGGCGTCGCCACGTGCTGGAACGAGGCCGCCCCCTGCAACATCTCCCTGATGCGCCAGGCGCGGGCCGTGAAAGACGGCGTCGCCGCCGCGCGTGGCACGCCGCGCGAATTCTGCACCATCACCGTCACCGACGGCATCGCCATGGGCCATCAGGGGATGAAATCCTCGCTGCCCTCGCGCGAAGTCATTGCCGACTCGGTCGAGCTCACCATGCGCGGCCATTGCTACGACGCGCTGATCGGCATGGCCGGCTGCGACAAGTCGCTGCCCGGCATGATGATGGCGATGTGCCGCCTCAACGTGCCGTCGATCTTCATCTATGGCGGCTCGATCCTGCCGGGCTCGTTCAAAGGCCAGCCCGTTACCGTGCAGGATTTGTTCGAGGCGGTCGGCCAATACTCGGTGGGCAAGATGTCGGGCGAGGACTTGGAGGAGCTGGAGCAGGTGGCCTGTCCCTCCGCCGGCGCCTGCGGCGCGCAGTTCACCGCCAACACCATGGCTTGCGTTTCCGAGGCGATCGGGCTCGCGCTGCCTTACTCGGCCGGCGCACCCGCACCCTATGAGATCAGAGATCGCTTCTGCATGGCGGCCGGCGAGAAGATCATGGACCTGCTCGCGCTCAACATCCGCCCGCGCGACATCGTCACTCGCAAATCGCTGGAGAATGCCGCGGCAATCGTCGCCGCCACCGGCGGCTCGACCAATGCCGCGCTGCATCTGCCGGCCATCGCCCATGAGTGCGGCATCGACTTCGACCTGTTCGCGGTGGCCGAAGTCATGAAACGGACACCTTATATCGCGGATTTGAAACCGTCTGGCCGCTATGTCGCCAAGGACCTGTTCGAAGCTGGCGGCGTGCCGCTCTTACTGAAGACTCTCCTCGATCATGGCCATCTCCACGGCGACTGTCTCACCGTCACAGGACGGACCATGAAGGACAATCTCGCCAGGGTCCGCTGGAATCCCGATCAGGACGTGGTGCGGTCCGCCGACGATCCAATCTCGCCGACCGGCGGCGTGGTTGGCCTCAAGGGTTCGCTCGCGCCCGACGGCGCCATCGTCAAGGTCGCCGGTATGAGCGGGCTGAAATTCCGCGGGCCGGCCCGTTGCTTCGATTGCGAGGAAGACGCCTTCGCCGCGGTCAGCGCCCGCAAATACCAGGAAGGTGACGTGATCGTCATTCGTTATGAGGGCCCGAGAGGTGGCCCCGGCATGCGCGAGATGCTGTCGACCACCGCCGCGATCTACGGCCAGGGCATGGGCGACAAGGTGGCGCTGATCACCGACGGCCGCTTCTCTGGCGCCACGCGCGGTTTTTGCGTGGGCCATGTGGGACCCGAAGCCGCGGTCTGCGGTCCGATCGCGCTGCTGCGCGACGGCGACATGATCGTGCTCGACGCTGAGAAGGGCGTCCTCGATGTCGAGGTCGATCAAGGCGAGCTGGCAAAACGCGCCAAGGCGTGGAAGGCGCGGCCGCTGCCGTTCGAGAGTGGTGCCTTGTGGAAATACGCCAACGAGGTTGGGCCGGCCCGCACCGGTGCGGTGACCCATCCCGGCGGCGGCGTGGAAGTAGAGTGCTATGCTGATGTGTAACAAAGTGGCGCTCGGAGCGCTGGCGGCCTTCGCCTGGTTCGCCCCTGTTGCGGTGAGCGCCGACGATGCGCCGCCTTACGCCTCGGCCACCGAGGCCTATCGGCTGGGCGCGACCGCGCTCAAGTCCGGCATGCCGGCGACAGCCATTCCCGCGCTCGAATACGCCGCCAAGCGGGGCGTGCTCGGTGCCCAGGTCAAGCTCGCGCGCGCCTATGCCTCGGGCCGCGACCTGACCAAGGACGACGCCAAGGCGTTCTTCTACTTCCAGCAAATCGCCGACCAGCAGGCCGATGTCAGCCCGCGCAGCCCGATCGCCAAATATGCCGCCGAGGCCTTGGTCGCGCTCGGCCAGTACTATTTCGACGGCCTTCCCGAGCTGAACCTCGCCTCAAACCCGGCTTATGCCGGCCATTTGTTCCGCCATGCCGCGAGCTATTTCGGCAATGCCGAGGCCCAGTACCGGTTGGCCCGCCTCTATATCAATGGCGACGGGGTGGAGAAGAATGTCGGCCTCGCGGTCAACTGGCTCTCCACCGCCGCCAAGAAGCAGCACGCGGCCTCGCAAGCGACGCTCGGCGAAATCCTGTGGCGCGGCGAGGATATCAGGCAAAGGCGGGCGAGGGGCCTCGCGCTGATCATGCTGGCGCATGAGAACGCCGTGGCAAGCGGCAAGGAGCCGGAATGGATCAACCAGCTCTACAACGAGGCATTCGCCAAGTCGGACAAGGCCACCCGCAAGGATGCCGAGGCGCTGCTGCCGGAACTCGGCGGCGCCAAAGCCGCGGCCGCGGCCGCAGCCACTGCCAAGGCGAAGCCCGAGATTGTGGTGATGCCCGCCGGTGGCCCTGGCGACCAAGCTGCCGCACCGGCTTCGACCGCGACTGATGCCGTGCCGCTGCCGGGCGTGCCTGCCGCGCCGATCGGCCTTTCTGTCGGCTTCGGCGCCGCGCCGACGCCGACGCAATAAGGCCCTAAAGCGCAAGCTCGACATAGATCGGCACGTGATCCGAGGGCTTTTCCCAACTGCGCGGCGCGGCATCGATCTCGCATGCCTGGAGCCGGTCTGCCGCTTGCGGCGACAGCAGCAAATGATCGATGCGCAAACCCTGGTTCTTCTGGAAGGCGCCCGCCTGGTAGTCCCAGAAAGTGTAACGATGCGGCTCGTCGTGGCAGGCGCGGAACGCGTCGGTCAGGCCGAGATTGACCAGCGCCTGGAAATGCGCGCGGGATTCGGGACGGAAGAGCGCGTCGTCCATCCAGGCGGCCGGGTTGTAAACGTCCTCCGGCGCCGGGATCACATTGAAGTCGCCGGCGATCACCATCGGCTCTTCATATTGCAGCAGCGTCCTGATGCGCTCCCTCAGCCGCGTCATCCAGGCGAGCTTGTAGACGAATTTCTCGCTGCCGAACGGATTGCCGTTGGGCAGGTAGATATTGACGATCCGCAGCACGCCTGACGGCACCGAGACGCAAGCCTCGAAATAACGCGCCTGCACGTCGTCGGGGTCGCCGGCGAGCCGCGGGGTGATGTCCTCGAACGGCAGCTTCGATAACAGCGCCACGCCGTTGAAGCCCTTCTGGCCGTGCACCGCGACGTTATAGCCGAGCGCCTCGAATTCCAGGAAAGGGAAGGCCTCGTCGGCGCATTTGATTTCCTGCAGGCAGGCGATGTCGGGCGAG
>DATICH010000185.1:0-2517 GCA_035456885.1 Methyloceanibacter sp.
GCAAGTCGATTATTGGCCGCGTCGATAGCCGTTTTTCGGCCTCAATCAGGCCCTTCGCGGCGAATGAGCGCGGCGGCGAACAGGGTGGCGACCGTGAGATCGGCCGAGGTACCGGGGTTCAGCCCGCGTGCCTTCAACGCAGTATCGAAAGCGACAAGCGGCGCTGTCATGGCCTCGGGCGAGGGGGATTCCGTGAGACCTGCTTCGATCGGTCGGGCCTCTTCGCGCACTTCAGCGGCGATCTTCTCGCCGAATTTGCGCTCGATCAGCGTATCGGGAACGTGGGCCAGGAAGCCCAGATAGACCCGGCTCGCCGCCCAGGCGGTTTCGCCCCAACGCTCCTCGGCATGGGCGAGCCATTTCAGCCCGAGCGTGAAGACATCCGCGAAGTCGTGCGTATAATTCCAGGCGATCCGGTCGCGCGTTTCCGCCGCGCGCATCGCCTCGAGCAGGGTCACCTCTGGCTCCGCGCGAACGTCATGCGCGGGCACCTCGCCGAGGCCGCCCGGCGCCGTCTCGCGAATGGCCCAATAGGCTTCGCGCGCATCCTCGACGCTCAGCCCTTGCAGCACGTGGTGCAGCCGGGCGCGCAGGTCGCCGGGCCGTGGCGCAAGTGCTGCCTCCGCCAGCGGCGCCGCCAGCAGCACGATGCCGAGATTGGTGTTCTGCTCGACCGCCCGGCGCGTGGCTTCGGCCGCTAGTCTGATACGCCGGCCAACCGACAGCTCCTTGCGCCCGATCAGCGGCGCTGCCGCCGCGGCACTCGCCTCGAAATCGGCGACGGTCATGCGGTGGCCCTCGCTCAGGCGATGCACGTTGCCGGGTTTCAGGGCGTCGAGTTCGGTCAGGCAGGCGTCATGGAAGCTTCGGGCGATGACCTCGGGCTTGAGGGTCGGGGTCAAGCGCCCTCTTGGCCTTGGAGGCGCTTCTTGGGGAGTGCCGCATCCAGAAAGGCATCGACCAGATGGTCGGAGATGCGTACGCGGGACACGCGCTGCAGCCCGTTCCAGGCCGGCATCGAATTGACCTCGAGCACGAAGAACCGGCCGCAGGCGCCTTGGATGATGTCCACCCCGGCATAATTGGCACCGACGCAATCGACGGCGCGCACCGCGAGCTCGACCAGCTCCTGGCTCGCGATCGCCGGCTTGGCGCGTGCGCCCTGCTTGATGTTGGTGATCCAGCTCGACCCGTGTCTGATCATCGCGGCGATAACGCGGCCCTGGCACACAAAGATCCGCCAATCCTGATGATGCTTCTGCGCCGGCGGCACGAACTCCTGGAGATAATAGACCCCATTGACCTCCTCGGGCGAGGCGAGATCGGAGATGACGGAGATCAGCCGCAACCCTTTGCCTTGGGCGCCGAATAGCGGCTTCTGTACCAGTTTCCGCCCTTCGGCGAGCAGCGCCACCGCGATCGCTTCGGCCTCGGGGCGATTCACCTTGGCGAAAGTGCGCGGGGTCGGCAGACCGGCCTTTTGCAGGAAGAAGGTGGTGGTCGATTTGTCGACGCAGCGCTCGATGGCCCGCGCATCGTTCCACACCGTCACGCCAAGCTCACGCAATGCATGTAGCACGCCGAGATAAAGCGTCACCTGCTCGAAGGTTCCACCGGGTACGAAGCGGACGAACGCGCCTTCGGGGAGGCGGTCGCCAAGGCCCGGTATGGCGAGACCCGTCGCCGTCTCGGTCGAAAAGCCGCATCCGTCGAGCGGCGCGAGCAGCGGCGTGATGCCGTGCCGCTTGAAGGCGCGGGAGAGGCTCTTGCCGTGCCAGTCGCGGCCATCGCCGAACATGACGATGGCGGCCTCCTGGGGGCTTTGCGCGGACATTGGCGTCAGGCGAAGGAGCGCGACAACACGGCGCTGTCGATGCGGCCGCCCTCAAAGCTCTCGCCGGTCTTTAGCGAGGTCACCGTCACCATGGCCGGGCTGAACAGCATGCGGTCAATGGCATAGAAATCGCCCTTCACCGCCGCGAAGATGTCGGCGAACGGCTTGCCGTAGTCCTTGGATTTGAGGCTCGGCAGACTATCCGCCAATCCCTTCGCCTCCTTGGCGCCGCTCGACACGAATAGCTGGGCGCGCCCACCATAGATGATGGCGTCATTGGTGCGTCCCATGGCGGCGACGAAATCGGGCGCTGGCGGCGGCAGCGGCGCGGTGGCGATACCGTCGACGATTTGGTCGAGCGGGAAGTGCAGCTCATGCGCCTTGTGCAGCGCAACTTCGAGGCAGCGCGCGGCGATCTGCACGGTGCCGGCGAGACTCGAGGTCGGCGCATAGATGAAGGTTAGGCGATCGGGACTGAGCTTGCAGGCCTTGGCCACCTCCTCGACCAGGCCGAGCGGCGGCGGGCGGTCGGCTTCGAGCACGAGCACCGCGGTTTTGGCGCTGTCGCGGTATCCCAATTCGTCGAACAATTTCTCCGACGAACCGATGGCGCGCGCCGGCCCCGAGCCGAGCACGTGATATTTCTTGCCGTTGTCCTCGACCGAAAGGCTCCAGCCAGCATA
>DATICH010000186.1:0-3492 GCA_035456885.1 Methyloceanibacter sp.
CGCCCGGCTCGTTATCGACGAGCACGGTCATGGTGTGGGTCTCGAGCTTCTCTTCCTTCTTCTCGAGCGGATAGGCCGAACCGGGCTGCGCGCTCATCAGACCATCACCTTGCCTTCCTCGGTGATGGCGGCCTCGATGTCCTCCTCGGTTAGATCGTCGCCCATCAGCATGTTGTTATGCGCCTCGCCCGAGGGGATCATCGGGAAGCAGTTGGCGTGCTTATCGACCCGACAATCGAAGATCACGGGCTTCTTGACGGCGATCATCTCGCGGATCGCATCGTCGAGCTCGGACGGCTTCTCGGCCCTGATGCCGACCGCCTGATAGGCCTCGGCCAGCTTGACGAAATCGGGCAGCGCGGCGGTGTAGGAATGCGAGTAGCGGCCGCCATGCAGGAGTTCCTGCCACTGGCGCACCATGCCCATATATTCATTATTCAAAATGAAGATCTTGATCGGCAGATCGTACTGTGCCGCCGTCGACATCTCCTGCATGGTCATCAGCACCGACGCCTCGCCGGCGATGTCGATGACGAGCGAATCCGGATGCGCGACCTGCACGCCGACCGCCGACGGCAGCCCGTAGCCCATGGTGCCGAGCCCGCCCGAGGTCATCCAGCGGTTCGGCTCCTCGAATTTGAAGAACTGCGCGGCCCACATCTGATGCTGGCCGACCTCGGTGGTGATGTAGACGTCATGACCGCGGGTGAGCGCGTAAAGCCGCTCAATGGCGTATTGCGGCATGATCACGTCGTCACGCTTGCGGTAATGCAGGCAGTTCCGCGCGCGCCATTTGTCGATCTGCGCCCACCAGGTTTTCAGCGCTGCTTTGTCCATTTTCGACTTCTTCGCCTTCCACGTCTCGATCATCTGTTCGAGCACGCGGGCGCAATCGCCGACGATCGGAATATCGACGCGAATGTTCTTGTTGATCGAGGAGCGGTCGATATCGACATGGATCTTCTTCGATCCCGGCGAGAAGGCATCGGTACGGCCGGTGATGCGGTCGTCGAAGCGCGCGCCGATGCAGATCATCACGTCGCAATCGTGCATGGCGTTGTTGGCCTCGTAGGTGCCGTGCATGCCGAGCATGCCGAGCCAATGCGGATCGGAGGCGGGATAGGCGCCCAAGCCCATCAGGGTCGAGGTGATGGGGGAGCCGGTCATGCGCACCAGCTCGCGCAAACGCGCGCTCGCGGCCGGACCGGAATTGATGATGCCGCCACCGGTATAGAAGATCGGCCGCTTGGCACGGCCCATCAGCTCGATGGCGCGCTCGACAGCTTCAGCGTCCCCCTCGGTCTTGGGGTTGTAGCTTTTGTGCTGCGAGTTGGTGAGCCCGGTATATTCGCCCTTCTGAAACTGGATGTCTTTGGGGATGTCGACCACCACGGGGCCAGGACGGCCGGTGCGCGCGACATAGAATGCCTCGTGCAGCACACGGCTCAGCGAGTTCACGTCCTTGACCAGATAATTGTGCTTGGTGCAGGGGCGCGTGATGCCGACCGTGTCGCATTCCTGGAACGCATCATTGCCGATGAGATGGGTCGGCACCTGCCCGGTGATGCAGACGATCGGCACCGAATCCATTAGCGCGTCGGTCAGGCCGGTGATGGCGTTGGTCGCACCGGGACCGGAGGTGACGAGCACACAGCCGACCTTGCCGGTCGAACGGGCATAACCTTCGGCCGCGTGCACCGCGCCCTGCTCGTGGCGCACGAGAATGTGCTTCAAGCGGTCCTGCTGGAACAACTCGTCATAAATCGGCAGAACCGCACCACCCGGATAGCCGAAAATATGCTCGACGCCCTGATCGGCGAGAGCCTGAAGCACCATCTGGGCGCCCGTCATAGTCCGGGACATGGCATCCTCACTGCAAAAACCGGCCTCGCGCCTTTTCGTCCGTGGCCGGTCAAAGCTCGAGGAATGGCGGAAAACCCTTAACAGGCCGCGCACCCTAAGGCCTCGACCAAAGAGGGTCAACGGCAAAGGCGAATGAATGGCAAGGTTTTTGTGGCGATTATTGCCGAAAATTACAAGCCGCCTGGTTGAAAAATATCATTTGTTGCTCGAATCGATAGGCTGCTCTTTCGGCAAGTCATTTCGCAGTTGCAACATAAATTCTGGACAAGGGCCCATGATGCGCCTATGTCCCGCCCCTTAAGGGAACGCGGCGCTGCGCCAGGCGTCATTGCGACAATCATCACAACACATCGCTTCCGTCTAAATGCAGCAGGCCGCACGCACCGACATTCCTGCCGCCAACGGTTCCGACGCCCCGGCGCTCTCCCAGCGCACATTCTGGGCGCTGACCTTCGGCTCGATCGGCGTCGTCTACGGCGATATCGGCACCAGCCCCCTTTATGCGCTGCGCGAGGCCGTGCTCGCCGCCTCCGGGCCGAGCGGCACGGTGACGCCCGAGGCCGTGTTCGGCATGCTGTCGCTGATCTTCTGGTCGCTCATCATCGTCGTCACATTGAAATATGTGCTGATTCTGTTGCGCGCCGACAATAACGGCGAAGGCGGCACCCTAGCCCTCACCGCGCTCGCCTTCCGTGCGCTCGGCAAGCGCACGCCGCTGGTGCTCGGGCTTGGTATCGTCGGCGCTTCGATGTTTTACGGTTCGACCTTGATCACGCCGGCGCTGTCGGTGCTGTCGGCGGTCGAGGGCCTGACCGTGGCGACCGCCGCTTTCGGACCCTACGTGCTGCCCCTTACTGTCGTCATCCTGGTAGCGCTTTTCTCGGTGCAGTCGCGCGGCACCGCGCGCATCTCGATCCTATTTGCCCCCATTACCACCATTTGGTTTATTGCGATCGCCGTCGCCGGCGCGATCGAGATCGCAGACAATCCGGGGGTGCTGGCCGCGCTCAACCCCGTCTACGGCATCCGCTTCCTACTGACTCACGGCATCATCGGCCTGATCACACTCGGCGCCGTGTTCCTGGTGGTGACCGGGTCTGAGGCCCTCTATAACGATCTCGGCCATTTCGGTAGACGGCCAATCCAGACCGCCTGGCTGTTCCTGGTATTGCCGGCGCTGCTGCTCAATTATTTCGGGCAAGGCGCATTGGTGCTCGACCGACCCGAAACGATCAGCAACCCGTTCTATCTGCTCTATCCCGACTGGGCGCTCTACCCAATGGTGGCGCTCGCCACCGCCGCCACGGCGATCGCCAGCCAAGCCGTCATCACCGGCGCCTATTCCATCACCCGCCAGGCCATGCAGCTCGGCTTTCTGCCGCGCATGGAGGTGCGCCACACCTCCGAGGAGTTGGCGGGCCAGATCTATATGCCGCGGGTGAACTGGCTGCTGCTGACCGGCGTCCTGCTGCTCGTGTTCATGTTCCGCTCTTCGAGCGAACTTGCGGCGGCCTACGTGCTCGCGGTGGCGACCACGGAATGGACGGCGGGCGCGCTCGGTTTCATCGTGATCTGGAAGTTGTGGCGCTGGCCGCTATGGTCGGCTCTCGCACTCATGGTGCCGCTGCT
>DATICH010000187.1:0-13678 GCA_035456885.1 Methyloceanibacter sp.
GGATCGAGTCCTCCGGGCTTTTGCGGACTTTTCCCTACGAACTCAAGCTCGGCGGCCCGGAATGGGGCGGCATGGACGGCTTTTTTGCAACACGCCTGGTGCATTCAGGTTAAGCCTATCCAGTATCGGGCTTGATCGAAAACCGCCGCCGCCCGACAATGCGGGCCTCAGGGTGCACGGGGAGGCCTTCGCGTCCGCAAGGCGATGCGAGGCGGCAGCTTGGAGATAACGCAGCATGGCGGCTGACTCTCAGCCCTTCGAGCGCGGCGCACGCGGGCAGGTCACGCGCCTCGGCGGCCCGGGGGCCTTACGCCGCTTCATGCTGTCGAGCATGGCAAGCATCTCCTATCCCGGCACCCAGGCCGAGCAGCTGCTGCTCGCGCCGCAGGAACTCAGGACCGCCGACCCGAGCTTCGCCACCGAGCTTTACAACGGCCATTTCGGACTGGCCGGGCGCCTCGCGGAAGTCGAGATAGAGTCGCCGTTCGAGATCGCGCCCCCGTCGGAAGCTTGGGCGCGCGAACTTTACGGTTTCGGCTGGTTGCGGCATCTCCGCGCCGCCGACAGCGAATTGTCGCGCGAGCAGGCCAAGGCGCTGGTCAACGATTTCATCGTGCTCAAGCGCTCGATCCATCCACTCGCCTGGCAGCCCGAGATCGTCGGCCGCCGGGTGATCTCCTGGCTGTCCAATTCGGTGTTGATCCTCGACTCGGGCGAACCGGAAGCCTACGAGACCTTCCTCAAGGCGCTCACCTCGCAGCTCCGTTATCTCTCGGCGAGCTATCGCAACGCGCAGGACGGCGTGCCGCGGCTCGTGGCGCTGATGGCGCTGATCTATGCCGGGCTCTGCATCGCGGAGCAGCAGGCGGTGGTCGACCGCTATTCACGGCCCTTCTGCAAGGAGCTTGAGCGGCAAATCCTGCCGGACGGCGGGCATATCTCGCGCAACCCGGATGCGCTCGTCGAGCTTTTGCTCGATCTCCTCCCACTCCGGCAATGTTTCGTGGCACGCGATCGCGCGCCGCCCAAGGAGCTCGCCGACGCGATCGACCGCATCATGCCGATGCTCCGCTTCTTCCGCACCGGCGACGGGACGCTTGCCCGTTTCAATGGCGCGGGCCCCACCCCGACCGACGCCCTCGCTACGGTGCTCGCTTATGACGACGTCGAAGGAGCGCCAGTGCGCGGGGCGACGAACTCAGGCTATGTGCGGCTCGCCTGCGGGCCGACCGTGCTGATCTGCGACATCGGGCCGGCGCCGGCGCCCTCGCTCAGCGCCAGAGCGCATGCGGGCTTCCTCTCCTTCGAGCTGAGCTCGGCGAATTGCCCGATCATCGTCAATTGCGGCTCGCCGTCGATCGATCACGACGAGTGGCGCCCCTATTCGCGCTCAACGCCGGCGCATTCGACCTTGAGCTTCGAGGACACCTCCTCCGCCGAGTTCACCGCCGCCGGACAGAACGGAAGCGGCATTGCGCAGGACTCGCCGCTCGCCGGTCCGGCCAACGCGCAAGCCGCCTTCGCCGATCAGGGCGACAATCTCAGAATCAAGGGCTCGCATGACGGCTATTTGGCGCATTTCGGCGTGCAACACGCGCGGCAGTTCTTGATCGCCCCGAGCGGCACACTGATCTCCAGCGAGGACAAGCTCACCGCGCCGGTTGGCTTGAAGAGTCCTGACGGGGCGATGATCGGCGGCGAATATGCGATCCGCTTCCACCTACACCCGACGGTGCGCGCCGAGATGGCGGGCGGGGCGAGCGTGCTGCTCAAGCTCAAGAACGGCGAGACCTGGCGGATCAGCTCGAATGCGCCGGAGACCAAGATCGAGGAGAGTTTCTTCCTGGCCGACGGGCGCGGGCCGCAACCGACGCAGCAGATCGTGCTCGGCGGCATGATGGGCGAGGCGTTCGAGGTCAGGATCGTGTGGAACATCGAGCGCGTCACCGAGGGCGGCGGCGGCCACACCTTGGTCGATCCGAACGACGCCGCGCCCGAAGCAGCCTAGCTCATGGACGAAAGAAGGATTGCCCGCGCACTCCTCTCGGTGAGCGACAAGACCGGTCTTGCCGAGTTCGCCCGCGCGCTGCGGCGTCACGGGGTAGAGATTGTCTCCACCGGCGGCACCGCCAAGCTGCTGCGCGAGGCCGGCATCGAGGTGACCGACGTCGCCGAGGTCACCGGCATGCCGGAAATGATGGACGGGCGGGTGAAGACCCTGCACCCCAAGATCCACGGCGGGCTGCTCGCGGTGCGCGAGAACGAGGCGCATCTCAAGGCGCTCGCCGACCACGCGATCCATCCGATCGATCTGCTCGCGGCCAATCTCTACCCATTCGAGCAGACGGTCGCCGGCGGCGCCGACTTCGCCACTTGCGTCGAGAATATCGACATCGGCGGCCCGGCGATGATCCGCGCCGCGGCGAAGAACCACGACGCGGTGACGGTGGTGGTCGATCCGGCCGATTATGCCGCCGTGATCGACGAGATGGATGCGCATGACGGCGCCACCACGCTTGGCTTACGCAAAGCACTCGCGGCGCGCGCCTATGCCCGCACCGCGCAATATGACGCGGCGATCGCCGGCTGGCTCGCCGGCGTGCTCGACGAGAACACGCCGCGGGCGCTCGCCATCGCCGGCTCGCTCGCCGACAAGCTCCGCTATGGCGAGAACCCGCATCAATGGGCGGCGTTCTATCGCACCGCCGAGCGGCGTCCGGGCGTCGCCACCGCGACCCAGGTGCAGGGCAAGGAACTCTCCTACAACAATCTCAACGATACCGACGCGGCCTACGAGCTCGTTGCCGAGTTCGATCCGGCGAAGCACGCGGCCATCGCCATCATCAAACACGCCAATCCTTGCGGCGTGGCGACCGCGCCCAGCTTGCGCGAGGCCTACGCCAAGGCGCTCGCCTGCGATCCGGTCAGCGCCTTCGGGGGCATCGTCGCGGCAAACCGGCCGCTCGACGCGGACGCGGCGCGCGAGATCGTGAAGATCTTCACCGAGGTGATCATCGCGCCCGACGCAAGCCAAGAGGTGAAGGAGATTATCGCCGAGAAGAAAAATCTGCGGCTGCTGCTCGCGGGCGGCCTGCCCGATCCCAAAGCGGGCGGTGTCACCTTCCGCTCGCTGTCGGGCGGCCTTCTGCTGCAATCGCGCGACAACGGCCTGGTGGCGCCGCGCGAAGTGACGGTGGTGACCAAGCGCAAGCCGACCGACGCCGAGTTCGCCGACCTGCTGTTCGCCTTCGCGGTGGCGAAGCACGTCAAGTCGAACGCGATCGTCTATGCCAAGGACGGCGCCACGGTGGGCATCGGTGCGGGGCAGATGTCACGCATCGACGCCGCGCGCATGGCGGCGTGGAAGGCGGCGGAGGCGGCGAAGACGCAAGGGGCGGGCGCGAGCCTGACGCAAGGCGCGGTCGCGGCATCGGACGCCTTCTTCCCGTTTCCCGACGCGCTGGAGGCGATCGTCGAAGTCGGCGCCACCGCGGTGATCCAGCCGGGCGGCGCGATGCGCGACGTCGACGTGATCGAAGCGGCCGACAAAGCCGGCCTCGCCATGGTGTTCACCGGGATGCGGCATTTCCGGCATTAGGTTCGCCGGCGTCCGCTATCTTGCTGCGCACCTTTGGGATGGCGCATTTTTCCAGCTATCGCGCTGAGGCATCCCGAGCGAAGTCGGGTTCTCGACGCAAGCCCCACCAAATGGCAAACAGATTGGCAGGCCGCATCCAGTATATTCTCCCCTTCTCGACCCGTGTCTCCACGCCGAAATGTTTGGCCGCGGCTTCGATCTCCGCATGCGAAAAGCCAAACTCGGCCTTTCCGCGTTGCACCAGGTCGGCAACGCGAACCGGTCCGTCCTCCAAATTGTTGAGGACGTAGCCGCGAACCAACGCGCAGTGGGGAACCTTGCTCATGACGCAATCCCATGTCGTCGCCCGGTTCTGCTGTCGGGCGTTTCCTGACCATTCTCGCGGAAATGGGTTGCGTCTCCGTTATGCCAATCCGAACAATTGCGCCCGGTGGGCACAATGCGCGCGGCGATATGGGTAACACCGGGTAACGCAAATGAGCGCAATTGAGCGAAGCGCGCCACGCTCGAGCTGACGGCGAAGTCTCAACCTGGTTGTACGACGTTCCTAACTCGCGGACTTTGCGTAGCCGTTGCTCGGCTTGAGTCTGTGCGCAAGAGCGACAAGGTTCGCATCGTCGTTCGATCCGCCCGTAGGGTTCTGGCTGTGGTCCCGCATCACCTCACGGGTCACCTGGTCGAATTGCTCGAGCTGGGCCAAGATTTTCGAGCCGAGCTCGACATAGTGGTGCCGGATGAGGACAAGCTGCCGGCGAAGCTCTTCATTCAAAGCAGTCAGAGTCATCATTTCTCGCTGTTGGCTTCCCAGGCGGCTGCGCAGATTATCTCGCTCGGCGATGATCCGCTGGATCGCCGCCGCCCCAGCCAACGCGACACTTTCAACCGACTCCTGTCCCGGTTGCTGGCCCGGTTGATTGGGTACCCTGACATCGCTCAAGGCTTCGCTCATTTGTTTGGCTCCATGCTGTCTGGCGGTCACGGTAGAGCGAATGTTGGCGATCGGAATGGTTTGATTGTGGAATGCGGTGCGGTAATCGCGATTTTTCCTCAGCAACTATTAACCTCAAAAAATCGCATCAACTTCGATACAAAGTTGGAGCATCGGACGAATGCAGCAGAGGAGATTGAGGCTGAGTCTTGCGCCGAGCACGGGACGCCCGCGGATCACAACATCCCGAATTGCACTAGGATGGCGACCAGGCTGACGGCGCCAAGCGCGCCCAGATACACGCCGATCAACAGCCCTTCCGCCCAGCGGTCGGGCTCCCGGCTGCGGATGGCGCCGACAACTCCGATCAGCGGAATCGTCAGCCCAATCAGCGCGAAGATGATTTCGATGGTCGGCATCGGGGCTCGCGACTTGACAGAGACGGTCGGCTTCACTTCAACAGGCGGCAAACTCAAGCGCGAGCTTAAAGTTTATACGCCGGAAGGCAAAACCTTGTGCGGCCGATTGGTGAACCGCATTCGTGCCCGGATTGGAGGGCAGATGGCAAACAAAGCAGAGTCGTTCGAGGAATTTTGGCATGCTTACCTGCGCGATCATGCGCAGGGCGGCACCAGAGCGCTGCACTTTCTCGGCACGCTCCTCGGCATTGCCGCGCTGGTTCTGGGCGTCGTCACGCTCAACCCCATGATCGCCATCCTCGGCATCGGGCTCGGTTATCTGCTCGCCTGGACCGGCCATCTGGTGATCGAGCGCAACCGGCCGAGCATGGTGGCTCACCCGTTGTGGTCGCTCCAGTGCGACATCCGCATGCTACGCTTGTGGCTCGGCGGACGGCTCGAGGAACAGCGCGCCCGCGCCGGTCTATCGCGCTAAGCCCGAGGGCGATTGTCGGAAATCGTGTGCCAGCTGCCTTGCTTGGCCCGGGCGCTTTGCCTAATCATGCGCGGCCGAAAAGAGGAGAGAGGCATGAAACCGGTTTTGGCAGCCGCGTTTTTGTTCGCGGGCCGTGGGGCATCGACTACATCGATCCGAAAGACGATCCGCGCACACAGGCATGCGCCACTTCCGGCATTAAGGGCCGAGTTGCCAGCACAAGCCTCGTATGGCCGGGACAAGCCCGGCCATAACGAGCCTGCCACACGATCGTGTGGCGAAGAAGGATTACGTCTTCACGCCTACCCGAAGCGCTGAGCGGCGCTCAGTCGGTGGTCGGCGCCGGCGCGTCATTCCAGGTGTCGACCTTGATCCGCCACACGCCGTCGTCGCCGCGCTTCCAGATCACGACATAGTTGCCCGGCGCGAGCGCCGTGCCCCCGCCCTTAGCCGGTACTTCCAGCGAAAAATTGCCGATCTCGTAAGCCAAGTCACTCGCGGACTCGACTGCGGTGGTTTTCAGCTTCAGATTCTTCAACCCGTCGTCGATCCAGCTTTTCCACACCGCCTCGATTGCCGCGCGGCCGGAGACCACGGTGGCGTCTGGCGGCAGCATCACGCCGTCCTCGGTGTAGGCTTCGGCAATCGCCTTGGTATCGCCCGCAGCGTAATCGGCCTCCATCTTCGCGTTGCCCGCCTCGATGGCGGCCTTGACATCGTCGGCGCGCGTCGGCGCGGCGAACCCAAGCAAGCCTGCCAACAGCAATAATAGTGCGGCACTCCTCAACATGGCCGTCCTCCTCTGAATCGTCCGCGCACATTTTAGCACCGCCGCAAAAACTTATCCCCGCCTTTCACAACCACACTAGACTCCACCCACTTCGTCCTTCTGCGGGGGTCTTCGCGAGGCGTTCGTGACGGCGGGACGGGGTGCGGCGCCTGCGGGCTTGGTTCGCAGCCGCATCGGGGCTCCCCCCGGGCCATTACGGGCTGGCCAGGTGCGTCATGCGTCCGACTCTACTCTTGGCATCGGCGCGCCGCCAGCCGGCGGTCCGCGGCCAATCCCGAGGCGGAATTGGGTCTTTGGCTGCGCGGGCGCTCGCCTGTAAAATGGCGCGATCGAGGGACGGCAATCGTGCGACGGGGACGATGCGGCGCGCCTTGACCATCGCCATCACGGTGACAGTTACAAGTCTCGCGGCGAGGCAAGCCGCGGCCGAGCTGCGGCTGCCCTGTCTGTGGAAACCGTTCGGCGGCTGCTCGTCGTCGTTCGTGTCGCCGGAATACGCCAAGAAGCCGGTGGAGCCGCTCGATCCGGAGGCGGCGCTCGCGGCGATCAACGCCTACCGCACCGCCAACGGACGCAATGCGCTGGTGCTCGACGACCGGCTCAATCGCGCCGCCGCGGTGCAATCGCAGACGCAGGCCGGGCGGAGCTGGATCGGCCATTACGGCTCCGACGGCTCGACCGCCCTGGCGCGCGCCCGGCGCGCCGGGTTCAAGGCCAAGATCGCGTCCGAGAACGTCGCCGCCGGGCTCAAATCCTTCGCCGACGTGCTGGCCTATTGGAAGCAAAGCTCCGGCCACCGCACCAATCTGCTGCGCGGGAACGTCACGGCGATCGGCGTGGCGATGGCCAAGAATGAGAGCGGGCGCCCCTATTGGACCTTGGTGCTCGGCGGGGAGTAGTCATCTCGCTTTGACCCGCAGCAGCAGCACCAGGCCGGCGACCAGGAACACCAGGCAGGCGGCGATGCCGAGGCGCTGGCTTTCGGTGGCGTGCGTCACCACGCCGATCGCCAGCGGCGCGGCGAAGGCGGTGACCTTGCCGGAGAAGGAGAAGAAGCCGAAGAACTCGGTGATCTTCTCCGGCGGACAGAGCCGGGCGAGCAGGGTGCGGCTGGAGGCTTGCACCGGCGCGGCGGCGAGGCCGATTAGCATGGCGAAGGCGAGCAGCACTTGCTCTCCGGTGGAGGAGAACGGCGCGCTGCCGGCAAGCTTGGTCTCGACCGGCACCACGAACAAGACGTGGCTCCGGTCGACCGAGAGCACGCCGATCGAGCCGGCGATGAACAGGAGCAGCGCCGTCACGATCACCGTCCTGGAGCCCACCCGGTCGTCGAGCGGGCCGCCGAGGAAAGCGCCGATCGTACCGGCGACCGTCAGCACGATGCCGAACAGGCCGAGCTCGAGCGCGCCCCAGCCGAACACAGTGGCGGCGTATATGCCGCCGAAGGCGAATACGGCGCCGACGCCGTCGGCGTACAGCATGCGCGCGAGCAGGAACAAGGCGACCTGGCCGTGCTCGCGCACCAGCGCCTTCAGCGAGCGCAGGAACTGGGTGAGGCCGGCCCTCACCGCGTGCGCTTGGCGCGGGCCCGGCGGCCGGTCGGGGGTGAACAGAAATAGCGGCAGCACGAACACCAGATACCAGAGCGCCGCGAACGGCCCGACCAGGCGGTCGCCTTCGCGCGTGGCGGGATCCAGCGACAAGAGCGGCGGCAGGCCGAGCAGGGTCTTGCCGGTGGTGGGGTCGGCGACGAGCAGTCCGGCGAACAGGACGAGGCTCAGCAGGCCGCCGACGTATCCCGTGGCCCAGCCGGTGCCGGACAGCGTGCCCAGCCTCCGGCCGGAGACCAGTGAGCTCATCATCGCGTTGGTGAACACGGTGGCGAGCTCGGCGCCGATGGTGGCGAGGCCGAAGGCGATCAGCACCACCGGCACGAGATCGCCGCGGCCGGGTTCGGCCAGCCACAGACCGCACAGCCCGGCGACCAGCAGCACGGAGAAGCCAGCGATCCATGGCTTGCGCGGTTGTCCGGTGTCGGCGACGGCGCCGAGCACCGGGGCGGCGAGGGCGGCGATCAGTTCGGCGAAGCCGGTGGCATAGGCCCACAGCGCCTGGCCGCGATCCGGATCGGCGATGAAGCCGTTGACGAAATAGGGCGCGAACAGAAAGGTGACGACCAGCGTATAGAAGGGCTGCGAGGCCCAGTCGAACAGCATCCAGCCGGCAAGCGCGCGGCGGCCGGCCGGCCGCGCGGTCTCCGTGGTCTCGTTGGCGCTACGGGCGCCCGTAGGCATCGAGCACGATCAGATGATTGGGCAGCTCGTTCTTGCTCGCCATGCCGGGCGGGAAGTGCTTGGCGAGAATCTTGCCGCAGCGCTCGATGGCGCGGATGAAGCCTTCGGTGGTGGAGCCGCGGGCGAGATGATTGGTGAGCTCGCCGACCACGTCCTCCCAGGTCGAGGGAGGCACCTTGCGGTAGATGCCCTGGTCGGCGATCACCTCGGCAAAGCGCTCGGCGAAGGAGGCGTAGATCAGCACGCCGGTGCGGCCTTCGGTGGTGTGCATGTTCTGCACCAGGAACTGCTCGACCGCGCGCTGATGCGCGCGGGCGCGCTTCACCGCCTTGGGCACCAGCGCATAGCGCAGCTTCTCCCATTGGAACAGCACGAGGCAGATAAAGAACACGAGCAGCTGAAGCAGATAGATGATCTCGACCGGCCATTTGGTGGCGAAGATCAGCGGCATCGGCACGGCGAGCGCGAGCAGCGCCGCCCACAGCACGCCGAAGGAGCGATAGCCGTCGGAGGCGACCGCCGCGACGACGACGATCTCGCCGCAGGTCTTGGCCTCCGCGCGGGAGATCGCCTCGGCGATGGCGGCGCGGTCTTCTTGGCTGAACAGCTCTTGCGCCACCGCCTCACCATCCGCCCGAGGCGCCGCCGCCGCCGAAGCTGCCGCCGCCGCCGGAAAACCCTCCGCCACTCGACCCTCCGCTACTCCATCCGCCACTGCCTCCGCCGCTCCAGCCCGGTCCCGGCACCAGGATCGGACCGCCCGCCCCGCGGCCCGCGCGCTGAGCATAATGAACGCCGCGCCAAATGCTGTAGGCAATCCACAGCCAGATCGCGAGCCACAGGATCACCAGGACCCAGTCCAGCGTCTGGTTGTCTGCGTCCTGACGCGCCTTGCCGCGCTGCTCGACCTCGGCGGCATCGCCGGTGAGGACGAGAATGACGTCGCGCACGCCATCCTTGATGCCCGCGGCAAAGTCGCCTTCGCGGAAGCGCGGCAGGATCGCGTTCTCGATGATGATCCTGGACAGCGCATCGGTGAGGGTGCCTTCGAGCCCGCGGCCAACCTCGATGCGGACCTTCCGCTCATTCGGCGCGACCAAAAGGATCACGCCGTTGTCGAACCGCTCGGTGCCGATGCCCCAATGACGGCCGAGCTGGTAGCCGAAATCCTCGATGCTGTAGCCTTGCAGCGATGGCAGGGTGACGACCACGACCTGATCGGAGCTCTTGTCCTCGAGCGCCTTGAGGTCGGCGGTGATCGCCACCTCCTCGGGGTAGGTCAGCAGATTGGCGTCATCGACGACGCGCCCGGTCAGTTCCGGAAAGACGGGAGCAGCGGCAAGGGGCAGAAGCCAAAGCGCGAGCGCGATGGCCAAGACCATACCGCCGAAGCACCGCATCGCGGCCATTACGCCCCCCACACTAGGCAGTCATCGACCTCAGAATTCCACCGTCGGAACGGTCTCCGCGCCCTGCGCCGCCGTGAAATTTTGCATGGGTTCGGCGTCAGGATAAAGCACCGCGCGCCACCAGCGGCCGGGAATGGTTCGGAGCTCGGTGTTGTAGTCCTTGACCGCCGTGATGTAGTCCTGCCGGGCGATGGCGATGCGGTTCTCGGTGCCTTCGAGTTGCGACTGGAGCGCCAGGAAATTCTGGTTGGACTTCAGATCGGGATAGCGCTCGACGACGACAAGCAGTCGGCCGAGTGCACCGGAGAGGCCGTTCTGCGCCTCCTGGAATTTCTGGAATGCATCGGGATTGGTGAGAATGTCGGGCGGGATCTGCACCTGGGTCGCCTTGGCGCGCGCCTCGACAACTTCGGTCAGAACCTTGCTTTCCTGCTCGGCGAAGCCCTTCACCGTCTCGACCAGATTGGGAATGAGGTCGGCGCGGCGCTGGTACTGGTTCAGAACCTGGCTCCAGGCAGCCTTCGCCTGCTCCTGCAAGGTCGGAATGGTATTGATGCCGCAGCCGGCGAGCATGGCCGCCACGAAGGCCAGAGAGATCGCCCGGACGGCAGCGCGCCGCCGCGGATTCGTCGAAACCAGCATGTTCGCCTCCCCTGCAGCCTGCTTAGGAATGTCGACCTCGGATTTATTTGGGCCCCCACTCCGAAGCAAGGGCTTTCCAATCCGACCGTGGGGGAACCTCCGAAAGCGTCTCGTTGGAAAGCACGCTTGGTAGCGAGACAAGTGTTGCGAGAATGGAACAAGGACCAAGTTTATTCGAGGCTTGGCTACCTTTGCGCCGGATGGCCCCGGTAGCAATCCTGCGCCGCTTTTGGCTGTAAGTGGCCGATGCGGCGGGTTTTTTTGGAAATAGGGGGAAACTTGAGCCGGCACTATTTGGGGGGTCGGGCGTTAGGGGATCGGAAGGCTTCTACTGGTCAAATAGGTACGCCTCTTTTACTGTGATTTTTGAGTCCTGGGGGCTCGACACGGGGGAGGCTCACCTATGGGTCGGACCATTGACGGGGAGCGTGTGTGTTGCGTACAGGGCGTTTGAAGGATGCGGCGGTTGCCGTCGCGCGACGAACTTCACCGACAATTTTCGCGGTTCTCGGCATAGCCGCACTTGCGCTTGCCGTGGGCGCCAGCCTGCCGGCCGAGGCTAAGAAGCGCCAGGGATCTGCCAAGCGCGTCGAGGAGCCATTGCCCGACCCGGCGAACGGCGAGCCGATGACCTTGGTCGTCTCCCTGAACAACCAAAAGGTCGAGATCTATCGGGGCACCACGCTGGTCACTAGCTCGAAGGTCTCCACGGGAATGCGCGGCTACGCAACCAAGGCCGGGGTCTTCAGCATCCTCGAGAAAAAGCGCAGGCACCACTCAAACCTCTATAGCGGCGCACCGATGCCCTATATGCAGCGGCTGACCTGGTCAGGCACGGCGCTGCATGCCGGCGTCGTGCCGGGCTACCCGGCGAGTCATGGCTGCATCCGCCTCCCCTTCTCGTTCGCGCCCAAACTGTTCGGGATCACCACCGTCGGCGAGCATGTCGTGGTGGCCCGCGACAGCGTGGCGCCGGAGATCGTCGAGCACGAGATTCTGTTCCAGCCGTTGCCCCCGCCTCCCCCGCCAACCTTGGTGAAGCAGGACCATCCCCCGCAGCGCCAGTCTGGTCTCGATACGCCGCCCGCCGAGCGCCAGCAGAGCCTTCCCGTCATTCTCGCCAAGGCCGATATCGGCGGCGTCACCATCGACCGGACTCCCGCAGTGAGTGTCACCGCTTTCGAGAACGGATCCGGAGCAGCGCGCTCCCAAGTCGCTACCGCCTCCACGCAAGCCAAGGCCGCCCAGATCGTGCCGTCTGATTCATCCGCCGCCGACAGCGCGAGCCTGGAGACGCAGGTCGAAGACACGCGCACGCATGCCTTCGACCCCTTCGAGGGAATGCCAGCTCAGACTGCCAAGCAAGGCGATCGGGGAACGCCGGCTGAGGCGGCCGGCGCCACGTATCACGCCCTGGACGAGGACGGCGGCCCCGACCCTGCGGTAGCGGCTGCACCAGCCGAGGTTCCGGCACAGCCTCAGGCCGCCGAACTCACGAGCCCTACCGAGCCCGTTTCGGCTGCGGCTGAGCTCGAGGTTGCCCCCGTGGCGCTGGACGTCAAAGCCGGAGCCGCCGAAGCCGCAAGCGTGGTCGCCGAAGTAGCGCCGCGCGAGCCGGCACCAGCCCCAATCGCCGCTCCTATGGCCCCGACCGAAACCACGCTCCCCGCACCGGCCGCCGCCGATGCCAGCGACGAGCCGCTTTCTCCTGTTGCCCTAAAGCTCACCGCGGGAGCCAAAGCCGTCGCGGTTCAGGCCGCGGAGCCTCGCTCAACGGCACCTTTGCGCATTCTGGTGACGCGGCGCACGCAACGTGACCGCATCGTCGGCGTGCAGCGCATCCTTTCGGAGATGGGGTATCTGATGCCGGTCGATTTCGACGGCACGCTGGGCAAGGCGACAGTGACGGCCATCAAGGAATTCCAGAAGGCGAACGAGCTGCCCGAGACCGGCACGTTCAACGACGACTTGGTGAAGAAGGTTTATGAGGTCGCCGGTAAGGAAGAGCCGCCGGTCGGCCATCTCTTCGTCAGGCAGGAGTTCGGCCGGGTGTTCGACGCGCCGGTCAGCTTCCGCGATCCCGAAACGCCGCTCGGCACCTACCTCTTCACCGCCATGAAGTTCGAGCCGGGCGAGACCAAGGCACGATGGATGGCCGTGAGCGTCCAGGGTGACGATCCAAAGAGCGCCCTCGATCGTATCGAGATACCAAGCGACATTCGGCAGAAGATCTCCGAACGGCTTACGCCAGGCTCGTCGCTGATCATCGGCGACATCGCAATTAACTCGGCCAGTCTGCCCAAGGGTGCCGATTTCCTGGTCTGGGCCAAGGACACGCCAGCGAAGATCACCACGACGAGTGTCGACGGCGACATTTCGCAGCCTAGGCCAAAGAAGAAACGCAAACGGACCGTGCGGCGCCCGAGCTACAATTATACTTACACGCAGCCACGCACCTTCGGGCGTTCGCCTTGGCCCTGGTAGCCGTGCGCAGCTCACGCGAAATGAAAGCGGCCCCGTTTGAGGGGCCGTTTGCCTTTTCAGGAAGGAAAATTGGAGCGGGCGATGGGATTCGAACCCACGACCCCAACCTTGGCAAGGATATGCCCGAAGCACAAATGGCCTAAAAACTATCAGCTATGATGCGTCTGATTTGGGGCGGCGTCTGACAGGTGGGTTATTTAGCCCACGCTTAGCCCGGAGGGGACCATGACCCCAGAGAACCAAGCCAAGCTGGTTTTTCTTTCCCCTTCACTGGCCTTGCCATCTTGGCAACGTAGATTGGGTCATCGGGACCAGCGGCCCGCCCTTGCGATAGGCAATCTCCGTACAGGTATAGAATGTCATTCCGCTCAACGAGGCACCACGCTTTTACGCATTTCAATCCCTCCCAGCCGGGGATGTCCGTGGGGATGGTACTCATTCCTGGCGGCTGAGGCACGCCCTCTGCGGCTGCCGCCGTGGCGATCCAGAGGGTGGCGAGGGTGGCAAGGACTCGATTGACCACCCTAGGGGACATGGCGGACAGCGTTGGGGGGCGCGTTGGTGTGTGCCTTCAAGTAAGGGCCGGGTTTCGTCGATGACGAGGAACGCTTTAGACCACCGCAGCCGCCAAGCGGTGAA
>DATICH010000188.1:0-26372 GCA_035456885.1 Methyloceanibacter sp.
CGAAGCGCCGGCTTGCTCGTCTGTGTTCGCCTCAGAGTCGCTGGGTGCGGCATTCGCGCCGCCCGCCTCGGTGGCCAACGCTCCCTCCGGCTGAAGCGGCTCGACGTGAAGTGCGAGAATGGTCGCCTGAGCGATGATAAAGCTGACAATCAGGAAGGCGAGAACCGACCATTGCTGGGTCAGCGCGCTTCTGGCGAAGGAAGAAAGACGCGAACTGGCCGATTCCTCTCCGCCGTTCTTTGTTGGCTGTGGGCGATTCAAGGCCGGACCTCGCTTTCGGTGCGCGATCGGAGCGGGAAGCACGAAAATAGCAGAATCGGCGAGGATTGCGGGCGCATCGCGCGGGCTTTCCTTCCGGACGCACGGCAGGTGGTATAGTTCTGCGTCATGAGCAAGATTCGCGCAACCGCGGTCGAGGCGCTGCCCGCCGAACAGCCTCCCGAGAGCCCGGAGACGCTACCCACCTCGCAGCGGGCCATGCGCCATCGTCCGCTTGCCTATCTCGACGCGCTCAATCCGGAGCAGCGCGAGGCGGTGGAGACGCTCGACGGTCCGCTGCTGGTGCTCGCCGGCGCCGGTACCGGCAAGACCCGCGTGCTCACCACCCGTATCGCCCATATCCTAAGCCTCGGCCGGGCGCGCCCTTCGCAAATCCTCGCCGTCACCTTCACCAACAAGGCGGCGCGCGAAATGAAGCAGCGCATCGGCAACCTGATCGGCGGCGTGGTGGAAGGCATGCCCTGGCTCGGCACCTTCCACGCCATCGGCGTCAAGATCCTGCGCCGCCACGCCGAGATGGTCGATCTCAAGCCGTCCTTCACGGTGCTCGATACCGATGACCAGATCAGGCTGATCAAGCAATTGCTGGCCGCCGAGAATATCGACGAGAAGCGCTGGCCGGCGCGGGTGCTCGCCATCATGATCGACGGCTGGAAAAACCGAGGGCTGGTGCCGAAGCGGGTGCCCGAGGGCGAGAGCTTCGCCTTCGCCAGCGGCAAGGCGCGCGCGCTCTACGAGCTTTATCAGCGGCGGCTCAAGGAACTGAACGCGGCCGATTTCGGCGATCTCCTGCTCGAAAATTTGCGCCTGTTCCAGGAGCAGCCCGAGGTGCTGGCGAAATATCAGCAGCGCTTTCTCTATATGCTGGTCGACGAATATCAGGACTCCAACGTCGCCCAATATCTCTGGCTGCGGCTGCTGGCCCAGGGCAACGGCAATGTGTGCTGCGTCGGCGACGACGACCAGTCGATCTATGGCTGGCGCGGCGCCGAGGTCGACAACATTCTCAGATTCGAGACCGACTTCCCCGGCGCCAAGATTATCCGGCTGGAGCGCAATTATCGCTCGACCGGGCATATCCTCGCCGCGGCCTCCGGCCTGATCGCGCATAACAAGGGGCGGCTCGGCAAGACGCTGCGCACCGACGGCGAATGGGGCGAGAAGGTGGTGGTGGAGGGCTGCTGGGACGACGAGGAGGAAGCGCGCGTGATCGGCGAGGACATCGAGCAGATGCAGCGCCAAGGTCACGCCTTGAGCGAGATCGCCATTCTGGTGCGCGCCTCGTTCCAGATGCGCGCCTTCGAGGACCGCTTCATCACGCTCGGCCTCCCCTATCGGGTGATCGGCGGCCCGCGCTTCTATGAGCGGCAGGAGATCAGGGACGCCACCGCCTATTTCGAGGTGACGCTGAACCCGGCCAACGATCTCAAATTCGAGCGCATCGTCAATGTGCCGCGGCGGGGCCTGGGCGAGTCGACGCTCAAATCGCTGCATCAGCTGGCGCGCGCGCAAGGCGTACCCTTGTTCCAGGCGGCGCGGCTGATCGTCGAGACCGAAGAGCTGAAGCCGAAACCGCGCAAGGCGCTGCAAGACCTCATCACCGCCTTCGACCGCTGGCGCTCGCTGATCGAGACCATGCGCCATACCGAGCTCGCCGAATTGATCCTCGACGAGTCGGGCTATACCGGCATGTGGCAGGCCGAGCGCTCGCCGCAGGCGCAGTCGAAGCTCGAAAACCTGAAAGAGCTGATCCGTTTCATGGAGGAGTTCGACACGCTTCCCGGCTTCCTCGAGCACGTGTCGCTGGTGATGGATGCGCAAACCGAGGAAGGCGCCGAGCGGGTCAGTCTGATGACCTTGCATTCGGCCAAGGGGCTCGAATTCGACACCGTGTTCCTGCCGGGCTGGGACGAAGGTCTCTTGCCGCATCAGCGGAGCCTCGACGACGCCGGCCGCGCCGGGCTCGAAGAAGAGCGCCGGCTCGCGCATGTGGGGATTACGCGCGCGCGCCAGCACGCCAAGATCACCTTCGCGCAGAACCGCCGCACGCGGGGGACCTGGCAAACCGCGCTCCCCTCGCGCTTCATCGACGAGTTGCCGATCGAGCATATCGAGGTCGCCGAAGACAAGCTCGCCCGCGGCTACGGACCGAGCCGGTTCGACACGGCGGAGAATTTGTTCGCCGGCGGCTGCTACGAGACGCCGGGCTGGCGGCGCGCGCAGCGAAACCGCGCGCCCGGGGCGGCGGGCCCGCGCGGTCGCGAGCCGCTGACCATCGAAGGCACCTTGGTGGCGGCGAGCACGGCGGAAGGCGCCGGACTCGAGATAGGCCAGCGGGTGTTCCACCAGAAATTCGGCTATGGCCGGGTGGCGCAGATCGACGGCAACAAGCTCACCGTCGATTTCGACAAGGCCGGGCAGAAGAAGGTGGTCGACAGTTTCGTCGAGCGGGCGTGAGAGCCTCCCGGTGAGAACAAAACGAAACGTGTACATTAGCCGCGTGGTTCGTTGTGAGGGAGGGTGCCATGCGGGTCGCCACGGCTGTTCTGTCCTTGATTTTCCTTGCATTTCTCGTCCCTGCGGCGGGGCCAGCGGCCTTCGCCCAGGAGGTGTGCCGCTGCAAAGGCTGCGGCTGCAAAGGCGGTCCTGGCTGGCGCGGGCCGGAAGGCACCTGCGTTTCTCAGGCGAAGCTTGCGGAGATCTGCGGCTCGCCGCCAAGCGCGCCTTGCGTGCAGGAGGCGGCGCCCCGCGTCTGCCCCGGCCCGCAATCCTCTTTGAGCCTACCCGAGACGGTAACGTCCCCTTAGGCCAATCCGCGGCTTCAGGTCCGAGGCCGGCGGCGGCGTTTGCTTGTGACGGCTCGGCTCGCCTAAGCTTCGCCGCCATGCATGCCCCGCTCGACACCGCGCCAGCGCCAGCACCGCCAACGGCCGGAGCCGGCGCATGATCCACCAAGCAAGCATCGAAGCCGCGGCGCTGCCCGCGGAACGCATTGCACGCGCACTCGAGGACGCGGACCCCGCCCCCCTCGCCGTCGGTCTGTTCGATCGCGGCAATGGCCGCTTCGAGGTGTTCGCGCATTACGACGCGCCGCCCGCGCGGGACGAGCTGCTGGCGTTGATCGAAGCGGCGGGCGCCGGCGGCGAGCTCGGCCCGCTCGCCATCGAGGCGGTGGCGCAAGCCGATTGGGTGACCTTGTCGCAAGGCAAGCGCGGGCCGGTTCGCGCCGGGCGTTTCTACGTGCATGGCAGCCACGACCGCGAGCGCGCGCCAAGCCACAGATTCGTCATCGAGATCGACGCCGGGCGGGCGTTCGGCACCGCGCATCACGCCACGACGCGCGGCTGCCTGCTCGCGCTCGACGACATCCTCAAACGCCGCCGTCCGCTCAAGATCGTCGATATCGGCACCGGCACCGGCATTCTCGCCATCGCTGCCGCTCATGCGCTCAAACGTAGGGTGCTGGCGAGCGACAGCGATCCGATCGCGGTCCGAACGGCACGCGACAACGCTGCGAACAATTGCGCACTCCGTTCCGTGCAGGTGGCCGAGGCCAACGGCTTTACCCATCCGCGGCTTTGGGTGGTGAAAGCCGACCTCGTGCTGGCCAATTTGCTCGAACGGGCCCATTACGACCTCGCGCCCGCCTATGCCAGGCACGTACTGCCCGGCGGGACGGCTGTGCTGTCAGGTCTCACCGAGACCCAGGCGCGCAGCATCGAAGCGCGGACCCGCAATTACGGCTTTGTCTTGGAAAAGCGAATCATTCTCGACGGATGGGCAACCCTGGTAATAGTCCGGCGCAATGTGCATCCCCGGCGCGATTGATCGCCATGCAGCTTTGCCCTTACAAGTAATCCGTCATGTATCAAATCTTCGAGGACGTCAGTTCCCCGGCCGCGAGCGGCGAGCGGGTCAAGGCGTTGCAGCGGGAACTGAAGTCGCGAAGGCTGAAGGGCTTTCTCGTTCCCCATAGCGACGAGCATCAAGACGAGTTCCTGGCCCCGCCTGCCGAGCGCTTGGCTTGGCTCACCGGCTTCACTGGCTCGGCCGGCGTGGCCATCGTGCTGGAAAAGGCGGCGGCGCTGTTCGTCGACGGGCGCTACGTGCTTCAAGCCAAGGCACAGACCGACCCGGCCCTGTTCGAGGTGCATCAGACGCCGGAGGCCAAGCCGTCGAGCTGGATCGTCGAGCAAATGGGCAAAGGGGGCTCGCTCGGCTACGACCCGGCGCTGCACACCATCAAGGAAATCGAGCGGCTGACGGACACGCTGGGCAAATCCGGCATCAAGCTCCTGCCGCTGGACCGTAATCCGATCGACCTCATCTGGCAGGACCGGCCGAAGCCGCCCGCAAATCAGATCGTCCCGCACGGGATCGAATATGCCGGGCGCAGCGCGCATGAGAAGATCCGCGACGTGCAGGCGCTGCTGAAAGACGAGAACGCCGACGCCGTGCTGCTGACCATGCTCGATTCCATCGCCTGGCTGTTCAATTTCCGGGGCGGCGACATCAAGCATACGCCGGTGGCCTTTGCCTATGCCATCGTGCCGGCTGAGGGAATGCCGACCCTGTTCATCGACTCGGCAAAGATCGGCGACAACGTCAAAGGCGAATTGCGCGAGGTCGCCGATATCGCCGATCCCGCGGCGCTGATGGACCGGATCAAGGCGCTCGGCGAAGCCAAGGCGCGAGTCCGGCTCGATCCGGACTCGGCGGCGATTCGCTTCGCCCAGGCGCTCAAGGCCGAAGGCGCGCAATTCGTGCGTGGCGCGGATCCGTGCGTTCTTCCCAAGGCGCTCAAGAACGAGACCGAGATCAAGGGCGCGCGCGCGGCGCATCTGCGCGATGGCGTGGCCATGGCGCGGTTCCTGGCCTGGCTCGACGATGTCGCCGAGTCGGGCAAAATCGACGAGATCGACGCGGCGATGAAGCTCGAGGACTGCCGTCGCGAGTCCGGCCAGCTCCGGGACATCGCCTTCGATACGATCTCGGCGTTCGGCCCGAACGGGGCCATCGTGCATTACCGGCCGACCACCAAGGGCAAGCGCGCGCTGACCACCGGCTCGCTCTATCTGATCGATTCAGGGGCGCAATATCGCGAGGGAACCACCGACGTCACTCGCACCATCGCCATCGGCATGCCAGCGGCGGAGATGCGGCGGCATTACGGGCTGGTGCTGAAGGCGCATATCGCCATCGCCACCGCGCGCTTCCCCAAGGGCACGCGCGGGCAAGACCTCGATCCCTTCGCGCGGCGGCCGCTCTGGGAGGCGGGGCTCGATTTCGATCACGGCACCGGCCACGGCGTGGGCAGCTATCTTTCCGTGCATGAGGGGCCGCAGCGCCTGTCCCGGCTCGGCACGGTGGCGCTCGAGCCCGGTATGATCTTGTCCAACGAGCCGGGACTCTATCTCGAGGGCCGCTACGGTATCAGGCTGGAAAATCTCATTCTGGTGACGCCGCCCGAGTCGATTCAGGGCGGCACGCGGGAGATGATGGGCTTCGAGACCTTGACCTTGGTGGCGTTCGACCGGCGGCTGATCGATCCGAAGCAGTTCACGCCGGCCGAGCTTGCCTGGCTCAACGCCTATCATGCGCGGGTGAGACGGGAGATCGAGCCCATTCTCTTGAGCGACGACCGGGCGTGGCTCCGGCACGCCACCGCGCCGATCCGCTGACGACACGCTATGGAGATTTTGGTATCGAGCGTCGCCGCGGTCTTGACGACGGCGGCATTCGTGCCGCAGGCGCTGCACATCATCCGCTACAAGGAAACGCGCGCTATCTCGCTGCAAATGTATGTGGTGTTCGCCTTCGGCGTCGCGTTTTGGCTGATCTTCGGTTTCATGATCTGGAACTGGCCGATGATCGTCGCCAACACCATCACGCTGGCGCTGGCGCTGACCATCCTGCGCATGAAGCTGAAATATGGTTGAGGCTCAATCGATCAGTTTCAGCCAGTCCTCTTCGGTGAGGACTTTGACGCCGAGATCCTTGGCGCTTTTCAGCTTGGAGCCGGCGCCGGGACCCGCCACCACATAATCGGTGCTCTTGGACACGGAGCCGGCCACCTTGGCGCCGAGCCGTTCGGCCTTGGCCTTGGCTTCGGAGCGGGTCATGCGCTCTAGAGCGCCGGTGAACACCACCGTCTTGCCGGAGATTGGCGAGGCGTGATCGACCGCCTCAAGCGGCTCCGGCCGTACTTCCTTCAGCAGCGCCTCGACGACGTCCACATTGTGCTTCTCGGCGAAGAAGTCGGCGATTGCCGCGGCGACGGTCGGGCCGATGCCCTCGATATTGTCGAGAGCGGCGAACGCCTCGCCGCGGCGGTCCTTGCCCGCCGCGCGCATCGCCTTGAGGAACGCTTCGGCCGTGCCGTAATTTCGCGCAAGCAGCCGTGCCGTGGTCTCGCCGACATGGCGGATGCCGAGCGCGTAGATGAAGCGGTCGAGCTTGACGTTGCGGCGCGCTTCGATGGCGTTGAACAGGTTGCGCACCGAGAGCTCGCCCCAGCCTTCCCGCTCGGCGAGCGTGGAGGCGGCGCGCTTGTCGCGTTTGGCGAGCGTGAAGACATCCGGCGGCGATTGGATGATCTTATCGGCGTAGAGTTCCTGGATCCGCTTTTCGCCGAGGCCTTCGATGTCGAAGGCGTTGCGCGAGACGAAATGCTTGAGCCGCTCGACCCGCTGCGCCGGGCAGATTAGTCCGCCGGTGCAGCGCCGGACCGCGTCCTCCTTGCCGGTATTGGGATTGATCTCGCGCGAGGCGTGGCTGCCGCAGACGGGGCAGACTTCCGGAAAGACGAATCGTTTCGCGCCTTTAGGCCGCTTGTCTGGAACCACGCCCAGAATCTGCGGGATGACGTCGCCGGCGCGTTGCACAATCACCGTGTCGCCGATGCGGACGTCCTTGCGGGCGATCTCGTCCTCGTTATGCAGGGTGGCGTTCTGCACCACGACGCCGCCGACATTGACCGGGTCTAGCTTAGCCACAGGAGTCAGCGCGCCGGTGCGGCCGACCTGAATGTCGATGTCGCGCAATACGGTGGTCGCCTTCTCGGCGGGGAATTTGTGGGCGACGGCGTAGCGCGGCGATCGCGAGACGAAACCGAGCCGCTGCTGGAGATCGAGCCGGTCGAGCTTGTAGACGATGCCATCGATATCGTAGTCCAGGCCCGCGCGGCCGCTCTCGATGTCGCGATAGGTCGCAAGCATCTCCTCGACCGTGTACGTAAGCTTGATGAGCGGATTCAGTGGAAAGCCCCAGGCGCGCAGGATCTGATAAGCGTCCCATTGCGTCTCGGCCGGCAGATCGGCGACCTCGCCCCAGCCATAGGCAAAGAACCGCAAGGGGCGCTTGGCGGTGATCGCAGGATCGAGCTGGCGCAGCGAGCCGGCCGCCGCATTGCGCGGATTGGCGAACAGCCGCTCGCCCTGCTCGGCTTGGGCCTCGTTCAGACGCTGGAAGGCCGCCCGGCTCATATAGATTTCGCCCCTGAGCTCGAACGGGTCGGGGAAGCCCCGCGATTCGATCGCCTTGGGGATATCGCTAATGGTGCGCACATTGGCCGTGACGTTCTCGCCTTCATAGCCGTCGCCGCGGGTCGCGCCTTGGACCAGCCTGCCCTGTTCGTAGCGCAAGGTGATGGAGAGCCCGTCGATCTTTGGCTCCGCGGTGAAGGCGAGGCCCTCGATCGTGTCGAGACCGAGGAAGCGTCTGATGCGGTCGAGGAAATCGCGCAAACCCTCCTCGTCGAACACATTGCCGAGTGAAAGCATGGGGACGCGATGCTGCACCTTGCCGAAGGCCTCGACCGGCGCGGCGCCGACCTTGAGCGAGGGGCTGTCGTCGCGAACGAGATGCGGGTAGCGCGCCTCAATCCGATCGTTGCGCGTGCGCAGCGCATCATATTCGGCGTCGGAGATCTCCGGCTCGTCCTTGCGGTAATAGAGCGCGTCGTGATGGGCGATCTCGGCGGCAAGCCGGGCAAGCTCGGCGGCCGCCTCGGCTTCGCTAAGCGCGGCGACAGGCTTGGCTTCGAGGCCCGTCTTGCCGTGATCCCGTTTTTTCGACTTGGCTTTGCTCATAAAGTTCGATCATGCAGTCCGGCTCATCAGCCGCTCGGCGGCTTTGCGCGCCTCGTCGGTGATGGTCTGGCCGGCAAGCATGCGCGCAATCTCCTCCCGCCGGTGCTCGCCTTCAAGCACGGCGACGCGGGTGGCCATGGTTTCGCCCTTGGGACCGCGCACCGGCTCCTTGGTGATCAGGAGATGCCCGCTCGCCACCGCCGCAACTTGAGGTGCGTGAGTCACGGCCAGCACCTGGACGTTGGCGGCGAGCTTCGCCAGGCGCTCGCCGACAGCCGCGGCGGTCGCCCCGCCCACGCCGGCATCGGCCTCGTCGAAGATCAGGGTCGGCGCTGACCCGCGGGCGGCAAGCACCACTTTCAGCGCCAGGATGAACCTTGCCAGCTCGCCGCCGGAGGCGACCTTCATCAAAGGACCGGGCTCGGTACCCGGGTTGGTGCGTACATAAAAGGCAACGCGGTCGATTCCGCTCGGCTCGCCATCGGCCAATTCCACGGTCTCAATATTGGTCATGAAGCTCGCCTTTTCCAGCTTGAGCGGGGCAAGCTCGGCCGTCACGTCCCGGTCGAGCCGGTTCGCCGCCTGCTTGCGTGCCTTACTCAAGGCGAGCGCTTTCGTTTCATAGTCGCGGCGCGCCACTTCGGCCGCCTTGGCCAGTTCCGCCGCCCTCGCCGCGCTGACATCGAGCGCACCAAGCTCCGCTTCCAACTGCTGCATCAAGGCCGGCAGATCGTCCACCGCGACTTTGTGCTTCCGGGCGATCGCGCGCAAGCCGAACAGCCGCTCCTCGGCGCGCTCGAGCTCGTTGGGCTCGAAGGAGGTGGCGGCGATCGCCGCCTCGATCCGGACCCGTGCGGCTTCGATCTCGGTAAGCACGCGCTCGAGCGCCTCGGCCACGGGTGATAGCGTCGCGGGAGCCACGCCCGCCTGACGCTCGATCCGGCGGAGCGCCGCAGCAAGCCTTGCGCCGCCGGTTCCTTCCCCCTGCAGCGCGTCGAGCGCCTCGGCAAGCTCGGCCGCGAGCTTCTCGGCATGCATCATCAGTTGACGGCGCGCGGCAAGCGCCTCTTCCTCCCCCGCTTCCGGCTCGAGTTGGCGAAGCTCCTCGACCGCGTGGCTGAGATAGTCCTGGTTGGCGCGCGCGGCGGCGATGTCTCCCTCATGGCGCGCGCGCTCGGCTTCCGCATTTTGCCAAGCGGCATGAGCTTCGGCGACGCGCGCCGCATCGGCGCTCAATCCGGCGAAGGCGTCGACGAGGTCGCGATGGCCGGCCGGATCGATCAGGGCGCGATCGTCGTGCTGGCCATGGATCTCCACCAGAGCCTGACCTACCTGGCGCAACAGCTGCACGCTTACCGCGGTGTCGTTGATGAAGGCGCGACTTCTGCCGTCGACGCCCTGCACTCGCCGGAGAATGAGACCGTCCTCCGCCGGGATGCCGTTCTCGGCGAACAGCGCAAAGACGGGGTGGTTCGCGGCGAGATCGAACATCGCGGTGACCTGGCCCTGGCTTGCGCCGCGGCGCACGAGCGAGGCGTCGCCTCTGCCGCCAAGCGCCAGCGCAAGCGCATCGAGCAGGATCGACTTGCCAGCGCCGGTCTCCCCGGTCAGCACCGAAAGGCCCTGGCCGAACTCAAGATCGAGCTTGTCGATCAGGACGATGTCACGGATCGACAGGGCGGTGAGCATGGCGAATGAATCAGGCCGGCCTGCCGTCGCTCTTCCAGGTCTCGGTGATCCAAGACCCTTCGTGCTCCTTTGGCTGGAGACCGCGTTTGCCCAGGATGCTGTAGGCGTGGCTGTACCACTTGCTGTCCGGGAAGTTGTGGCCGAGCACGGCGGCGGCCGTCTGCGCCTCGTTGACGATGCCCAAGGCCATATAGGCCTCGGTGAGTCGCATCAAGGCCTCCGGCGTCTGTTCGGTGGTCTGATAGTCGGTGACGACCACTTTGAAGCGGTTGATGGCGGCGAGATAGTTGTTCTTGCGCAGATACCAGCGGCCGACAGTCATTTCGCTAGCCGCAATGGTGTCGCGCAGAATGCGCACCCGGTTTCGCGCATCCGCCGCATAGCGCGACTCGGGGTAGCGCTGCAGCAAGGTCTCATAAGACTCGAGTGCCTTCCTCGAATTGGTCTGGTCGCGCTTCGGATCGAGGATGCGGTCGTAATAGGACATGGCGATGATGTTCTGGGCGAGATCGGCCTCCTGGGTGCCGGGGTGGAGCGTGAGATAGCGGTCGGCCGCCTGGATCGCCTCGTCATATTTGCCGGCCTTGTAATAGGAATAGGCAGCCATGAGGATCGCGCGGCGCGCCTGCTGCGAATAAGGGTGATTGATATCAACCTCTTCGTAGGCGCGGGCGGCGTCGCCGAACTTGCCCTTGTTCGCAAGCGCATCGGCCTTGCCGTAGATGATATCGGGCGGGTCGTTATTCTCCACCACTTCGGTCTTGCCGCCGAACAGCGAACTGCCGCAGCCGGCAAGCAGATTCGCCGCCACCAGAAGGCAAGCAAGCTTGACGGATAGCGCAGGCAGGCTGCGCAACGATCCGCGGCGGCGCCCTCGCGCTCTTCGCAGCACAAGCCGTCCGGTCATGTTACCCCTCAAAGACCGCCCCCCTGGGCGCGCAACGCACCGCGAGCCCTTGGGCAGGTTGGTCCGAAGCTAGCGCAGCTCCTACCAACCAACTAGCGGATTATGGTGTTTTTTTGCCCTTTCCGACCGCAGCACATCAAAGCGGGCAAGCGGGAACAGCAAAGTCTGCGGCCAAAGAGGCGCGGCAAGCTGCACTTAGAGAGCCTGAGGTCCGGCTTCGCTTAGCTCCGCTCGGCGGCGAAATTCGCTGCCGCCAGACGATGGCTGAGCTCGGCATGGCGAATCTCGCGGTAGCGCGGGGCTTCGATCATGGTCCAGGCTTCGGCATCGGCGAACAGCGCCTTGAGCACCAGCGCGTTCAGGCGGTGCCCGCCCCGGTGGGAGCGGAACGCGCCGAGGATGGGCGCGCCGGCAAGGGCTAGATCGCCGACCGCGTCGAGCGCCTTGTGGCGGACGAACTCGTCGGGGAACCGGAGTCCCTCGCGGTTGATGACGCGGTCGTCGCCGATGGCGACGGTGTTGTCGAGCGAAGCGCCGAGCGCGAGGCCGGCGGCCCAAAGACGCTCCACGTCCTTCATGAAGCCGAAGGTACGGGCGCGGGCGAGATCGCGGCGGAACGAGCCGGGATTGAGTTCAAGCTCGATCCGCTGGGTCCCGATCAAAGGCGTATCGAAATCGATTTCGACGTCGAGATGGAAGCCGTTATAGGGGACCAGCTCGCCATAGGCGCCGGCTTCTTCCACCGACACGCGCTTCAAGATTTTGAGGTAGCGGCGGGGTGCCTCGAGCTCGGCAAGACCCACCTCGTCGATGGCTTCCACGAACTGGCCAGCACTGCCGTCCATGATCGGTACTTCGGGGCTGTCGATCTCGATCACGGCGTTGTCGACGCCCAGGCCCCGCAGAGCCGCGAGCAGGTGCTCGACCGTCGCCACGGAGGCGCCATTGCCGTCGCCGAGCACGGTGCACAGCGTCACGCCGGTCACCGACCGCTGGTCTGCGACGATCTCGGTGCCCTCGGCATGGCCGTTGGAGAGAAGGAAACGAATACCGGTATCGCCATCCGCAGGACAAAGAGCAATGGAGACTGGCGCTCCGCTGTGGACTCCGGTTCCGGTTAGTGAAATCTCGGCGGCAAGCGTAGTTTGCCGTGCCCCTATGAAACCCCTCATGGCCCCCGTCGGCCCCCGCGCCGTCTTCTGAGTTCCCTACTTAAGCTCGGGAAAGGCCCCGAACCCCCCATTGATCAGCGTTCCCTGACACTTTAGACCGCTTTTCCCCTCGGTCTTGGCTGTGCCTTTTTGGTCCTGCCAACCAATCTGCGAAGAAGCTTAACGCTCGGACTCAGAAGCGACAAATCACGGTTTCTTTCACTCTATTACGGGCTGCAGGGTCTCCTAAGCTATTGATATAGCGTACAATCCAGCGCTCGCCGACGAGCGTACACGCGTTTGGTTACCGCGCAACGCAGGGTTCAGTTCGCGCGCCGGCGCAGAAAAGCGGGGATCTCAAGGTCGTCTTCGGTAAGTGATTCGGGTGCCTCCGCCATTTCGACCGTGCGGGCACGCGGCTGCACTTCGAGACGTCGCGGCGCGGGTGCTTCCTCGCCTCGGGGCCGCTCGATCCGCAGTCCTTTTGGCGCCGCGCTCTGAGCTTGCGGCTGCGGCCGTGAGATTTGCGGCTTGGGCATCTCGGCCGCCTGCGGCGACCGAGTCTGTCCGAACTCCGGCTCCAGCTTGGTTGGCATCTCCGCATCCTCTTGCTTACGCGAGCGTCCCACATTGGCAAGGCGCTCGAGGAAGCCGACTTTCTTCTTCTGCGCGGCAAGGCCGACATTGGGCCCTTGCCCGGATTGCGCCTTGATCTCGTTCTGCACCACGATGGGAAGTTCCTCCACGGTCGGCATGCGCCGGACCGGTCGCTTCACCGTCGCCGGCGGCTGGGGCTGGAACGGGCGTGAAGCTTGCGGCGTCTGCTTGGCTTGAGAGGCACCAAGCGGCAGGCTGAGCCCCGCGACCTGGGTTGGACGTTTCTCGATCGTCACGTTGCCGGGAGCGCGCCAGACCGGCGGTTCCTTCACCATCTCGTTGGGGCCGAGAACCAAGCTCGACTCGTCGAGATCGACCGGAGAAGCAGGCAGGGCCGACAGCCCGGCCAGGCGCTCGCTCAATCGGCTTCTGTCCTGCATCGGGGCTTGAGGTTGCGACTCGATGAGAGGCCGCGATGCTTCCGGCGCAAGTCCGATGCCGGTCGCCACCACGGAAACGCGGATCGAGCCGTCGAGCTCGTCGTCGAAGGTCGCGCCGACAATGATATTGGCGTCGGCGTCGGCCTCAGCCCGGATGCGGCTCGCCGCCTCATCGACCTCGTAAAGCGTCAGGTCGTTGCCGCCGGTGATGGAGACGAGCAGACCGCTCGCCCCTTTCATCGACACATCGTCGAGCAGCGGGTTGGAGATGGCGGCTTCGGCGGCCTCGACCGCCCTCCGATCGCCGCTCGCCTCGCCGGTGCCCATCATCGCTTTGCCCATGCCGGCCATGATGGTGCGGACATCGGCGAAGTCGAGATTGATCAGGCCTTCCTTCACCATCAGGTCGGTGATGCAGGCCACGCCGGCGCGGAGCACGTCGTCGGCCATGGCGAAGGCGTCGGTGAAGGTCGTCTTCTCGTTGGCGACGCGGAACAGGTTCTGGTTGGGGATGATCAGCAGAGTGTCGACATATTTCTGCAGGTGATCGATGCCGGCTTCAGCCGCGCGCAGGCGGCGCGCGCCCTCGAACTGGAACGGCTTGGTGACGACGCCGACCGTAAGGATGCCTTCCTCGCGCGAAGCACGCGCGATGACCGGCGCGGCACCCGTGCCGGTGCCGCCGCCCATGCCCGCGGTGATGAAGGTCATGTGGCAGCCGACCAGATGCGCCTTGATGTCGGCCATGGCCTCCTCGGCCGCGGCGGCGCCAATCTCGGGCTTCGAGCCGGCGCCAAGGCCTTCGGTGACATTGGCGCCCATCTGAATACGGCGCTCGGCGGTCGAGCTCAACAAGGCTTGCGCGTCGGTGTTGGCAACCACGAACTCGACGCCCTTCAGACCGCATTCGATCATGTTGTTGACGGCATTGCCGCCGGCCCCGCCGACACCGAATACGGTGATGCGCGGCTTGAGTTCGGTCAGATCAGGAACTCTGATGTTGATTGTCATGGCAGTCTTCCGATCCTTCATTGCCCTTTGCTCCGGCTCGCTTCGGCGCTTCCCCGCGACGCGCCGTATCGGAGCCCCTCTGGCGATCAAAAATTATCCCGTATCCACTCGCCGACCTTGGCGAAATAGCCCGTGCCGGTGCGCAGGAAGCGTTGCTCGGTGCGGGCGGCAAGTCTGTCTTCGCCGCGCGCCCAATGCAGCAACAGGCCGATGCCGGCGGCAAAATCAGGTGCCGCGGCCACGGCAGGCAACCCGCTCATCGATCTCGGCCGGCCGAGCCGTGCCGGACGCCCGAACATGTTGGCGGCGAGCTCGGGAAGCCCCGTGAGCTGGCTGCCGCCGCCGGTCAGCACCAAGTGCTGCGTCATTTCGGCGGCCAAACCGCTTGCCGCGAGCCGCCGCCGCATCAGGTCGAGGATCTCCTCGACACGCGGGCGGATGATCACGGCAAGATGGCCCTTGGTAATTTGATTGAGGCTCGGCTGCGCCTGACCGCTGACCGCGGGATAGGTGATGATCTCGCGCTCGTCGGAAAGCGTGGCGAAGGCGCTGCCGTGCAAGGTCTTGAGCCGTTCGGCGTAGTCGAGGGGCGCCGACAGCGCGCGGGCGATGTCGGTGGTGATGCTGTTGCCGCCGAGCGCGATGGCGTCGGCATGGATGAAATGCCCGTCGACGGACACCGAAAGCGTGGTGGTGCCGGCGCCGAAATCGATGCAGGCCACGCCGAGCTTGGCCTCGTCCGGCGTAACGACCGAAAGTGCGCTGGCGTAGGGCGCGGCGACCAGGCTCGCGACGCCGAGATGGCAGCGCTCGACGCAAAGCATCACGTTGCGCATGGCCACCTCGTCGGCGGTGACCGCGTGCAGGTCGACCGAGAGTCGCTCGCCGCACATGCCGACCGGCTCGCTGATGCCGCCATTGTCGTCTAGGCGGTAGCTCAAGGGCAGCCCATGCAGGACATTGCGCTTGTCGCGTCCCGCATATTGGCGTCCGCCGGCAAGCAACCGCATCACGTCATCGTCGCGCACGGTCCCCGACGGCAGCGCGATACTCGCCGAGAAGCTCTCGCTCTTCAGGCGCCCACAGGTCACGGCGACATGCACGTCTTCAACGGTAACGCCGGCCATGCGCTCGGCGGCATCGACCGCGGAACGGATGCAAGCTTCGGCGCTGTCCAAATGGGCGATCATGCCGGCCTTCAGACCCTCGGCGCGGGTATGATCGAAGCCCAGCACCTCGAATTGCACGGCGTCGCCCTTGCCTTCGAACCAATCCGGCGCGGGGGAGGTCTTGGCGATGAGGCAGCAAATCTTGCTGGTGCCCACGTCGAGCGCGGTGACGATGCGCTGGCGTTTGCTCCTTATTGTGGTCGTGTAACTCATCCCCCTGCCCTCAAAGCCGTTCTTCACGTTTGCCTTCGGCCGCCGCCGTGCTCGCCGTCGGCACTTCGGCTTGCGGCGACGCGCCTGGCGGATTTGCCTGGTCGGGCGCGCGCAAGCGCACCGTGATTCGGTCAAGCAATCTGAGATCGACGGCGGCGATATCGCGCTTGAGCACGCCGCGTTCCTCGTCGAGCCTGGTCAGCGAAGCGAGCGCCTCGGCGACACTGTCGTCCGGCAGCATGATCTCGACACCAGAGGCAAGCTTGAGCGACCAGCGCCGGTCGCCAACGCGGATCGCGGCAACGACGTCTCGCTTCAGCTCGGCAAACTCGGCCAACTCATCGAATAGCTGCACGGCGCTAGCGGGCGCCCCCTCACCCACCACCAAAGGAAGGTTCGCATAGGCTTCGCGCAGTGCCGGCGCCAGCACCACGCCTTCGGCGTCGACCACATAAGTCTGGCCGCGGCGCTGCCAAATCGCGTAGGGCGTGCGCTCCTCCAGCACGACTTGCAGGGTCGATGGCAAGAGACGCATGACTTGGGCGTGCCTGATCCAGGCTACCGCCTCAAGCCGCGTCTTGGCGGCGTCGGTGTCGAAGCCGAGCATCATCGTGTCCAGCCCCGCGCCGAGCGCGGCGGTAATAGCGGCGTCGGTGGTATGCAACTTGCCGGTCACGGTGATGCGCTTCACGCCGAAGCCAGCAGCCACAGCGAGGCGTTCGATGCCGCCGGTCAGCGCGTCATAGGCGCGGGCGGTTTGGCCGCCGATCACCGCGCCATAAATCAGCGCGCTCGAAAAGAAGATGCCGCAAAGCATGAGCCATTTGCCGCGCACGCGACTCTCGCCCATGCGAACGAGCCGGATTGCGCTCGGGCTCCTTGTGATCAGGTTTCGCGTCCTGGCGATCACGGGCAGGCGGGCAGTCTTGCGCGGAGCGGCAATGCCCCGTGCCAGCAGGGTCTCTTGCGAGCCCCTCCTCCTGGCCGTTCCCCTCGAGGGGGTCACCGATCGCACGACGCGTCCTCCACGATCCAGCGGACCAGCTCGCCGAACGAGCGGCCGCTATGGGCAGCAAGCTCGGGCACAAGCGACGTCGACGTCATGCCGGGTTGGGTATTGACCTCAAGGCAGATCAACTCCCCCGTACCCTCTGGCCGGTCGTCGTAGCGGAAGTCGGAGCGACTGACCCCACGGCAGCCCAGTGCCCTATGAGCCGCTAAGGACAGCTTCTGTACCAATTGGTAAACATTTGGTTTAAGCGGCGCTGGAAGCACATGAATTGAGCCGCCCGGAGCATATTTCGCGTCGTAATCGTAGAAGGCGAGACCCTCGGCCGGACGAATCTCAATAACCCCCAAGGCCTCGTCACCCATCACCGCGCAGGTCAGCTCGCGACCCGGGATATAGCGCTCGACCATCACCTCCTCGCCAAGGGTCCACTCGGCGGATGTCAGCTCCTGCGGGGGGTGGGCTTGATCCTCGCGTACGATATAGACGCCGACGCTCGATCCTTCGGTCGGCGGCTTGATCACATAAGGCGGCGGCATGACATGGGCTTTGGCCGCCTCGGCACGCGACACTACGCGGCTTTCGGCCACCGGCACGCCAGCCGCGGCGAGCACCGGCTTCGAGCGCTCCTTGTGCATGGCGAGCGCGGAGGCGAGCACGCCGGAATGGGTGTAGGGAAGCGCAAGCGTCTCGAGCAGGCCCTGGATGCAGCCGTCCTCGCCCCAGCGGCCGTGCAGCGCGTTGAAACAAACATCGGGCCGAAGCTCGGCGAGGCACTCGGCGACGTCGCGGCCGACATCGATGCGGCTCACCAGATATCCCTGAGCTTCGAGCGCGTCGGCGCAGGCCGCGCCGGAGCGGAGCGACACCTCCCGCTCGGACGACAAGCCGCCCATCAGAACGGCAACATGCTTGGCTTGGGCCATTGGGAGCGTCCCCCCTCCTGTTGGTAGGAGCCTCTGTCAAGGTTGCTGTAGCCGAATCTCGGGGATTTAGGAATCGGCGCGGACCATCATTTGATGGGGTGTTCTCGGAAACGGCCGGCTGTTAGCTTGCAGGCCCTTTTCTCGCTCGGTCTCGGAGGACATGCATGACGCTCAAGATCTGGCTTCGCGGGTTGGCGCTCGCCTTGACGGTGCCGGCGCTGCCGACCACGGCGTTCGCCGAGACGGCAACGAAGGAGAAGGTCGATGCGGCCCTGCCAAGGCTCGAGAAGATCGCGCAAGACCTGATTGCGAAGGGCGAAGTGCCGAGCCTTGCCATCGGTGTCGTCTACAAGGACGAGGTCGTCTATCTCGGCGGCTTCGGTGTGCGCGAGGAAGGAAAGCCGGGCGAGGTCGACGCCGACACGGTGTTTCAGATCGCCTCGTCCTCCAAGCCGATCTCCTCGACCGTGGTGGCGGCGCTGGTGAGCGAAGGGCTGGTCGCCTGGGATTCGCGCATCAGCGATCTCGATCCTGCCTTCAAGCTGCACGACCCCTATCCGACCGAGCAGGTCACCGTGACCGATCTCTTCGCGCATCGCAGCGGGCTATCCGGCAACGCTGGAAACGACCTCGAAGGGCTCGGCTTCGACCGTGACACGATCCTGCATCGCGTGCGCTTTCTGAACCCGACGAGCAGCTTCCGCTCGGCCTACGCCTACAGCAATTTCGGCCTCACCGAAGGGGCCGTAGCGGCGGCGAAGCCGACCGGCAAATCGTGGGAGGAGGTTTCCGAGGAGAAGCTCTACAAGCCGCTCGGAATGAGCTCGACCAGCTCGCGCCATGCGGATTTCGTCAAGCACAGCAACCGCGCCGAGTTACACGCGAAGCTCGACGGCAAATGGGTGGCGCTCGTCAAGCGTAATCCGGATCCCCAGGCGCCCGCGGGCGGCGTCAGCTCGAATGTGCGAGACCTCGCGCAATGGATGCGGCTCGAGCTTGCCAACGGCAAATATGACGGCAAGCAACTCATCAAAGAGGAGGCGATTGCGCCGACCCATGTGCCGGTCATCGAGCGCGGCAAGCATCCGATCACCGGCGGCTACTCCTTCTATGGGCGGGGCTGGAACGTGGAGTTCGGCCGGTATGGATTGGCATGGGGTCATGCCGGTGCGTTCAGCCAAGGCGCGCGGTCGGTGGTGTGCCTGTTGCCGGACCACGATCTCGGCATGGTGGTGCTGTCGAACGCCTTCCCGACCGGCGTGCCCGACGCGTTGTGCGACATCTATTTCGATCTCGTGTTCAAGGGGGACGTCACCGACGACTGGGTGACGAAGTGGAATGCCGCCTATGCCTCGATGTTCGAGCCGGCGCTCGAGGCCGCCGAGAAAACGTACGGCACGCCGCCAGAATCCCTCAAGCCCGCGTTGCCGGATGCCGCCTATGTGGGAACCTACGCCAACGATTATCTCGGCAATGCCGTCGTCGTCGCGGAAGGCGGCGAACTCAAGTTGAAGCTCGGACCGAACGGGGAGAAGTCCTTCCCGCTCAAACATTTCGACCGCGACCTGTTCATCTATTTCCCCGAGGCGGAATCGCCGAACATGCCCTATGCCGTGACCTTCGAGATCGGTCCCGGCCAGAAGGCGAGCCAGGTGACCATCGAGGACCTCAACGACGATGGACAGGGCGTGCTGACGCGGGCGGAATAATCTCGCGCATCGCTAGGCGGGAAGGCCGAGGCGCTTGATTTCCCATTCGAGCTCGACCCCGCTCGTCTCCTTGACCCGCGCGCGCACAGTCTCGCCGAGCGTTTCGAGATCGGCGCCGGTGGCGTTTCCTTCATTGATGAGAAAGTTGCAGTGCATCTCCGAGACCTTGGCGTCGCCTACGGCGAGACCGCGGCAGCCGGCGGCATCGATCAATTGCCAGGCCTTGTGGCCCGGCGGGTTCTTGAAGGTGGAGCCGCCGGTGCGGCTCTTGATCGGCTGCACTTCCTCCCGATAGGCGGCGATTCCGTCCATCTCGGCGAGGATCGCGGCGGGCTCGCCCGGCTCGCCCTGGAACAGCGCCTCGGTGAAGATGAAATCCTCCGGCGCGCCGCAATGGCGGTACGCATAACCGAGCTCGGCAACTGGCAGGACATGAATGTCGCCGTGGCGATCGACCGCGCGGGCTTCGACCAGGACTTCTTTCGTTTCGCGACCATGCGCGCCGCCATTCATGCGCAGCGCGCCGCCGACGCAGCCGGGGATGCCGCGATAGAAGGAAAGGCCGGAAATGCCTGCGTCGGCCGCGGCGCGCGCGACCTTCACGTCAGGCACGGCGGTGCCCACGCGGAGCCGGTGGCCATCCTCGATCTTGATCTCGCCGAAGCCGCGGCCGAGACGGATCACCACGCCCTCTATGCCGCCGTCGCGCACCAAGAGGTTCGATCCGAGTCCGATCACCGTGACGGGAATGTTGGCCGGCGTCTTCTGCATGAAATAGGCGAGGTCGGCCTCGTCGGCCGGGGAGTAAAGGATCTCCGCCGGACCGCCCGCCCTAAACCAGGTGAAGTCCTTGAGCGGCGCCTCGGGCTGGAGCCGGCCTCTGAGCTCGGGCAGGCATGCGGCGAGCCGTGTCTTGAGATCGGCTCCGTTCACGTCCGGCCCCGCCGCTCCAGGCTGCCCGGCAGCGCGTTGATCCAATCGGTGATCGTGCCGGCGCCGAGGCCAACCACCAGATCGCCGGCTTTGGCCACCGAAGCCACCGTCTGGACCAAACTCGCCTCGTCCTCGACGGTCATCACGTTGGGATGGCCGTGGCGGCGGAGGCCCGCGGCAAACTCGTCGCGGTCGATGCCGGGGATCGGCGCCTCGCCCGCCGAATAGACCGGCGTAACGATGGCGACATCGGCATCGTCGAGGCAGGCGGAGAAGTCGTTGAACAGCGACTGCAGCCGCGTGTAGCGATGCGGCTGCATCACGGCAATGATGCGGCCGTTGCCGCCGGCGCGCGCGGCGCGGAGCACCGCGGCGATTTCGACCGGATGGTGCGCGTAGTCGTCATAGACGGCGACGCCTTGCCATTCCCCGACACGGGTGAAGCGGCGCTTGACGCCGGAGAAGGCGGCGAGGGCGGCGCGGATCACTTCGTCGCTGATCCCGGCCTCGGTTGCCGCGGCGAGTGCGCCAAGCGCGTTCAGCGCGTTGTAATGTCCAAGCACCGGCAAAGTGAGACCTTCGAGCTTGCGCGCGCCGCCCCTTACTGCCGGGCCGAGATCGGCGTCGAAGATGACGCTGTTATGGTCGGGACGCAGATTGGTCAGCCGGATGTCGGCGTCGCGCGCCACGCCATAGGTGAGGGTGCGGCGTCCGTTGGCGGCGCCGCCGAGCTTGGCCAGCAGCTCGCGCACCACCGGATGATCGATACAGGCGACCGCGAGGCCGTAAAACGGAATCGCGTCGATGAATTGATGAAAGGCCTGATGCAGCGCTTCGAGCGACGGCCAATAGTCCATGTGCTCGGGATCGATATTGGTGACCACGCCGATCTGCGTCGGCAGCTTGATGAAGGTGCCGTCGGATTCGTCGGCCTCGACCACCATCCACTCGCCGTTGCCGATCCGCGCATTGGTGCCCCAGGCATTGATGATGCCGCCGGTGATCACCGTGGGATCGAGGCCGGCAGCCTTGAATAGCTCGGCGATCAGCGAGGTGGTGGTGGTCTTGCCATGCGTCCCGGTAATCGACACGGTGGCGCAAGGGCGCATCAGTTCGGCCAGCATCTCGGCGCGGCGAATGATCGGCAGTCCCCGCTCCTTGGCCGCTTCGAATTCGGGATTGCCCGACTTCACCGCGCTGGAAATGACCAGATGCGCGGCGCCGTCGACATTGGCGGGGTCGTGGCCGATCAGACAGGAGATGCCGCGGGCGCGCAGGCGGGCGAGATTGGCACCGTCCTTCAGGTCGCTGCCTTGCACATGATAGCCGCGGGTGTGCATCACCTCGGCGATCGCGCTCATGCCGATGCCGCCAATGCCGACGACATGGAACAGCCCTGCCTGGTCTGGATCGGGAAGATGCATGGCGGAACTCTACACTACCTAAGCCTTGTTTAGCGCCAGCTCCTCGGCGAGGTCGGCAAGCTTTTTCACCGCGTCGATTGGCGCCATCGCTTTGGCCTTGGCGGCCGCATCGGCGAGAAGCTCGGGCGAGCCGAACAGGCGCTCAAGCTCGGCCGCCAAGCGCTGCGGCGTCAGATCGCTCTGCCGGATGCACCAGCCCCCGCCTCCCTCCTGCAGCCGAGTTGCGTTCTCGAGCTGATCGTTGTCAAGCGCGTGCGGCAGCGGCACCAGGATGCAAGGGCGGCCGATCGCCATCAATTCGGCAACGGTGGAGGCGCCGGCACGCGCGATGACCAGTTGAGCATTGGCGATACGCTCCGGCAGGTCGCGGAAAAAGGTGCCGAGATGCGCGGCGATACCAGCCTCCTCGTAGGCTTTGCGCAGCGCGGCGAGATCTTCGTCGCGCGCCTGCTGCACCACGGTCAGACGCCAGCGGAACGGCGACGGCAGCAAGAGAAGCGCCTGCGGCACCAACTCGGCAAAGAAATGCGCGCCCTGACTCCCGCCGAACACGAGAAGCAGAAGCCGGCTCGCGGGTTCCGGCGCAACAAAGGCGGCGTCGCGATAGGCGAGCACGGCGTCACGCACAGGTATGCCGGTGACTTGCGCCCTGGCTGCGGCGCTTGGGTGCAATCGCTTGGTCGGCGTGAAGGACAGCGCGACGCGGTCGGCGAAACGCGCCAGCAGCCGGTTGGCGCGCCCCATCACCGCATTCTGCTCATGGATCGCGGTCGGAATGCCGAGCGAGCGCGCGGCCATGATCGGCGGGATGGTCGGATAACCGCCGAAGCCGATCACCGCCTGAGGCTCGATCTCGCTCAGCAAGTTCCTGGCCTTGAGATAGCCCCGGAACAGCGTGGCGAAGGTCTTGATCGTGGCGACCGGCGAGCGGCTGGCGAAGGTCGCCGACGGAATGCGATGCGTGGCGCGGGCGGGAAACTCGGCGCCGTATTTCTCGGCGCGCTCGTCGGTGGCGAGTTCGACCTCGTAACCGCGGCGCTTCAACTCTTGCGCCAGCGATGCCGCGGGAAAGAGATGCCCGCCCGTGCCGCCGGCGGCGAGCAAGATCGGGCGCGCGGTCACGCCGCTTGCTCCCTGACGCCAGCGCTCTCGGACTGCGTCTCGGCGCTTCGCTTTAGCTGCCCGGCCATCGGACGCTTGCGCGTCAAGCCGAGAGCGAAACCCATAGTCAACGCCATGGCGAGCAGCGAGGAGCCACCATAAGAAATGAACGGCAGGGTCATGCCCTTGGCCGGGAGCAGGCCAACATTCACGGCCATATTGATCAGCGCCTGCAAGCCGAACAGCATGATCAGTCCGGCCACGGCGTGCCTGATGAAGCCGTCAGGCTCCTGTGAGGCCTTCGACAGGCCGCGCAGCACGACAAAGGCGAATAGCATGAGCAGGATCATGCAGGCGATCAGTCCATATTCCTCGGCGGTGACGGCGAAGATGAAATCGGTATGGGAGTCGGGCAACACGTTCTTCACCGTCCCCTCGCCGGGCCCCTTGCCGAACCAGCCGCCGCGCAGAAACGAGTCGAGCGAGCGATCGGCCTGATAGGTGTCGCCGGAAGCCGGATCGAGAAACCGGTCGATACGCGAGGTAACGTGCGGAACGAGAAAATAGGCGGCGGCGAGGCCGGCAATCCCGGCAAGCCCGAGCGCACCGATCCAAACCATGTTGATGCCCGCCATGAAGAACAGCGCGCCCCACACGAGGGTAACAAGCAGCGTCTGGCCGAAATCCGGTTGCAACACGAGCAACGTGGCGAAGATGGCGTAGAGCGCGACGGCAAGCTGGATGCCGGGGATGTCGGGCCGCTTCTGGCTCTCGTTGAACAGCCAGGCGGTCAACACGACGAAAGCGGGCTTGACGAATTCCGAGGGCTGGATCGACAGCGCGCCGATTTGCAACCAGCGCTTGGCGCCCTTGACCTCCGGGCCGATCACGAGGATCAGTACCATCAGCGCGATGCCAAGCAGAAAGATGACAAGGCTCACGCGACGGATCTGCTTCGGCGTCAAGGTCGAGGCGGCGAACATGATCGCCACCGCCGGCAGCAACAGGGCCGCGTGGCGGCGGACGAAATGGAACGGTTCGACATCGAATTTGGCGGCGATCGGCGGGCTTGCCGCGAGTGAGAGCACGAGCCCCGCGCCCATCAGCAGCAACAGGCCGAAGAACAGCAGCCGGTCGACGGTGAACCACCAGTCCGACAACACGCTCCTATCGGCGCGCGTGAGTCTCATGCCGCTTTTCCCTGCTCAGGTTTCACCTGCTCCGCCCCCTCGAGCGCCATGACGCTGGTGCGGAATGCCTCCCCTCGCCTCTCGAAATCGGCGAACTGATCGTAAGAGGCGCAAGCCGGCGAAAGCAGCACCACGGGCTCGGGCGCCGCAGACCTGCCGGCATCAGCCGCGGCCTCGGCCACGGCCCGATCGAGGGTCTGGCAATGCACATGGTCGACGGCTCCCCCGAGCTGGGCGGCGAAGCCCTCCGCCGCCTCTCCGATCAGATAGGCCCGGGCGATTCTCGGAAAGAAAGGTTCAAGTCCTGCTAATCCCCCCTGCTTGGGCCGGCCGCCAATAATCCAATAAATGTCGGAGAAGCTCGCGAGGGCCTTGCCCGCGGCGTCGGCATTGGTGGCCTTGGAGTCGTTGACGAACAGGACCTTGCCCCTGCGCGCCACCTGCTCCATGCGGTGGGCGAGACCGCCGAAGCTCTTGAGTCCTTGCACGAGCATCGCCGAGGAAAGTCCTTGCGAGCGCCCCAGCGCGTAGGCGAAAGCCGCATTTTGCCAGTTGTGCGCGCCCCGGAGCGAGCCGATGCCGGCAAGATCGACCCGCGCCAGCTCCTTGCCCTGCTCCATCTCGTGCAGCACGCCGTCCAGGGCGTAGACGCCGGTGTCGACGGCCTGGCCGACCGAGACGCGCTTGACGGCGAAGGGCCCCTTGAGGCTCTCGGCGATGGCGCGCGACGGCGCATCGTCGACGCCGATCACCGCGGTTCCGGCGGGTGGGAGATGCGAAAAGATCATGGACTTGATGCGCGCGTAGTTCTCCAGCGTGCCGTGGCGATCGAGATGGTCCGGAGTGATATTGAGAAGCGCCGCGGCATCGGGAGCGATCGAAGGCGCAAGCTCGATCTGGAAGGAGGAGAGCTCGATGACATAGGTCAGATCGTCGGCGAACGGCTCGAGCTTGAGCACGGCCTTGCCGATATTGCCGCCGAGCGCCACGCGCTTGCCGGCGTTTTCGAGCAGATGGGCGGTGAGCGCGGCCGTGGTGGATTTGCCGTTGGTGCCGGTGATGACGACGACCTTGCCTGGCGTCGCCGCGGACGCCCGTTCGCGGAAGAACAGCTTGATATCGCCGATCACCTCGATGCCCGCGGCCTTCGCGCGCGCGACGCTCCAATGCGGCGCGGGATGGGTCAGGGGAATGCCCGGGGCAAGCACGAGTGCCGCGAAGCCGGACCAATCGGCCTTCGACAAATCCATCACGGCAAAGCCCTGCTTGGCAGCCTCCTCCCGCGCGGCTTCCTTGTCGTCCCACAGAATAGGATTGGCTCCGCCCGCTTTGAGGCTGCGCGAGACGGCAAGGCCGCTCACGCCAAGGCCGAGAACCGCCACGTCCCGGCCGGCGAAGATCGTCACGGGAATCATAAGAAGAGAACTTACCGCAATTTGAGCGTGGCAAGGCCCGCAAGCGCCAAAGCCACGGAAATGATCCAGAACCGGATGACGACCGTGGATTCAGGCCAGCCCTTCTGCTCGAAATGATGGTGTAGCGGGGCCATGCGGAACACCCGCTTGCCGAACAGCTGGTAGGAGGTGACTTGCACGATCACCGAGGCGGCTTCGAGCACGAACAGACCGCCAACGATGGCAAGCACCAGCTCGTGTTTGGTGGCGACGGCAATGGTGCCGAGCGCGCCGCCAAGTGCAAGCGAGCCGGTATCGCCCATGAAGATGAGGGCAGGCGGGGCGTTGAACCAAAGAAAGCCCAAGCCGGCACCGACCAGCGCGCCGCAAATCACAGCAAGCTCGCCGGTCCCCGCGACAAAATGGATTTGCAGATAGTCGGCGAACAGCGCATTGCCGACGAGATAGGAGATGAAGCCGAACGTGGCGGCGGCGATCATCACCGGCACGATGGCAAGGCCGTCCAGTCCGTCGGTGAGGTTTACGGCGTTGCCCGCACCGACGATGATGAAGGCGCCGAAGGGAATGAACAGCCAGCCGAGATCGATCAGCACGCTCTTGAAGAACGGAATTGCCAGCGAAGTGGCGAGCGGCTCCTGCCCGACATAGACGATGAGCGCGGTGGCGACCACGGCGGCGGCGGCTTCGATGACAATCTTGATGCGGCCGCGAAAACCCTCCGCAGATTGCTTGGTGACCTTGAGATAATCGTCGTAGAGGCCGACGGCGCCGTAGACCAGGGTGAGCAGCAGCACCACCCAGACATAGACGTTCTGCAGATTGCCCCAGAGCAGGATGGCGACCGTGACGCCCGACAGGATCATGAGACCGCCCATGGTGGGCGTGCCCTGCTTTTGCAGGAGATGGCGCTCGGGCCCGTCTTTCCGGATCGGCTGGCCTTTACCCTGGCGGACACGTAAGGACCTGATGACCCTCGGTCCGAACAGGAAGACGAAGAGGAGCGCGGTCAGCAACGCGCCGCCCGTGCGAAAGGTGATGTAGCGGAAGACATTGAGGAAAGGGAACTGCGAGGCGACCTCGGCCAGCCAATAGAGCATCGATGTCTTCCCCCTCCCACGC
>DATICH010000189.1:0-18207 GCA_035456885.1 Methyloceanibacter sp.
CAAGGGTCTCGGCTACCGCCGCTACCCGCTCGAAACGACCTTCACCGACATCTCCTTGCCGTTCGAGAGCACCGACACCTTCTATCTCACCACCGATGGACTTATCGATCAGATCGGCGGCCCGCGCGGCCGGTCCTTCGGCAAACGGCGGTTCCAGCAGCTCTTGAAGACGAATCTGGGCGCCTCCATGCAAGATCAGGAAGAGTCCTTCCGCCAGGCTCTCGCCGCCTACCAGGGCCAGCAACTCCGCCGCGACGACCTCACGGTGTTGGGTTTCGTCCCCCACTCCTAGGAGGGTGCCAATGCTCGCTTCCCAACTCATGGATATGCGGGCGACGCTGCACAGCCAGGGCATTATCTTCGCTTATAGCGGCTATGTGACCGAGCCGGTGTTGAGCGGGGTCGGCGAGGCGCTCAAGCAGAAGCTCACCATCGACGATGCCGACACCAAGACTCTGCGCAGCGTGTTCGCGGTATTCGTCGAGCAGATGCAGAACATCATCCGCTATTCTGCGGAAAAGTCGGAGAGCGCGCTGCCGCCTGCCTCGGACCCGAGAGCACTCAGGGAAATTCGCTACGGCATCCTGACGATCGGCCGCGAAGGCGACGATTACGTCGTATGCGCCGGCAACCTGATCGAACCCGATGACGTCGACCGCTTGAACACGCGGTTGAGCCGCATCAGGCAGATGAGCAAGGACGAACTCAAAGTCCTCTACAAGGAGCAACTCAGAGCAGAGCCTGAAATCGGCAGCAAGGGCGCCGGTCTCGGTTTCATGGAGATCGCCCGCCGCGCGTCCAAACCACTGGAATTCGATTTCATCGATCTTGGCAATGGCCGCGCCTTTTTCGCGCTGAAGGCAACCATCTGAAGGGCGGGGAAACATGCGCGACAAGCTCGACATCGAGGCCACCAGCCGCACCCCGGCCGTCACCTTCGATTTTCAGGACCATCGACTGAAAATCACCGGCGAGTCCTATCCCGAGGACGTTACCGAGTTTTACGGTCCGGTGTTCAGCGCGCTCGACGCCTATCTTGCCGGCCTCGGCAAGGGAGCCTGCCGTTTCGACTTCGAGCTGATCTACCTCAACAGCTCAAGCGCCAAGGCGATCATGATGCTGATGGACAAGCTTGACGCCGCTGCCAAAAAGGGCGCGTCAATCGACGTCTACTGGTTTTACGACACAGAAGACGACACGATGCAGGAACTCGGCGAGGAGTTCGGCGAAGACCTCGCGCACGCCAAGTTTCACCTCGAGAAAATGTCGGCCTAATGTCATCGGACGATCTATTCGCGGCCGAGGAGCAGGTGATTGCGGCCGCGCAACAGCTGCTCGACAGCGGCCGCTTGGCAGACCGCGCCGACTACGTGCTGTATGAAGAGTTGCTCAAGGACTATCAGAAGCTGTTCCGCGTCACGCGGCGGCTGATGCGCTTGAGCGACCGCAACGAGCAACAGCTCAATGCGTTGTCTCAGGAACAGCGCCGGGCCAACGAAATCATCACCCAGAAGAACAAGGAGCTCGACGCGCTCTCGACCAAGCTGTCGAAATACCTCTCGCCGCAGATCTATCATTCGATCTTCACCGGCGTGCAAAACGTCGAAATCGCCTCGAACCGCAAGAAGCTCACCATCTTCTTCTCCGACGTGGTCAATTTCACCGAGACGACCGACAAGCTGGAGTCCGAAGACCTCACGAATCTGCTCAACCGCTACCTCACCGAGATGACCAATATCGCGCTCGAACATGGCGCAACCATCGACAAATATATCGGCGACGCCATCATGGTGTTCTTCGGTGATCCGGAGTCGCACGGCGTCAAGGAGGATGCGCGGGCCTGTGTCTGCATGGCTGTGGCCATGCTGAAGCGCTTGCGCGAGCTGCGCTCCGGATGGCTGGAGCTCGGCGCTGAGAAGCCTTTCCATCTCCGTATCGGCATCAATACCGGCTACGTCACGGTGGGCAATTTCGGCAGCGAGGATCGCATGGACTATACGATCATCGGCAGCGCCGTGAACCTGACCGCGCGGCTTCAGTCGCATTCCGAGATCGACGGCATTCTGCTCGGCCATGAGACCTATTCTCTGGTCAGGGACGACATCGCCGCCGAGGAGCAGCAGCCGATCAAGGTCAAAGGCTTTGCCGAGCCGGTCCGCTGTTACAAAGTCCTCGGCCTTTACGACGATCTCGCCGGCGAAGGCAGCGTCATCCGCGAGGAGAGCGACGGCTTCAAGGTCCTGCTCGACCTGCAGAAGCGTGACAGGGCGGAAATTGTTGCCACCTTGGAGGCGATCATTGCCCGGCTCAAGGGATAGAACGGAAGGTTAGCCCGGCAGTCAGCGCGGCGGCGGGATATCGTCATTGGCGGGGAGACGGCGCGCGCTTTCCCGCAGCGCGTCCTTCAGCGACGCCGGCCGCTGATATTTGCCGAGCAAGTCGGCAAACGCCTCGTCGGCCAAGTCCTGCACGCTCCGGCCCATATCCTTGGCCAGCAACTCGAGCGCGAGCCAGATCTCCGGCGCGAACTCGATGATCTTGCGCTTCAGGTCGGCCGTTTGTTGGTCAAGTAGCATGCGCATGCACCATCCTATTGGTCCAAACATATCCGATTCGTGGGAACCTCGAGCGGTCCTTGGCGATTATGCGCAACAGGATTCACGCAATTCAATTTTCTTGGGGATCAGTCCCCAAGGAGCCAGGCCGGGAGTCGCCATCGCGCGGGTCCCGGCTCATAGTTTGGATCTTAAGGAACGATGACCCTGAGCGCGCCAGGCCGGGAGCGGTAGTGCAGGGGGGTATGCATGATGTGCACGTCGCCGTCGAGCGCCACCGGCAGCCGGCTCGACTTGGCGCCGACCTCTGCCTCCGTCACTTCAAACCTGTCGAGGTCGCGCGCTTGATCCATACGGCCGAAGCATAGCCGGCACACCATCCAGAAGAATTCGAGGGGTTCGCGCGGCTTCACCACATAGAGCCAGAGCTTGCCGCTATCGAGCCGTCGCCGCCGCCGCGCGGTGAAGAGCTCCATGCTGTATTCGTTATTGCCGACGAACAGGCACGGGGTGCGGTAGGGCCGCTCGAAGCCCGCTGCCGAGATGCGTAAGCGCCGCCGCGGAAAATGCCGCATCATGCGGAAAAACGCCGGCACCATGGCCATCCACTTGGCGAGCTTGTGCTCGGCTCTGCGCCGCTCCCGGTCGATCACCATATAAGGATAGATGCCGATCGAGGAATTGTTGATGAAGGTTTCGCCGTTAACCTCGGCGAGATCGACATCGCGCGTCAGACCAGCGGCGATCGTGGCCACCGCATCTTCGAGCCGCAGCTTAATGCCGAGATCCTTGGCGAAGTGATTGCCCGTGCCGAGCGGCAGCACGCCGAGGGCCACGCCGCTCCCGCCGAATACGCTGGAAGCGGCGCGCAGGCTGCCGTCGCCGCCACCGATGACCGCGCTGTCGATCTCGCCACGTAAGGCGCGATCGCGGGCGCGTTCCAGCGCGGCGTGGAGCCCGTTGCCATAGACGAAGTCGATCTCTCCGTCGATCTTGTGGCGCACGATCGAGGCCCGCAGCGTCCTTTCGAACTCCGCGGCAGAACTTTTGCTGAAGGCGCCGGCCCCGCCATTGATGATCGCGGCAATCCGTTTCACTGCGACCGCGGGACGCGGCGCGTTCACGATCGCCGCGCCTCCTCGATATAGAGGGAGCGGAATTTCCGCGCGATCGGGCCTGGACTCCCGTCACCGATGCCAATGCCGTCGATCTCGACCACTGGCAGCACGAAGGCCGAGGCCGCGGTCATGAAGGCCTCGCGCGCGCCGAGTGCTTCGGCCACGCTGAAGGGCCGCTCCTCGAGGTTGACCCCTTCGAGCGCGGCGAGCCTGAGGATGGCTCTGCGCGTTACCCCAGGCAGGATTTGGTGCCCCAGCGGCTGGGTGCGGATCACGCCCTGCGCGTCGAGAATAAAGGCGCTCGACGAAGTCCCTTCGGTGACAAAGCCGTTTTCCACCATCCAGCCCTCATAGGCGCCCTTGAGCTTGGCGTCTTGCTTGCCCATGGTTTGCGCCAGCATCGAGGTGGATTTGATGTCGCGGCGTTTCCAGCGCAGGTCGGGGATGGTGACGACCTTTACCCCGGTCTCGGCGTAAGGGTTGGCGATCATAGGCCGGCTCTGGGTGAACGCGACCACGGTCGGTGCGGCGCCGTCCGGATAGGCGAAGTCGCGCTCGGCGCTCCCACGACTGATCTCGAGATAGACGATGCCTTCCTCAACGTTGTTGCGTCGGATCAGCTCCTCATGCAGTGCGCGCAAGTCCGCATGATTCAGGGGAGGAGCGAGCGCGATCTCACTGAGCGAACGATCCAGCCGCTCGAGATGCGGCTCGAAATCCACGAGCCGTCCGTCGAGCACCGCCGTCACCTCGTAAACCGCGTCGCCAAACAGGAAAGCGCGATCGAAGACGGAGACCTTCGCGTCCTCTTCCGGCACATAGGCGCCATTCACATAGACAATTCGGGACATTGGCGGGAGAACTCGGCTGCGGAACAACGTGCCTAGCGCCCCTACGGCGCGAAGGCAAGGCGAAGCCGCGACGGCCTGCTTGCTTTCCTCCCGCAATCGCTTGGGGCATACTCGCTGCGGGAATCACGGGGCTTTGGCAAACGGGCCGCGATAGGGGGGATTAGGACATGACATCGGCGAGCTTACTGATTGTTCTCTTAGTGGGAACCGTGGTCGGTGCGCTGACCGGCTTGGGGATCGGAGGGTCACTCGAGGATCTCTATCTCGCCCTCATCGCCGGGTTTCTCGGCGCCGTCGTCGCCGCCGTGGTACGCAACTTTTTGATGCGGAAGGCGGCAGGCGTGGGTCCGGACGACTCGCGCACGCCGGTTCTCGTGCTGGTCTACGCCGCCATTGCCTCGCTTGCCGGCAGCGCCGCCGCCAAGGAAGTTGCCGACGTCAGCGAGATCTCTTCCGGGGTCTGGATCGGCACGCTAGCCGGCCTGTTCTCCGCGATCCTGTTGGCCATGTTGATGATCGTCTATCACACCCATCCCGGTGAATCGCCGAAGTTGCGGGCTCGCCACCATCATCGCCATTAGCGCGATCAAGGCGTAGACGTGGGCTGGACGCTCAGTCCGGCCTCCTCGATCAGCGCCAAGTCGTCCGCCACGTCGTTATTGGCGGTGGTGAGCAGCTTGTCGCCGTAGAAGATCGAATTGGCGCCGGCGAGGAAGCAAAGGATCTGCGCTTCCTTGGTGAGTGATCGCCGTCCGGCGGAGAGCCTCACCCGCGACAGCGGCATCATGATGCGGGCTGCGGCAACCATGCGCACGAGATCGAGCGGATCGACCGGCGGCTGGTCGCCGAGCGGCGTACCCGGCACGGCGGCAAGCGCGTTGACCGGCACGCTTTCCGGATGCGGATCGAGATTGGCCAAGGTCTGCAGCAACCGCGCCCGGTCCTTGACCGTTTCGCCCATGCCGATGATGCCGCCGCAGCACACTTCGACGCCGGCCTTGCGCACGCGCGCCAAGGTGTCGAGCCGGTCCTGATACGTCCGCGTAGTAATGATTTTGCCGTAGAATTCCGGCGAAGTGTCGAGATTATGGTTGTAGGCCGTGAGCCCCGCCTCGGCGAGGCGGTCGGCCTGAGCCTGGCTCAGCATGCCGAGCGTGACGCAAGCTTCCATGCCGAGTGCGCGTACGCCCTTCACCATTTCGATCACGCTGTCGAACTCGGTCCCGTCCTTCACCTCACGCCAGGCAGCACCCATGCAGAAGCGGTTGGCGCCGCCCGCCTTGGCGATCCTCGCCTTCTCCAGCACCTCGTCGACATTGAGCAGCGTCTCGCGCCTAAGCCCCGTGGTCTTGGCGAAATGCGCCGATTGCGCGCAATATTTGCAGTCCTCCGGGCAGGCTCCGGTCTTGATCGAAAGCAGGCTAGCCAGCTGCACTTCGCCGTCGGCATGGTGGCACCGATGCACCGCGCGTGCCGCGTCGACCAGCTCGAGTAGGGGCATGGAAAGCAGGGAAAGGACCTCCTCGGCGGTCCAGTCGTGGCGCGTTTCGGCCTCCAAACCGGATTCGGACGGGTTCTCCGCCAGGCGGGCTTTGCCGTTGATACGATTCGCGGTTTTAAGGATGTCCGTCACCTAAGCCCGTGTCGCGATTGCTGGGAACTGTCCCCTTCGCTAATACAGGAACATGACGACAAGCGAAAGCCGCTACCGAGGCTTCCTCGACACCCGCGCCAACGAGGGTCTGCGGCGCTCGCTGTTGCCGGTTAGCGCGCGCGACGCGCGCATCATCAAGGCCGGCGGGCGCTCCTATATCAACCTCTCCAGCAACGACTATCTCGGTCTGCGCTTCCACCAGGCGTTGATCGGCCGTGCCGTCGAGTGGGCCGAGACCTATGGGGTCGGCTCCGGCGCCTCTCGCCTCGTCACCGGCAATCTCGACCTGTTCGCTCCCATTGAGGTAAAGGTTGCGCGCCTCAAGGGCAAACCGGCCGCGCTGGTCATAGCCTCAGGTTTTCAAACCAACGCCGCCGTGCTGCAAGCGCTGCTCGACCGCAGCGTGCTCGGCGCCGAGCCGCTCGTCTTCGCCGACCGGCTCAATCACGCCAGCATGCATTTCGGCTGTCAGGCCGCGGGCGTGCGGCAAATCCGCTTTCGGCATTGCGACGCATCCCATCTCGGCAAGCTCCTGAGTCAATATCAAGACGATGCCCGACCGAAATTCATCCTGACCGAGAGCGTATTTTCCATGGATGGTGACGTGGCGCCTCTTGCCAAGATTACCGCGCTTGCGCGGGCGCATGGCGCGTCTCTGATTGTCGATGATGCGCATGCCACAGGGATTTTGGGGGGAGGGGGCGCAGGCCTTTCCGGCGACGCCGATATTGTCATCGGCACCTTCTCCAAGGCACTCGGCGGCTTCGGTGGCTTTGTCGCCGCGAGCGATACGGTGCGCGACTACCTGGTCAATCGCTGTAGCGGCATCATCTATTCCACCGCCTTGCCGCCGCCGGTCCTCGGCGCCATCGACGCCGCACTCGATCTGGTTCCCGGCATGAACGATGCGCGCGCCCATGTCGCCAGTCTTGCCGAGCGGTTCCGTGCCGGCGTGAAGGCGTTAGGACTGAGCACCGGCGCATCGACCACGCAGATCGTACCGGTCGTCCTGGGCGCGCCAGACGCCGCTCTCGCCATGAGCGCGCGGCTCCGCCAAGCCGGGTTTTGGGCCACCGCGATCAGGCCACCCACGGTCCCGGCCAACACGGCGAGGCTTAGATTGGCCTTCACCGCCGCGCATCAAGAGTCCGATATCGATCAGCTTTTGCAGGTCCTCTCGACCGAAGACGCCCCCCGCCGGGCGCGGGCGGTGTAAAGCCACAAGATGCATTTCGTGCTGGTTCATGGCTGGGGCTTTCATGCCGGAATTTGGGCTGACTTCGCCACGCATCTGCCGGAGGCCGATGTCACCTTGGTCGATCTCGGTTTCGTGTCTGGCGGGCCCAAGGGCAACACCGACTGGCCGTCCGAGGCGATCGCCGTGGGCCATTCGCTGGGGCTGCTGTGGCTCCTGAACCAGGGGGTCAATCGCTTCCGGGCGCTGGTCAGCGTGCAAGGTTTCGACTGCTTTTGTTGCCATGTCGCCCCGTCGCGCGTCCAAGCCCTCAAGCGAGGCGTTGAGCGCGAGCCACTAGGTACGCTTCAAGCGTTCTGGCGCTCTTGCGGAGCCGCAGGATTCGCCTTGCCTGAGGCGCTCAACGCTGCCCGTCTCGACGAAGGCCTCGCCTGGCTGATGCATTGGGACCTCCGAGAGATTAAAGACAAGCTCGCCTGCCCGATCCTGGCCATCGCCTCGCGTGACGACGCCATCGTTCCCCCCGCAATGAGCGAGGCGATCTGGAAGGAGATCGTCTGGTCCGAGGACGGTGGCCATGTTCTTCCTCTGAGGCACCCCAGATGGTGCGCCAATCATGTCCTTGAATTCGCCCATGCTCTCCCGTCGTAGCGCCGAGATCGCCGCGCGCTTCGGCGCGCGCGCCGGGAGCTACGAGCTGCATGCCGGACTGCAGCGCGCTATCGCCGACAAGCTCGCAGGCTTTTTGCCGGAGCTTGAGCGGCCCCGCGTCCTCGAGCTCGGCTGCGGCACCGGCCTGTTCAGCCGGCACTTGGTGAAGCGCTATCCGGACGGGTATTTTATCCTCACCGATGTCGCGCCGGAGATGATCGCCGAGTGCCGGCGCAATCTCGCGCCGTTCGGTCCGGCGCAAATCAGCTTCGAGGTGATGGATGCCGGCGAGGCGGGCGGCCATGCCGGGCTCGACCTCATCGTCTCGAGCATGACCCTGCATTGGCTTCCAGACCCGGTCGCGAGCCTTGAGCGGCTGTCCCGCTTTCTGGCGCCAGGCGGGACCCTGCTCTACGCCACCTTGGGACCCGAAAGCTTCGCCGAATGGCGCTCTACCCTTGCCGCCGAAGGCCTGCCGAGCGGGCTGGTGGGACTTCGGGCACTTCCCGGTGTTGTCGGAGAGGAAAAATTGATGCCAGACGCCGATGCGCTCTCCTTCCTCCGCCGCATCAAGGCGATCGGTGGGCTGACGCCGCAGGCAGGCTACGCGCCGCTTTCGCCAGGATCGCTGCGCCGCGCCATCCGCGCCGCCGGCGCCGGTGGCCAGCGCATCACTTGGCACATCGTTTATGGTGCGCTCAAAGCGCCCGAAGCGAGCCGGTCCAGCCCCTCGACCATCCCCGCATAAGTGCGACCGAGCTCGGCGTCGGTGATGCAATAAGGCGGCAGGAGATAAATCGTCTGGCCCAGTGGCCGGATATTGAGGCCGTGCGCCAGATACCAGTCGCGCAAGGCCCGGCTTTCTGAGGACTGATAGCCGCCGCCGGCAGATTTCACATCGAAGGCCAGGATCGAGCCGAGCAGCCGGCGCCGAGTTACATCTTGCCGCGAGCCGAGCTCGGCCATCATCGCCCGATGACGTGCATTGATCCGGGCGATGCGCTGAAGCGTCTGCTCCTCCTCGAACAGCGCGAGCGAGGCAAGGCCTACCGCGCAGGCAAGAGGATTGGCGGTGAAGGAATGGCCGTGCGGCAGGGCGCGGTCGAAATCCTCTCCCAGGAAGGCGTCGAAGATGCTTTCACGCGCCACCGTCACGGCGAGCGGCATGTAACCCGCGGTAAGCCCCTTCGACAGGCAGACGAGGTCCGGCACGATATCGGCCTGCTCCATGGCGAACATACTGCCGGTGCGGCCGAAGCCGGTCGCCACTTCGTCGAAGATCACGAGGATGCCCGCCTCCCGCGCGGTATAGACCAGGCGCTTGAGGAAGCTCGGGCGGCAGACCCGCATGCCGCCGGCGCCTTGCAGCAACGGCTCGATGATCAGCGCCGCGATGGTCTGGCCACGGTCGGCGATAAGTGCCTCGAACGCAGACAGCGCGCCGGCCTCTCGCTCGTCCACCGCGTCGTCGTCCTCGAAGGTGGCGGGGAAGGGGAGCACCATCACCTTGCACATGAGGTCGCGGAACGGGGTGAATAATTGCGAGCCGCGCCCCACCGACATCGCGCCGAGCGTGTCGCCGTGATAGCCACCGTCGAAGCCGATCAGCATGCGCCGCCGCGGCTCGCCGACATTGATCCAATATTGATAAGCGATCTTCAGCGCGACCTCGACCGAGGTCGAGCCGTCGTCCGAAAAGAAGACCTTGTTGAGATCGGTGGGCAGCGCGTTGGCGACCGCCATGGAGAGGTCGGCGGCGGGCCGGTGGGTGAAGCCCGCGAACATCACATGTTCAAACTCTGCCGCCTGACGTGCCAGCGCCTCGTTGAGCTTCGGATGCGAATGCCCGTGCGTGCAGGTCCACCATGAGGAGATGAGGTCGAGAATCTCATTCCCTGCATCATCGAACAGCGAGGCGGCTTTCGCCCGGGCGACGACAATCGGTTCGCCCTCGGTGCCATGCTGGGTGAACGGATGCCAGACATAGCGCCGGTCACGCGCCAGCACGCCCTCGGGGGAGGCCATCGCCGTTCGCTCGTCCGATTTCGGATCATCGTTCATGAAGCAGCCCGCGCAAGCTTGGCGAGGTCAAGCTCCGGCTCGACCGCCATGAGCCTGCCCGGCGTGAGCTGATCGAGCCAGGGAATTTCGGCGATAATCTCGATCTTGCCGTAACGCTCGATCGCCGCACGATTATGCGGCGTTTCCGGCCCGTTCACCACCACGCCGGCTAACGGCAGCCCGCGCCGCCGGATGGCTTCGAGCGAGAGCAAAGTGTGGTTGATGGTGCCGAGCGTCGAGCGGGCGACGAGGATGACCGGCAGGTGCAGCTCGCTGGCGAGATCGGCGATAGAGGCCCGGTCGTTGAGCGGCACCAAGAATCCGCCGGCACCCTCCACCACCAGCGGCCGGTCGCAAGCGGGCGGCACGAGCTTGGCCATGTCGATCGACGTTCCTGCCCGCCGCGCCGCCTCGTGCGGGGCGATGGGCTCGGGCAGTACATAAGCTTCGGGCAGGATGCGCTCCTCGGGCATGCCGCTCAGGCGGCGCACGATGTCGGAGTCGGTTTCAGGATGGTTCCCGGCCTGGACCGGCTTCCAATAGCAAGCGCCGAGCTTCCCCACGAGCCAAGCCGAAACGACCGTCTTACCGACATCGGTGTCAGTCCCAGTGACGAAAAAGCCCTGCACGGTGAATGGCGCTCCTTTAGACCTTGAGCCGCGGCGCGACTGTATAGAGGCGGCGTGCCCGAAGCAAAGGGGAGTGGACGGCGCGCGGCGTTTCGGGCGACATAGCCCCGCCATGCGTATCTTCTCCACCGCTGCATTCATCGTCCTGCTTGTGTTGGGAGCGTCCTATGCGACAGAGGCGAAGACTTTGCGCATGGCCTATGACTCGGACCCGACCTCGTTCGACCCGCATGAGCAACTTTCCGGTGCGACCCTGCAAATGTCGCACCTCCTGTTCGATCCCTTGATCCGGTTTCGGCAGGACATGTCGATCGAGCCGCGCCTCGCCAAGAGCTACGAGCAGATTGACGAGCGGACCACGCGCTTTCATTTGCGCGAAGGGGTGAAATTCCAGTCGGGACGCACCCTCTCCGCGGAGGACGTGGTGTGGACCTTCAACCGGCTGAAGCAGAGCCCGGATTTCAAGGCGTTGTTCGAGCCCTTTGCCGAGGCGCGCGCCGTCGACGACCTCACCGTCGATCTCATCACCAAGGCTCCCTATCCGCTGGTACTGAACCTCGCCACCTATATCTTCCCGATGGACCGCGCGTTTTACTCCGGAACCGACGACCGCGGCCGGCCTAAGGACATCATCGTCAAGCATGGCGCGTCCTTCGCGTCGACGCAGGTGAGCGGCACCGGGCCGTTCGTCGTCACCGAGCGCGAACAGGGCGTTCGGCTCGAGCTCAAGCGTTTCGCCGACTATTGGGACAAGGACTCGCCGGGCAATGTCGATGAGATTGTTTTCACGCCGATCAAGGAACCCGCGACGCGGGTCTCCGCGCTGCTCGCGGGCGATGTGGATTTCATCGCACCGGTGCCACCGACGGATCTGACGCGCATCAAGAACGCATCCTGCTGCACGTTGATCACCATGCCGAGCACCCGGGTCTTGACCTTCCAGCTGAACCAGGAGCGCGTGCCGGCCTTCAAGGACCCGCGCGTGAGGCTGGCCATGGCGTATGCGGTGAACGGTGAGGGCATCGCCGAGAAGATCATGCGCGGCCTCGCCACCGCCGCGGGCCAACTCAGCCCGCCGGACTATGCCGGCCACGATCCGGCTCTGGCGCCGCGTTTCGATCTCGCCAAGGCCAAGGCCTTGATGAAGGAAGCGGGCTACGAAGATGGATTCTCGGTGACCATGATGGCACCCAACAACCGCTATATCGAGGACGCCCGCGTCGCCGAGGCGGTCGCCGCCATGCTTGCCAAGATCAACATCAAGGTCGAGCTCCAGACCATGCCCAAGGCCCAATATTGGCAGCGCTTCGACGAGCGAGCCGGCGACATTATGATGATCGGCTGGCAGTCAGACACGCAGGACTCGGCGAATTTCTACGAATTCCTGGTGATGACGCCGGACAAGGACAAGGGTTATGGTCAGTATAATGCCGGCAACTACTCAAATCTTGAAGTGGATCGACTGACGCTCGAAACACAGAGCATGACCGACTCCGAAGCGCGGGGCAAAGTGCTGCGGAAAATCGAGCGCATCCTCCATGACGACGCGGCGTTGATCCCGCTGCATTGGCAGCATCTGTCCTGGGCCGCGCGCAACGACGTCAAGATCGGCCCTGTGGTCAATGTCATCGATATGCCGTATCTCGGTGATCTGGTCATCGAATGAGCGCGACGCCGAGCGGCGCCGGCCCGGGTCTAGGGAGGAAACGCTTATGCTCAAGAAAATTCTGATCGGCCTTGCAGCGCTGGTCGCCATATTCCTCGTCGTCGTCGCCATGCAACCATCGGACTTCCAGATGGCGCGGAGCACCACTATCGCGGCGCCCCCGGCCAACGTCTTCGCCCAAGTGAACGATTTCCACAAATGGGAGGCGTGGTCGCCCTGGGCCAAGCTCGATCCGAAGGCCAAAGTCGCCTTTGAGGGCCCTCCTGAAGGCGAAGGCACCGTCATGACCTGGTCCGGCAATAGCGAGGTTGGCGAGGGAAAAATGACGCTGACCGAGAGCCGCCCTTACGAGCTGATTAAGACCAAAGTCGAGATGGTGAAGCCGTTCGAGGGCTCAAGCACCGCCGAATTCAGCTTCAAGCCGGAAGGCGACCAGACCGCCGTGACCTGGAGCGTGGCCGCACATCACAACTTCATGCAGAAGGCGCTCTGTTTGATTTTCGGCGGCGAGCGGATGATGGGCGGGCTGATGGAAAAGGGGCTGGCGCAGTTGAAGTCGGTGGCTGAGGCGGGGCCGTCCGTCAGCAGCAACTAGCCTCAGTTGGTGCACTCCCCGATATAGTCGATCAGAACCTTCGACGCGCTGGCCGCGCATTGATTGCCGTAGGTCTCGCCGTCGCAGGCGCAGGCTCGAAGCCGGCCAGGACAATAAACAAATAATTTCAATATCTTAGCAGCGCGCATGGCACCCTCGCTGGGGCTGAGGCGTGGCGCCGAGACTAGCATACTGCTACTATGTCGGGACTTGTCCGTTCGCCCAGAGCGTGCGGGGGCATGGATGAGCTCATTAATCGCTGGCGCAGCTACGCTTCCCACACCACCAGCGCGGGCGCGGGCCGTCCCCATCATGGCCGCCGTCGGCGCTCTCACTGGCCTGATCTCAGGCCTTCCCTCGCCCTTGCCGGATCTCCGGCTCGAAGATCCGGAGGTCCTGATCAATGCCGAAGGCATCCCGCTCCATGCCGGCATCGCCTTCGGTGCCGGCATGGCGATTGTGTTGTGGCGTTGGGCCAGACGCGACTTAGGGAAATGCCTGCTGACGGCAGTGCTTATCTTGGTCGGCTGGCTGGCGGCTGTGAACACTGCCAATGATGTGATGTCGGCGGTGGTTAGTTCCGAGTTATTCGGCACGGTCGAGGGCGCCAAGGCGAGGCGCGAGGCTGTCGGCTGGGTTTCGGCGGGGCTGATCGGCGGCGCAATCGGCGCGGGTCTCACTGCCTTTGCCGCCGGCGTCTCGGCCCGGGCGATCAGACGCCCCGAGGCATGGGTCCCGATCGTCATCATCGGCGCGCTGTTTGGTCTTCTGCTTTATCCAGCCGCCAAGCTTGACGCGGTGGTGCTCCTGTTCGCACCCTGGCAGGCGGCGGTCGCGGCGGCGATCGCCTTCGGTCTTACCGGGGTTAAGCATTAGGGGCTGAACCGGATACTCCATGCGTGCGATCGCTGCCGGACTCGGCTTTCTCGGGCGCCGCCTCGTGCAGGCGGCGTTCGTCATGCTGGTTATCCTGATCATCGCCTTCGCCGTGAAGAACGCGCTCGGCGATCCGCTGCGCGAGATCGTTGGTGAAGCAGTGCCGGAAGCCGAGCGCGAGCAGCTGATGCACGAGCTTGGCCTCGACGCGCCCTGGCCGGTGCAGCTCGCGCGCTATCTCGGCGGCGCGGTCGACGGCGATCTCGGCACCTCGCTTATCTATAAGCGGCCGACACTTGAGGTCATCCTCGCCAAATTTCCGGCAAGCTTCGAGCTCGTGCTAGGCGCGAGCCTGATCGTGCTTCTCTTCTCGCTTCCTGCCGGCATCTATTGCGCAGTGCGGGCGCAGGCGAGGGGGGCGCGGCTCATCTTGAGCCTGAGCGCACTCGGTATTTCGATCCCGGTATTTCTGACCGGTATCTTTCTCATCACGGTCTTCTCGGTATGGCTTGGCTGGCTACCTGCGTTCGGAAGAGGCGACACCGTTAGGATCGGCTTCTGGGAGACGGGCCTGCTCACCGCCGATGGCCTCGAACATCTGATCCTGCCCGCAGTGACGCTCTCCTCGATCATGCTACCGCTCTTCATACGGCTGATGCGCGGCGCCATGCTCGACGAGCTTGGCCACGACTATGTGCGCACCGCGCGCGCCAAGGGCGCCTCGCATCTGCGCGTATGGATCGCGCATGCGTTGCGTAATGCGCTGCTGCCGCTCGTCGCTGTGGGCGCCCTTCAAATCGGCACCTTGATCGCCTACACGCTGCTGACCGAGACGGTGTTCCAATGGCCGGGCATGGGCTTCCTGTTTCTCGAAGCCGTCACGCGCGCCGACATCCCGCTCATCACTACCTATCTCGTCTTTGTCGGGCTCATATTCGTTGTCACCAACACCTTGGTCGACATTGTCAGCCTTGCGCTCGATCCCCGCATCAGCCTGGAAGGCGCGCGATGAGCGCCACAGCCCTACGACGAGGTCCCGACGTTCTGCTCGGCTTCGCCGCCGAGCGACCTAGCGCCGCATTTGCCGCCGCCGTGCTCGGCACCATTGCGGTCGCCGCACTGCTCGCTCCCCTGATCGCGCCGCAAGATCCGTTCGACCTGACGAGCTTTGATTTGCTCGATGCCGCCCTGCCGCCCGCCTGGATCGAGGGCAGCGATACGCGCTTCCTGCTCGGCACCGATGCGCAAGGCCGCGATCTACTCAGCGCCATCCTCTACGGCACGCGCATCTCGCTGATCGTCGGCGTGCTTGCCGTCGCCATCCAAGCTGCGATCGGCATCCCGCTTGGTCTCCTGGCGGCCTATCGCGGCGGGACGGTGGACACCTTGGTGACTCGCGCCGCCGATATCCAGCTCTCGCTCTCCACTCTGATGACGGCCATCATCGCGCTGGCGCTGTTCCGCGCCGGCTTCGGCGGCGAAAGCCTAAGCCACCATGCAGTGCTGCTGCTGGTCGTGGTCATCGGCCTTGCCGAGTGGCCGTATTTCGCCCGCACCGCGCGGGCGGCGACCCAGGTCGAGGCCGTCAAGGACTATGTCCGGGCCGCGCGGGCCCTCGGCGCGACCGGGCCCGGCATCGTCTCCCGCCACATCCTGCCCAATATCCTTTCGCCACTGATCGTGCTGGCGACGACCCAAGTAGCCGGCGCCATCATGGCGGAAGCGGCGCTCTCCTTCCTCGGCCTCGGCATGCCGGTAACCAAGCCCTCGCTCGGTACCTTGATCCGCTCGGGCTACGACCTGATGTTCGCCGGTACCTGGTGGGTCACGGTGCTTCCGGGATTGGTGCTGATCGCAGTCCTGATCTCAGTCAATGTGCTTGGGGATGCCTTGCGCGACCTGCTCGACCCGCGGCGAAGCGGCCGCTGAATCAAAAAGGACATTCGCCGGGGCTAAGTTGTTGAAACCTAGGTGCTCGCCAAGCCATGGGTTATAGTGCTTCAATCTCCGGGGCGCGTTCGCGCCTATCGTGCTTAAGGGAGCCATCATGACTTCAGGACAGATCAATCCGGGTCTGATCTTTTCTCTCCGCCGCGTTACGGAAAGCGCCGCCACTGCCGCGTTCAGCTGGATTGGCCGGGGCGACAGTCAGGATGCGGGCGTCGCCGCGCTCGACGCCATGCGCGCCGCGCTGGCCGAAGTCGATATCGATGCGGTAGTGGCGATCGGCGAGGCCACGCCGGGCGAAGCGCCGCAGCCGCAGCGCGGCGAGCGGCTTGGCCGCCCAGGCTCGGCCTTCAAGGCCGATATCGCCGTCGATCCCGTCGAAGGCACGAGCTATCTCGTGCGCGGGCAAACGAATGCCCTTGCCGTCCTGGCCGTCGCCCCGCGCGGCGCGATGATGAATCCAGGTCCGGTCTTCTACATGGAGAAATTCGTCGCGAGCGCCCCGGCGCGCGGCAAGATCGATCCGCGCTGGCCCACCGAGAAGAAGCTGACGGCGCTTGCCGAGGCGATCGGCAAGGATGTCGAGGACCTCACTGTCTTCGTGCTGGAAAAGCCGCGCCACCGCGAGCTGGTCGACAAGATTCTCGCGTCCGGCGCGCGAGTCGCGCTCTATCCGGCGGGCGACGTGGCGGGCGCGTTGATGGCTGCGATCCCCGGCTCGGGCATCGACGCCCTGATGGGAACAGGAGGCACGCCTGAAGGCGTTATGTCGGCATGCGCGATTCGGGCGATCGGCGGCGAGTTTCTGGGCCGCCTCGACCCGCAGCTTCAGACCGAGGCCAAGGCGGTCAAGGAAGCCGGGATCGATACGTCGAGATGGTACGATCGTGATGAGATCATCACCTCGGACAACGTGTTTTTCTGCGCCACCGGGATCACCACCGGCCTCATGCTCGAAGGCGTCGAGCGGAGCAAAACCCACTACAAGGTGCAGACCATGATGATAACGGGAGCAAACGGCGAACGGCAGATACTCACCACATACATGCCGAGCGAGCGGATGGCGAGCATTGCCGCGCGCGACGTCGCTTGAATCCCGAATTTGGGAGGAGTGCCTGGAGTGCTAGATGTCGAAGCGAGTCGACCACCCGATCATCATCGGGATCGTCGGTGATTCTGCGTCGGGCAAGTCGACACTGTCGGTGGGCGTAGCCCAGATTCTGGGCGAAGAACACTGCACGGTGATCTGCACCGATGACTATCACCGCTATAGCCGGGCGGAACGCGCCGCCGCTGGGCTGTCGGCGCTCGACCCGCGCGCCAATCATATCGACATCGTTGAGCAGCATTTGCGCCTGTTGCGCAGCGGCGAGCCGATCCTGAAGCCGGTCTACGACCATCGCCACGGCACGCTCCAGCCGCCGCAATATGTCCGGCCCAAGGAATTCGTCATCGCCGAGGGCCTGCTCGGCTACACCACGCGCGGCATGCGCGATTGTTACGACGTGAAGATCTATCTCGACCCCGAAGAGGAACTCAGGGTGAAGTGGAAGATTCACCGCGACACCACGACCCGCGGCTATTCGATGGCGGAGGTGATGGCCCAGCTCGGGCGGCGCGAGATCGACAGCCCGAATTTCATCCACCCGCAGCGCACCTTCGCCGACATCGTCATCCGCTTCCAGCGGCCGGCCGATTCAAACGGCTCGGATACTAGGCTCGACGTCAGGCACATTTTGCGCCCGACCTTGCCCCATCCCGATTTCACGCCCTTGTTCGACGGGTCGAGCAACGCGGGGTTGCATCTCGAGCTTGCCCGCGACCGGGACGGCAAGCCTGTCGACGTGCTTGAGATTAACGGCAATATCTCCGACAAGAGGGCCGAGCGGATCGAAGATCTGTTGTGGAACCTCATCCCCGAGGCGGGGCATCTGCGCGACCAGGTCGGTCGCATCGACCTCGCCAACGGCGCCAAGAGCCACCCCCTGGCGCTGACCCAACTTCTTGTTGGGTATCACGCGGTTAAGGCTGCAATGGGCGTCCGCGCGTATTAAAAGACCTCTTTCATTTGGGGGGAGAGCTGATGGCCGAAGCCCTGATGCAGGATCAGGCGTTACCTGAGGCAACGCATAACGACATGGCCAACGCCATCCGTGCGCTGGCCATGGACGCCGTGCAAAAGGCCGATTCCGGCCATCCCGGCATGCCCATGGGCATGGCCGATGTCGCCACTGTGCTCTTCACCCGCTTCCTGAAATTCGACCCGGCCCACCCCGACTGGCCCGACCGCGACCGATTCGTGCTCTCGGCCGGGCACGGCTCGATGCTGCTCTATTCCTTGCTCTATCTCACCGGCTATCCGGACATGACCCTGGAGGAGCTGAAGAATTTCCGCCAGCTCAATTCCCG
>DATICH010000190.1:0-18944 GCA_035456885.1 Methyloceanibacter sp.
CCGAACAGGAAGACGAAGAGGAGCGCGGTCAGCAACGCGCCGCCCGTGCGAAAGGTGATGTAGCGGAAGACATTGAGGAAAGGGAACTGCGAGGCGACCTCGGCCAGCCAATAGAGCATCGATGTCTTCCCCCTCCCACGCGCCCGCTTAGGCCGACGCGACTGCCGCTCCAAAGCGGCGCTTCAGCGACTCGACCAAGGGCGCCATGCGACTCCCAAGCGAGCCCTTGACCATGATGGCGTCCCCGGAGCCCACGGCCTCCATTAGCTTGGACGCAAGCTCCTCGGACGTCTTGGCATAGGCGCCGCGGCGGCCGGCCGGCAAAGCTTCATAAAGCGACTTCATCAGCTCGCCGCAGGCAAAAACTACATCTACCCCGGCCCCGTCAACGACCTCGGCAAGCTCGGCGTGGAGCCGTGGCCCTTCAGGCCCGAGCTCGAGCATATCGCCGAGCACGGCGACGCGCCGTTTGTACTGATTTCGCGGGATTAGGCCGAGGGTGGCGAGGGCGGCGCGCATCGAGGCGGGATTGGCATTATAGGACTCGTCGATGATCGCCACGCGGCCGCCATCGACTAGGATGCGGGCGCCGCGGCCGGCCCCGGCCTGCAGCATTTCCAAGGCTTTGGCGGCGAGGCCGAGATCGGCGCCGGCAAGCTTGGCCGCGGCCAGCACCGCCAGCGAATTCTGCACAAGGTGGCGCCCGGGCGCGCCGAGTCTATATGTAATTGGCTCACCGAACAGTTCGGCGGTGACGTTCGAGCCGTCGGCCAGCAACTCGACATGTACAAGCCGCGCCTCGGCATGTTCAGACTCGCCGAAGCCCACGATCCGAGCGCCCTGCTCGAGCGCGCGCGTCTGCAACCGCTCGAAATAGGCATTGTCGCGATTGATGATGGCGGCGCCGCCCGGCACCAGCCCGCCGAAGATTTCCGCCTTGGCATCGGCGATCTCCTCGACCGAGCGGAAGAAGCCGAGATGGACCGGCGCGACCGTGGTGACGATGGCGATCTGCGGCTTGACCATCGGCACCAGCGCCGCGATCTCGCCGGGATGGTTCATGCCGATCTCGAACACGCCGAAGCGCGTGCGCTCCGGCATGTTGGCGAGCGAGAGCGGCACACCCCAATGATTGTTGAACGACTTGGCCGAGGCGTGCACCGGTCCGCTCGGCGCAAGCGCAAGCCGCAACGCTTCCTTGGTGCCGGTCTTGCCGGCGCTGCCGGTCACGCCGATGACCACGGTGTCCTTGGCGCGTGCGCGCGCGGCGCGCCCGAGATCGTTCAGCGCTTCCAGCGTATCGCCGACGCGGATCAGTTTCTCCTCGTCGCCCGGCGGGAAGCTTCGGTCGACGATGGCGCAAGCGGCGCCCCGATCGAGCGCCGCGGCGACAAAGGCATGGCCGTCGCGATTCGGCCCGCGAATGGCGACGAAGCCCTCGCCCGGCGCAAGCGTGCGGCTGTCGATCGAGAATCCGGTCACCGCCGTTCCGGCCGCGCCGAGGCAGGCGCCGCGCGTGGTGGCGACAATCTCGCCGATCGTGCAAAGCGACTCAGCCACAGCGTGCCTCTTGCTTCAGCGCGGCCTCGACCGCGTCATGGTCGGAGAAGGGTATCACCGTCGTGCCGACGGTCTGCCCGGTCTCGTGCCCCTTGCCGGCCACCAGCAGCACGTCGCCGCGCTCCAGTCCGGCAATAGCCTCGGCAATGGCCTGCGCGCGGTCGCCGATCTCGACCGCGCCGGGCGCCGCCGCCAGGATTTCGCTACGGATCGCGGCGGGACTTTCGCTGCGCGGATTATCGTCGGTGACGATGGCAAGATCCGCTTTGCCGACGGCGACCTTGCCCATCTCCGGCCGCTTGCCCTTGTCGCGGTCGCCGCCGCAGCCGAACACGACCACCAGCCGGTGCTTGACGTATGGCCTGAGCGCGTCGAGCGCCTTGGCGAGCGCGTCGGGCGTATGCGCATAGTCGATAAAGATCGGCGCGCCGTCCGGCGCCGTGCCGGCCAGGTCGAGCCGGCCGCGCGCGCCTTGCAGCGACTCCAGCATCGGCAGCACGGTTGCGGCGCTCGCCCCGGTCGCGATGGCGAGGCCAGCCGCAACCAAGGCATTCGAGGCCTGGAAGGCGCCGACCAGCGGCAGGCGGACATTATACGACTTGCCGCCATGCTCGATCACGAGCACTTGGCCGAAGCCGTCAATCTCGGCGGAGACAAGACGCAAGGTGCCGCCGTTGCGCCCGACCGAGATGACGTTAAGTCCGCTCGCCTCGCACGTGGCGGCGACGCGCATTCCCGCTTCGCTGTCGATGTCGACGACAGAAGCGGTGCCCGGCGGCAGCAGTTCAGTGAAGAGGCGGAGCTTCTGCGCGAAATAATCGTCGAAACTCGCGTGATAATCCAAATGGTCGCGCGAGATATTGGTGAAGGCGCCTGCGACGAGATCGACGCCGTCAAGGCGGCGCTGTTGCAATCCGTGGCTCGACGCTTCGAGCGCAAGATGCGTCACGCCATCCTTGGCCAGCGCGGCGAGAAGGGCGTGAAGCTCGATCGGGTCCGGCGTGGTGTGTTTGAGAGTTTGCGTGCCGCGCGGTGTGACCACGCCGACCGTACCGAGGCTTGCTGCCGTGAATCCCTGCCCCGCCCAGAGCTGTCGCAGGAAAGAGGCAACCGAGGTTTTGCCGTTGGTGCCGGTCACGGCAACCATGATCTTGGGTTGGAGCCCATAGAAGCGCGCGGCGATCAGCGCCAGGCGGCGGCGCGGGTCGCTGTCCTCGACGATCGCCACCGAATCCGCGACGGGTCTGGCGCCTTCCGGCACGAGGATCGCCGCGGCGCCTCGCTGCAAGGCTTCGGCGATGAAGCGCGCCCCATCGGTTTTGACGCCCGGCAGGGCCGCGAACAGATAGCCGGGCTGCACCTCGCGGCTGTCGGACGCAAGGCCGCGAATCGGCAGGCGCGACAGGCCGTCAGGCAGCTTTGCCTCAAGGCCAAACAGCTCACCCAGAGTCATCGTCCGATTGCGCCCCGAAAACGGCGTTTCCTCGAGAATCTCAAGGATTTGGCCAACCCTTTGACGGGCCGGCATCTTTTAATAGGAGGCGAGCACCTTGGCGTCAAATTTGCGCTGATCCTGCTCGAGCCTCGGGGCGACGCCCAAAATCGGCGCGATGCGCTCGACGATCCTTGCCGTGGTTGGCGCGGCGTTGACGCCGGCGGTCGCGTGGTTGTTGGAGGCGGCGACCCGTTGCGGCTCATCCAGCATCACCAGCACGAAATATTCCGGCGCGTCGGTGGGAAAAGCGGCGAGGAAGCTCGTGAGCAGCGCCGAGGTCGAATAGCGGCCGCCCACCACTTTCTCGGCCGTGCCGGTCTTACCGCCGACGCGGTAGCCTTCGGCTTCCGCGCGTTTGCCGGTCCCCTTCAGCACGTTGAGGCGCATCATCTTGAGCATCGCCGCGCTGGTCTGGCTCTTGAGCACTCTTTGCCCACCCCTCACACCCTCCTCGCGCGAACGCGGCAGGAAAGTCGGCGTAACGGCGATACCTCCATTGACCAACGGGAGCGACGCGGCGGCAACTTGCAGCGGCGTCACCGATAGGCCGTGACCGAAAGCGATGGTCATTGTGTTCAGCTTCTGCCAATGCGCGGGCACGATGGGGATCGCGCTCTCGCCGAGCTCGGTCGGCACGGGGCTCATCAGGCCGAGCTTCTTGAGGAATGCTTTGTGGCGCTCCACGCCCATATGCAACGCCATCTTCGCCGCGCCGACATTCGACGAATAGATAAACACTTCGGGCACGCTCAAGCGACGGTTTTTGCCGTGGAAATCGCTGATCGTGAAGGAGGCGTAATGGATTGGGCTCGAAGCGTCGTAGCTCGAGCGCAGCGAGGCGAGGCCGAGGTCGAGCACGCCGGCCACGGTGAATACCTTGAACACCGAGCCCATCTCATAGACGCCGAAATTGATGCGGTTCAGCCGATCCTTGTCGAGCGCCTGCTCGCGGCGGTTCGGGTCGTAGTCGGGCAGCGAGACGAGCGCCACCACCTCGCCGGAATGCACGTCGACGACGATGCCCGAGGCTGCCTTGGCGTGATAGGTGGCGACGGCGCGGCCGAGCTCTTCGCGCAGCACGTGCTGGACGCCGAGATCGAGCGAGATGGTCACGGCTGCGTCGCTCGCCATGGCCAGCTGCGGATTGTCGTCGATGAATTTCTCGATGCCGGCGAGGCCCCTGTTGTCGACATCGACCAGGCCGACCACGTGACTCGCGGTGGGCCCCATCGGATAGACGCGGCGGTATTCCTCGATGAAACCGAGGCCGGGGAGCCCGAGCTCGTGAATCTCGGCCTGCTGTTTCGGCGTCAGCTCACGCTCGATGCGGACAAATCGTCCTCCCGCCTTCAGCCTGGAGCGAAGCTCCTTGGCATTGACGTCAGGAAGGACGCTCGTGACCTGTTCGGCAAGCTCGTCGATGTCGATGACCTTGGCCGGATCGGCATAGAGCGTGGCGCCCTTGATGTCGGTGGCGAGCAGCCTGCCGCTGCGATCGACGATGTCGGGGCGATGGATCGTCGTGGAGATGTCGAGGAGGCCACCGCCGCCTTGATTAACGCCCTCGAAACCGAGTGCGACCAGACGCGCGCCGATCAGCAGAAAAGCCAGCGCGAAGCCGAGCACGGCGAGACGAAAGCGGTAGCGGCTGCGCGCAAGATAGGCGCGTTCGGCGCGAGCCGTTGCGGCGTCTGATTTTGCGGTGTCGCGCACAGGGTTGCCTCTGACCTATCGCACTTCCGCAGGCGCCGTCACCGTCGTCGCCGACCAGCCATCCGCAGCGGCGAGCGGCGTGTCCTTCTGCGACGCGCTTGCGGCCAAGGCGGCCTTGGCCTTCGATTTGGCCGGTTTCGCCGCGGGCTCAGGCCGGGAGATGGCTTGTTCGAGCCAGTCGCGATCGAAATTCCGGCCCGAGACCGTATCCACGGTCAGGAGTTGGGCGGGCTTGGCCGGCTTGAGCCCGAGATATTTCTTGGCGAGCCGCTCGATGCGCTCGGGGCGATTGAGCAGGCTCCATTCGGCGCGAAGCACCGCGATGGCGTCCCGCTCTTGGTCGATGTTCTTGTTGAGCGAGGCGATTTCGGCGTCGAGGCCGCGGGTCTCGTATTTCACCTGATAGATGACATAGGCGAGCGCGACCAGGCCGAGAACGAGGCAGATATTGACGAAGCGCAGCATTTCGATACTCGCGAACTAGACCTGACCCTCAAATGCTCAAACGGAGCCGCGGCACCCCCAGTGCCGCCAGGTCGAGCGGGTGCGCGGGTGCTGCGGTGCGCTCGGCGGCCCTCAAACGTGCCGAGCGGGCCCGCGGATTCCGCGCAATCTCGGCCCTACTTGGTTCTAACGGACGCCGGTTAAGAAGACGGAAGCTTGGCGCAAGATTGCCGCCGGTCCGCTCCGGCTGATGGCGGGAGGCCCGCGGCGGCGGCACGCTGCGGCGCGCAAGGAAACGCTTGGCGATACGGTCCTCGAGCGAATGGAAGGTGACCACGGCGAGGCGTCCTCCCGCCCGCAGCAGTCGCTCGGCGGCGGAAAGTCCCCGCGCCAGCTCCTCCAGCTCTTCGTTCAGATAGAGGCGCAGCGCCTGGAAGGTGCGGGTCGCCGGATGCTTGGTCTCGTCGTGCTTGCGGCCGAGCACACGTGCGACGATGTCGGCAAGCTCGGTCGTCGTGGTGATCGGCTGTTCGGCGCGGCGCGTGACGATGGCCCTGGCTATGAGGCGGGCGCGCCGCTCTTCGCCGAACGTGTATATGAGCTCGGCGAGCTCGAGCTCCGGCAGAACGTTGACGAGGTCGCTGGCGGCGGCGCCCCCCTCGCCCATGCGCATGTCGAGCGGACCTTCTTGCATGAAGGAGAAGCCGCGGGCGGCTTCGTCGAGCTGCATCGAGGAGACGCCGAGATCCAAGGTGACGCCGTCGACGGCGTCGAAGCCTTCGCTGGCGGCGATCTCAACCATCTCGCTGTAGCGGCCGAGTACCGCCATCAAACGTCCGGGATATTTCTCGGCCAACGCCGCGCTCAGGCGAAAGGCTTCGGGATCGCGGTCGATGGCGATGACTTTGCAGCCGGCAGCTTGGAGGATGGCTTCGCTGTAGCCGCCGGCGCCGAACGTCCCGTCGATGACGATCGCGCCGTCTTTCGGCTCAAGCGCGGTAATAACCTCGGAGAGCATCACGGGAATGTGGCGGGCCGGTCCGCCGGCGGCAGCCGAGCTGCCGCGACCCGCCATCATTCCCGTGCTCCCTCTGGCCCGCCGCGATCGCGGCGCCCCGCGCCGAGTAGTTTGCGAAGGTCGCGCACTTTCTGGCGCGCCCCCGCGAGATGGGCTTCGAAGCGCTTCGGCTCCCACATCTGAAATTTTTCGCCAAGACCGACGAAGGTGATGTGTGTGGTGATGCCGGCATGCTCGCGTAAGCGCTCAGGAAGGATCGTGCGTCCGTCCTGGTCGATCGAGAGGATTTCGCTCGAGCCAAACAGTGCCGTGGCGAGTTGATCCTTCTCGTCGGAATAAGGTGCGAGGTCCTCGACCAGGCCGTGGATCTTGTCGACCAGTCGCTGGCCGCCGGCGTCGAGCGCGGGCGCGTCAAGCGAAGGATAGCAGTAGATGCCGTCGAGGCCGTCTTTGGCGAGGACAGTGCGAAAAGAAACCGGGACCGAAACGCGGCCTTTAGTGTCGATCTTATTGGTGAAAGTCGAGACAAACTGGTCCATCTCCCCCTCACGCACCCGAGCCGCCGCGGAACGAATTCAAGAGCTTTGGTGCGGGCCGATTGCCCAAAAAAAATGGGAGAGGCGGCGCAGATCCCCCCGTGGCCTCTAAGGAGCGCGGCCAGCCTCTCCCACTTACTCACCGAACGGGCATGATGGGATAACATGGGATTTTATGGGCGTCAATGGAGAGCGACGGTCTTGCGTGCCTTGACCGTGGAAAACGCCGCAAATTCCGCGTGTTTATCTTTACTCTCGGTTAACGGGGCCGATTGCCGGTTGGTTGCGAAGCACGGTAAAAGGGCCGAAGCATGAGGGTAATGCGTTGCCGCAGCTGATTCGCGGGCGCGCGATGCGATGCCGACGGGTGGGGGAAGCCGTCCGTTTGCGTCAGGACGAGGGGACCCGCGGGTCTTGGGATACATGGCTAGAGGATGCTTGAGGGCGACGCTCGGCCTTGCGGCTCTTGCGCTCGCGCTCGGTGCTTGCGGTCTCAATGCCAACGATCTGTCCGAGGGGCCCTATGCCCGGCTCGGACCGCCGGAAGCGCCGGTCCAGCTGTTCTACGAGGAGCAAGGCAGCGGACGGCCGCTGCTGCTCATTCATGGCTTCGGCGCGAGCACCTTCACCTGGCGGCACATCGCGCCCGATCTCGCTCGCGACCACCGCGTGATCGCCGTCGATCTCAAGGGCTTCGGCCAATCCGACAAGCCGTTCGATGAGCGCTACTCGGTCTACGACCAGGCGGAGCTGTTGGCCCAGCTGATCGAGGAAAAGGATCTGCACGACCTGACCTTGGTCGGGCATTCCTTCGGCGGCGGCATCGCCCTTCTGCTGGCGCTCGAGGCCGACGGGCGGCTTCGGGGGCGCATCTCGCGACTCGTGCTGCTCGACTCGATCGCCTATCCGCAGAACATCCCGGTGTTCTTCCGCATGCTCGACGTGCCGGTCGTGTCGCAATTCGGCATCCGCATGGTGCCGCCTGCGGTGCAGACGCGGCTCGCGCTCAAGATCGCTTATTTCGACGACAGCAAGATCACCGCCGAGGAGATCGAAGCCTATGCCGCGCCGCTCAAGACCGCGGCCGGCAAGCACGCCATCATCCATAGCGCGCGGCAGATCGTGCCGGAGGACATCGAGACCTTGTCGGAGCGCTACCGGACGATCGGGCTGCCGACCCTGATCATGTGGTGCGACCACGACCGCATCGTGCCGCTGGAGGTGGGTCTCAAGCTCAGGCGCACGCTGCCCAATTCGAGCCTGCGGCTGGTGGAGGATTGCGGGCACATGCCGCAGGAGGAGCAGCCGGACCGGACCTTGGAGCTGCTCAGAGAATTCCTCGGCGGATCGCTCACCTCGAACGCCGCTCCTAGATAAGTTCTACTTATCACTCCCATAGGCAAATTCGATTTGCCTTATTGTGCACCGCACGCAAGGTTCACGCCCAACGCGATCAAAAATCAAAGACTGGGGTGAAACATGGACGCAAAAGCCGACGAAAGCGCGGGCAAGTGCCCGTTCACCGGCCACGGATTCAGGAACCGCGACTGGTGGCCCGAGCAGCTGGACATCCAGGTGCTCCACCACAATTCCAGTCTGTCCAATCCGATGGGCGAGGATTTCGACTACGCCGCGGCGTTCAAGAGCCTCGATCTAAACGCCGTCATCGCAGACTTGAAGGCGCTGATGACCGACTCGCAGCCTTGGTGGCCGGCCGACTTCGGTCACTATGGGGGATTGTTCATTCGCTTGGCGTGGCACGCGGCGGGCACCTATCGCATCACCGACGGCCGCGGCGGCGCCGGCGCGGGCCAACAGCGCTTCGCACCGCTCAACTCCTGGCCGGATAACGCGAACCTCGACAAGGCGCGGCGCCTGCTGTGGCCGATCAAGCAGAAATACGGCCGGAAAATTTCCTGGGCCGACCTGATGGTGCTCGTGGGCAACGTCGCGCTCGAGTCAATGGGCTTCAAGACGTTCGGCTTCGCCGGCGGCCGCGCCGACGTTTGGGAGCCAGAAGAGCTCTACTGGGGTCCCGAGGTATCGTGGCTGGGCGACGAACGCTATAGCGGCGAGCGCGAACTCGCGGAGCCGCTCGGCGCGGTGCAGATGGGCCTGATCTACGTCAATCCGGAAGGCCCGAACGGCAAGCCGGACCCGGTCGCGGCGGCCAAGGACATCCGCGACACGTTCTTCCGCATGGCGATGAACGACGAAGAGACCGTGGCGCTCATCGCCGGCGGCCATACTTTCGGCAAGACCCACGGCGCGGGCGACCCGTCATTCGTCGGCGCGGAACCGGAAGCGGCCCCCATCGAGGATCAAGGGCTGGGCTGGAAGAGCACGCATGGCACCGGCTGCGGCGCCGACACCATCACCGGCGGGCCCGAAGTCACCTGGACGCAAACACCGACGAAGTGGAGCAATCATTTCTTCGACAATCTGTTCAAATACGAATGGGAGCTGGAGAAGAGTCCGGCCGGCGCCTTTCAGTGGCGCGCAAAAAGCGCCGAGGCCACGGTCCCGGACGCCTTCGACAAGTCGAAGACGCATGTGCCGACTATGCTGACCACCGACCTGTCGCTCAGATTCGATCCGGCTTACGAAAAGATTTCGCGACGCTTCTACGAGCATCCGGACGAGTTTGCCGACGCCTTCGCCCGCGCCTGGTTCAAACTCACGCATCGCGATATGGGCCCGATCGCGCGCTATCTCGGCCCGCTGGTGCCGAAAGAAACGCTGATTTGGCAGGATCCAATCCCGCCGGTCGACCATGCGCTGATTACCGAGCAGGACATCGCGGCGCTGAAGGCGGAGATTCTCGCCTCCGGCCTCACGGTGCCGCAGCTCGTCTCGACGGCTTGGGCGTCGGCCTCGACGTTTCGCGGTTCCGACAAGCGCGGGGGCGCCAACGGCGCGCGCATTCGCCTTGAGCCGCAGAAGGACTGGGAGGTGAACGAGCCGGTCCAGCTTAGGACCGTGCTGCAAAAGCTCGAAGCGATTCAGCAAGGGTTCAACGGCACGCAGAAGGACGGCAAGAAGGTCTCGCTTGCCGACCTGATCGTGCTCGGCGGTTGCGCGGCGATCGAGAAGGCTGCAAAGGATGCCGGGATCGACGTGACGGTGCCATTCACGCCTGGCCGCATGGATGCATCGCAAGAGCAGACCGACGCCTCGTCATTCGCGCCGCTGGAGCCGCATATGGATGGCTTCCGCAATTATACCAACAGCAAGAAGCTTCAGTTCATGGCGCCTGAGGAGGCGTTAGTGGATCGGGCGCAATTGCTAAGGCTGACGGGGCCCGAGATGACGGTGCTCGTCGGCGGCCTGCGCGTGCTCGGCGCGAACGCCAGCGGCTCGAAACACGGCGTCTTCACCAAGAGGCCGGGCATTCTGACCAATGATTTCTTCGTCAACCTGCTCGACATGAGTACGATGTGGTCGGCGAAGGGCGACGACCTCTACGAGGGCCGCGACCGCAAGACCGACGCCGCCAAGTGGACCGGCACCCGTGTCGATCTGATCTTCGGCGCGCATTCGCAGTTGCGCGCGCTCGCGGAGGTTTACGCGTGCGCGGACTCCCAGCAGAAGTTCGTGACGGACTTTGTGGCAGCCTGGACCAAGGTCATGAACGCCGATCGCTTCGATCTCACCTGATCCCAGCTGAGCGAGCGTTCCAACCCGGAATGCAAAGAGGCCGGCGCTCGCGCGAGCGCCGGCCTACCAATCTCCGCTACGGGGTTGTTCCTCTCACGAAATGCATGACGAGGGACACGAGCAAAAGCACCAGGAAGATATAGAATATGATCTGAGCGATGCTCGTCGCTGCGCCGGCCACGCCGCCAAAGCCAAGCGCGGCCGCGATCAGCGCGATGACGAGAAAGGTCAAGGCCCAACCAAGCATGGCAACCTCCTTTCGCTTGCGCGAGGTTCTGGTGCAAGAACGCGCGGGCGCGGCACAAGTTTCACTGGCGACTGCTGGGATAATTGGAGGCCGGCGGGAGGGCTTCACCTCCGCGCCGGCCGTAACGTGCCACCAGGCCTGTAAGCCGGGTTCTGTGCCCCGAAGGGCGATGGCCATTCATCTTGGATGCGACTTGCGGCGCATCTCGTGCAACCAACCCGGGCGACTGGTCTGAAAGCCGACTGGAAACGGTTTCCCGCTGCCGCGCCGCCCCTATTCGGTTTTGCTCCCGGTGGGGTTTGCCGTGCCGTTCTTGTTACCAAGAACGCGGTGCGCTCTTACCGCACCCTTTCACCCTTACCTCGCGATCCGTCTCCGGTCCGAAAGGCGGTTTGCTTTCTGTGGCACTGTCCCTGGGGTCACCCCCGCCGGAGGTTATCCGGCACCGTGCTTCCATGGAGCCCGGACTTTCCTCCCCGCCCGATACGCAAAACGAAGGGCAGAGCGGCCATCCGGCCTGCTGACAAGGCTAATAAGGGGGTTGCGGCGGTTGCCGTCAAGCCGCCCACGACCACAGCGTTACCAGAATTCTCTCCAGGAAATCTGCCTGGCTCGTAACGGCATTTTGATAAGCTCTGGGCGTGCCCTTCCCTTATTCTAACTGGAGAAATGACGGCCGCCCGGGCCTCTCCTCCAGCCCTTTGCCGGTCGCTCGATGGCGATGACCAAACACGTGCTGCCAATGACTAGCTCGGATCTGCTCTCGCGGCTGCTTGCAGCCTTTCCGGACCTCGAGGAGCTCGATGAGGAGCACCGCGCCGACCTGCTTCGCAGCACCTTGTTCAACCGCCTACGCGGCGGCGACATCGCCTACCGCCAGGGCCAGCATTGCCACGCTTATGTCATGTGTCTCGAAGGGCAGACGCGCGTGTTCAAGACCTCGGAGTCGGGCCGCGAGATCCTGCTCTACCAGGTCGGGCCGGGCGAGACCTGCGTGCTGACCACGTCGTGCCTGATGGCGGGGAGTCCCTTCCCGGCCGAAAGCACGGCCGAGACCGACGCGCTGCATGCGGCGCTGCCCGCGACCGCCTTCCACCGGTTGATGGGTACCTCGCCCCGCTTCCGCAAATTCGTGCTCGACAATTATGGCGACTTGCTTTCGAGCCTGATCATGCTGGTCGACGAGGTGGCGTTCGCGAGCCTCGACTTGCGGCTAGCTCGCCGGCTGCTCGCCGAGGCCGACGAGCAGGGTGTGGTGGCGAAGACGCATCAGCAACTCGCGCTCGATCTCGGCAGCGTGCGAGAGGTGATCAGCCGCTATCTCGCCGAATGGGAGCGCATGGGCTGGGTGCACGCCACGCGCGGTGCAATCGAGGTGAGAAACCGCTCGGCGCTCGCCGGTTATGGCGGGGAGGAGGCGCGGTAACGACAGCCTGATTTGGGTCAGGTCGGTGACTTGGGTTACAGACCTGACGAGGCCCCATGCCTAGATAACAAGCAGCCCAAGAAACCCGGAAACGTTCAAGGAAATCAATGCAATGACAGACTTTCTCCAGGACCGGCCCCTGTTGCTGACGGCACGCGCCGCTTGTCTTGCCGCGGTCCTTGTCTTGGCCGGCGCCCTGCCTGCAATGGCGGTGGAGGGCGAGTTCGACGATCAATGCACTATGGGACTTGCCTCCGGCCAAACGGTCAAGACCGATTGCTCGGTGAACTGGACCGACGAGGATGGGCACGTTTACTGCTTCTCCTCCGAGTCGTCCAAGGAGGCCTTCCTCAAGGATCCCGCCGGCAATCTGAAGAAGGCGCGCGACTTCGTCGCCTCTAAGCACGCGGCGATGGCCGCGGGCGCCAAGGATTTCGGCGAGGACGATGTCAATGCCCGCGTCACCGAGGTGATCGAAGAGCGGTCGAAGGACGGCGCTTTCGTGTTCCGCGATCCCAAGCTCAACGACGACCTCAACCTCGTGTTCGAAGACATCAAGGTCGTGCGCGGCATGGAAGGCTATGGCTGGTTCGCCAACGTCATCTTCCATGACAAGGACGAGCCGAAGAAGCAATACGCGATCGATTTCTGGTTCAAGCCCGAGGGCGACAAGCTCACCTTGATGGATATCAGGGTGCAGAAGGGACCGAAGCGCGACGGCGACAGCTATTTCATGGTCACCCGGCTGCCGGTGGCCTGGTGGTGGCTGCCCGTCAGCGAGCATCCGGGCACGACGGAAGCGACCCGCGCCTGGGAAGTGATGAGCGCGATCCACAATTACATCGCCGAGAACCGCAAGGACGGCACGCTCGAAGTCAAGGACGACAAGACCGGTGAAATGCTTCCGCTCGAATTCGTCGAGATCCACCAGCCGGTTCGCCGCCTCAAGAAGGACGGCAAGTTCTTCGTCTGCACCGACTTCCGCAAGAAGGGCAGCGAGAACGAATATTACGACATCGACTTCTGGGTCGATGAATCCACCGGCAAGCTCAAGGTCGAGGACATCAAGGTCCACAAGGTCCCGGTTGAGCAAGACGGGGTCTGGGCGCAGGAGCCGCGTTACACCTTCGAAGGCATGGATTTCGACAAGACCCTCTAAGGAGGGGGAACCATTCTACTCGACATTTGTCGAAAGGCCCACTCATCGAGCGGGCCTTTTGCTTTGCGAGTTTGCGGTCAAGCCACTTTCGTGCCGTGGCACGCTTCGAGCAGGCGCGCCAAGGTCATGCGCGTGGAGGCATCGGCGCGTCCGTCGATGCGCGCGGTGCGAAAATGCCTCTGGAAGGCCTCGACCACCTTCTCCAGGCCGGTGCCGTAGGTCGTGGTCACCTCGACGCCATAGCCGAACTCCAAGAGTTCGCGCTGTAGCGATTCGACTGCCGGGCCCTCGTCGCCCGGTCCAAGTCCGGCGTCGCCTTCAAGCGGCGCCGGGGGAACCCAAAGGCCGATACCGGCGCGCGCGAGCCGCGCCCAGTCGAATTTCTCGCCGGGATCGCGCTTCCTGCCCGGCGCCACGTCGGAATGCGCGAGTACACGATGCGGCGGGATGACATGGCGGCTGCAAATATCGAGGCACAGCACCTCGAGCGCGCGCATCTGCGCGTCGGTGAACTCCGGATAGTCGAAATCGTGGCCTGGATTGTGGATCTCGATGCCGATCGAGCAGGAATTGGTGTCGATCTCGCCGGCCCAACGGCTCTGTCCGGCATGCCAGGCGCGTTCCGACTCGGCGACGAGCTGGGCGATGCGGCCTTCCTCGTCGACGAAATAATGGCAGGACACGCCGGAGTCCTCACGTGTTAGCCAATCGAGCGCGGCTTCCGACGACTCCATGCCGGTATAGTGCAGGATCAGCATGTCCGGCGCGCGGCTGCTGGCCCTCGCCTCGCGGTTCGGCGACGGGCACCACAACGTGGCGAGCGGACTGTCGGGCGTTGCGGTCATTCTCTCTCATAGCTCATGCTGAGGAGCGGCCGTGGGCCGCGTCTCGAAGCATGAGGCCAGCGGGGCCAGTCGCGCGAGCTACATCCCGCGCTCTTTGGCGATCTGGTCGTAGGCCTCGTTGATGGTGGCGACCTTCTCGGTGGCGATGACCACGAACTCCTTCGGCACGCCGCGCGCGATCAGCTTGTCGGGATGAGTCTCCGAGATCAGCTTGCGATAGTGACTCTTCAGCTCGTCGTTGCTGACCGAAGGCGTGACGCCGAGCACGTCGTAGGGGTTGCGCTTGGCGGCGATCACATGGCGCGCCTTGACATAGGCGAACTCGGTGTCGGTCATGCCGAAGCGCTTGGCAACGCCGGCGAGAAATTGCTCCTCGCGCGGATGCAACTCGTCGTCGGCCTTGGCAATATGGAACAGGCCCTCCAGCACGTCCTCGAGCAGCTTGCGGTTGCCCTTGAACATGGTGGCAAGCTGCTCGGCATAGGCCTCGTAGCCGGCCACGTCCTGCTTGGCGAGATTGAACACGCGGGCCACGTTCTTCATCTCGCCATCGGGCACCTTGAAGACTTCCTTGAAGGCGTTGACCTCGTCCATCGTGACCACGCCGTCGGCTTTGGCCATCTTGGCGCCGAGCGCGATCACGCCCACGGTGAACGCGACCTGGTTCTCGGCCGGCCCGTCTTCCTCCTTGTCCTTGTCGATGACGTAATGCCCCGCCACGCCCCCGACCAGGGCGCCGATCGGCCCCCCCAGTGCGAGCCCTGCGGCCGCACCTGCGAGCTTGCCCCAAATCGACATCAGCGAGTTCCCCCAGGGTTCGTTGCTTTGGCTAGAGCATAAGGACTTTTCGACCCGACCGCATGCGGAGAATCGGTCGCGCCCAGGGCGGCGCTTGCCGGCTCAAATGCCCCGGAAATTGGCCAAAATCGACAGCTTCGGCTCGTCCACTTCAAGCCCCGATCTGAGCCGCCGCTCGACATGCCAAGAGCGGGCGAAGGTCCACATCGCCAGCCATAACGTGCCGGCCGCATTCAATGCGCTCGCCACCCAGACGAAGGTCCGGCCAAGGCCGAACAGGTTGGCGGCGGCGATAATGGCCGCCTCGAACACGATGCCGAACCCGCCGGCCACGACGATGGCCGCGCTCAACGAGATGATGAAGATGATCAACACGTTGCCGCCTTCGTGCGGCTGTTTCGGGGTCTCGGTGTCCATACAGGGTCACTTTGCAGGCTATGGCGCCAAAGTCGCCGACCCTCATAACCGGGGCGCGTGGGGGTGACAAGTGGCTCGTGGCGCTCCTGCGCGTTGCGCTGAAGCTTCATGACATCTTTGCGGCGAAAACGGGAACTCCATCACCGCTCTATCGTTGAACCCTCACACTACGTTTCCCGCGGCCGCGCCGCGGCAATTGATGGAGTTGCAAAAATGAGAACGACCTTCTTCGCGGCAGCCATAGGGCTGTCCGTTCCCTTCCTGCTGACCTCCGCCGCCGTAGCGCAGGCGCCGACGACGGAGAACTTCGTTAACACCGTCGCCATCAGCGACATGTTCGAAATCGAGTCCGGAAAGCTTGCCGACCAGAAGGCGCAGAACGACGATGTGAAGTCGTTCGGCGAGCAAATGGTCGAGGATCACACCGAGACCAGCGACGAGCTGAAGGAGCTGATCGAGGACCAAAACATAAAAGTTGAGCTCCCCACCAAGCTCGATGACGAGCATCAGGCCAAGCTCGACAAGCTGCAAGGCTTGTCCGGCGCGCAGTTCGACAAGCGCTACATGAAGACCCAGGTGAACGCGCATCAGAAGGCGGTTGCCTTGTTCGAGAAATACGCGGCCTCAGGCGAGAACGAGGACCTGAAGGAGTGGGCCGAGGACACGCTGCCCACGCTTAAGGAGCACCTGGAGGAAGCCAAGGAGATCAACCAGGAGCTCGATCAGGTGGCCGAGGCCGATACCAAGAAGTCCGGCGACAAGGCCATGACCGATCGGGAAAATATGGCGGTTGCCCGCGATGACGACAGGGCGAACGCCAAGGACAATGACAAAGTCGTTGAGGCCGAGGACAAGCAGGTCCGCAAGAGCAAGATCAACTACGTGACCCGTCAGGCTACCAATGACTGGAGCGCCGAGGCTCTGATCGGCCGCACCGTCGAGAATACCAACGGCGACAATCTCGGCGAGATCAACAATGTGATCATCAATGAGAAGGGCGACGTCGAGGCTGTGATCATCGGCGTCGGCGGCTTCCTCGGCATCGGCGAAAAGGATGTCGGCGTCCCATTCAAGGCGCTGGAGTTCCGCACCGAGGCTGAGATGCAGCGCTCGGAGGACGGCACCGCCAAGGAGACGGACGAGCGGCGCACCGACGCGCGCGACGCGCGGTTCGACGCCGAGCACGGCGACATCGTTATCGTGCTCGCCACCACGAAGGAAGATCTGGAAGCCGCGCCCGATTTCGCCTGGCTCGACGAGCAAGACGCCGATAGCGTCAAGCGCGAGCAGGTCGTGCGTTAGGTTTCACTTTCGACGCAAATCGCGGGCGGCCCTACGGCCGCCCGCTTTTTTTGGAGGAGCGAAAGTGTTCTTCGATTCCTGGCTTGGTTTGTTGCGGGTCCTCGTCACCGGCGCGGCCGCTTATGCCGCGCTGATCGTTTTGCTGCGGATCTCCGGCAAACGCACCCTCGGAAAGATGAACGCTTTCGATCTCGTGGTGACTGTGGCGCTTGGTTCGGCCTTTGCCACGGTCGTTCTCGACAAATCGGTGCCGCTCGCCGAAGGCGTGCTCGCCTTTGTCGTGCTGATTGCCCTGCAATTCGTGATTACCTGGCTTTCGGTCCGCTCCGCCTGGGTGCGGTCGCTCGTCAAGAGCGAGCCGACCTTGCTCGTCAGGGACGGAATTTATCTCGATAAGGCCATGCGGGCACAGCGGGTGACGAAAGCCGAAGTCGAGGCGGCTCTTCGCGACCACGGTCTAGGGGCTATCGATCAGGTCGGCTGCCTCGTCCTCGAGACCGACGGAAGCCTGAGTGTGGTGGAAGCCGACCGTCGAAGCAAAAGGCGCGACGAAGCCACCGCCAGCGCGGTCACGCGAAAATCAGCTTAAGCAGGAAGGCTGTCGCGATCACCGCGACGGCGGCATTGATCTCCCGCACACGACCGGCCAGCGCCTTGAGCGCCACATAGGCGATGAAGCCGAGCCCGATCCCGGTGGCGATCGAATAGCTCAGCGGTATCATCAGCACGATGATCAGCGCCGGAATATAATCGGTAGCGTCGTCGAATTTAAGCGCGCCGAGGCTCGCCGCCATGAGGAAGGCGACGAACAGGAGCGCGGGCGCGGTGGCGTAGAGCGGCACGGTCTCTGCCAGCGGCGCCAGGAACAGGGCGAGCAGGAAAAACAGTCCGACGAAGATCGCGGTCAGCCCGGTGCGCCCGCCCTCCTCCACGCCCGCCGCACTTTCGATATAGGCGGTGTTGGTCGAGGTGCCGAGCGCGGCGCCAAGCATGGCGCCGCCGGAATCGGCAAGAAAAGCCTGACGGGCGCGCGGCAGGCGCCCTTCCGCATCGAGCAAGCCCGCTTGGCGCGCCACTCCGATCAAAGTTCCGGCCGTGTCGAGGATCGTCACCAGCAGCAAGGTCAGGACGATGATGACGAGGCCGAGCTGAAACACGCCGGCGATATCCATCTTGAGGAAAGTCGGCGCAAGCGAGGGCGGGGCCGCGGCAATGCCGTGCCAAGTCTCCAAGCCGAGCGCGACGGCTGCGACCGTGACGGCGAGCACGCCGAAAATGATGGCGCCAGGGATTTTGCGTATCGCCAGGCCGGCGATGACGAGAAAGCCGGTCGCGGCAAGCCAGGCTTGCGGCTTGGTCAGATCGCCGAGCGTGACCAGCGTGGCGGGATCGGCGGCAATCATGCCGGCATTTTGCAGGGCGATCAGCGCCAGAAAGAAGCCGATGCCGGCGGCGATGCCGAGCTTGAGACTCATGGGAATGGCGTCAATCAGCCAGACCCGTAGCCGCGACAGCGAAAGCAAGAAGAACAGAACCCCCGACACGAACACGCAGCCGAGCGCGAGCTGCCAATTACCGCCGAGCTCGGGCACCATGGTGAAGGCGAAATAGGCGTTGAGCCCCATGCCGGGAGCCATCGCAATGGGATAGTTGGCCCACAGCCCGATCAGCGCCGAGCCGAGCGCCGCGGCGAGGCACGTGGCGACGAACACCGCGCCTTGGTCCATACCGGCCTGGGCGAGGATCGCCGGATTGACGAACATGATATAGGCCATGGTGAGGAAGGTGGCGACGCCCGCCCGGAACTCGGTGGCGAGACTCGACCCTGCCGCGCTCAGCCCGAAATAGCGGTCGAGCGAGTTTGCCGGCCCCGGGGGCTCCGTTTCCACGCGGTCCAGCTTCCGTTTCGGCGCGGCCATGCGCTCCCGTCCCCCTATGCTTGCCGGTCTCGACCTGAGAGCGACGTGCAATTACGGATTGCTTAGGCGATCCAGGCAATGCAAGCGTCACGCTTATCCACACTTGCCGGACGTAACTGACGTGACGACCTTGATGACACCAAGCCGGCTCCTGCTTATCGCTCTCACCCTGTGGGGGCTGGCAATGATCGTGCCCGACCTGGTCAGGGTGGTGCAGCCGCTCGGCTCGCTCGGATTCTTCGCCAACAATGACGGGCTGGTCTACGACGTCGAGGGGCCCTTCCCCAACGAAACCGCCTCACCGGCATGGCGCGCGGGATTGCGTGCCGGCGACCGGATCGACCCCGAGCAAATGCATTGCCTGCCCGGCGACCATGCCAGATGCCGCGACGCGCTCGCCGTGCTTGG
>DATICH010000191.1:0-5362 GCA_035456885.1 Methyloceanibacter sp.
ATGTTCGGACTGAAGCTCGCAGCGTTTGCAATCGGCTTTTGCCTGGCGCCTCTGCCGGCCGCCGCCGGGTCCGGTGCCAAGGACGCGCTGAAGACCTATGCCGATATCGCCCAAGCCAGCTACACCGACTCCCTCGACGCGGCGAGAACCCTGAAGCTTGCGATCGAGGCGGGCGATCTCCTCGAGGAGCAGCGCCTCGCGCCCGCGCTGCATCAGCTTTCGATCCGTCATCTGGCCATTGCGGCTGACGACACGGCGGTGTTCGGCTGCCAATTTCGCGGACCCGAGGACGAGGCGCCGGCGCTGGTCGGCTTTCATCGCCGCGGCGAGCCGCCGGTCGTCGTCGAGGCGGCCGCCGAGACGCAGTCGGGCTTGCGCAACTATATCGGCTCGGTCGCCGCCGACCGGAGCGGAGAGATCGTCGCGGCATCGGCACCGAAAGGCGGACTGATCACCTATTGGGATGTCGAGCGCCGGCGCTTTCTCGGCACCGCGAGCCTGGCGGACGGCTGCGGGCTCGCGCCCACCCATCGCCGCGCGAGCTTTCTCTTGACCAGCGGCGAAGGCTGGCTGGTCACCGCCGAGGCGGGCGGCGCCATGTCGCGTCAACCCTCTGATTTCCAGTGGGATAATCACGCCATCCTGGTGCGCTGACGGCGCGCTCCGGTACTGCCGGTTCCTATTCTCACCTTAATTCTCGGGCTAGACTTCGGCTCGATCGCCCATGCAAAGCCATCAGCCCCCCCAACCGCCGCGCGCGCCCCAAAAGACGCATGCGCCGCAGCCGCACACCGCGCCGAAGCCCAGGCGCTTCGCGCTGCCGCCGATGTCCCGCCGCACCAGGATCTTCGTCATCGCCGGGGCGGCCGTGGTCGGCACCGCGCTGCTCGCGCTGCTGCTCGTCAATCTGCTGATCTCCGCCGATTGGGTGCGCGACCGGGTCGCCGCGCGCATCAAGGAGCAGACCGGGCGGGACCTTCAAGTCAACGGCACCACCGCGATCCTGTTCGCGCCAGGCCCCAAGGTCATTATCAGCGACGCCGTCATCACCGATCCTGAGGAGCGCGCCGGCACCGCGGATCTGTCCGTCGGGCGGCTCGTGCTCGATCTCAGTTTCGGCGAATTGCTGAGCCGCCAGATCGACGCCGAGCGAGTGGTGCTGGTGCGGCCGGTACTGACCTTCCGCCTCGGCGGCGAGGTGAAGGAACCCAAGAAGCCGAAGCCCGAAGGCGCCAAGGACCCGAATGACAGGCCGCGCCGCGAGATCAGGCTCAGGGATATCCAAATCGAGGATGGCGCGATCAATATCGTCTATGACGACAAGGGCACCGAGCGGCGCATCGAGAACATCGCCGCCAATCTCGCGCTTCCGGCGCTGGCCGCGCCCTTCACCGGCCGCGGCACGTTCGAGTGGAAGGACCAGACCGTCGATTTCAGTTTCGAGCTGACCTCGCCCGCCGAGCTTCGCCAGAAGCGCCCGGCCAAGCTCGTGCTTGCGCTCGACACCAAAGCCATCTCCGCGCGTTTCGACGGCAACGTCTCGAGCCGGCCGATTTTCAGCGGACAGGGAAAGCTCTCGGCCAAGGCGCATTCGATCCCCTCGCTGCTCGCCTGGATGCGCGAGAGGCCCGCTGTCTCCGCCACTCTCGGCGACGGCGAGCTGGCAAGCGATGTCGCCTGGACCAAGGGCGAGATTACCCTGAGCAATGTGCGCTTCGCGCTCGAACATGCGAACGGGCAGGGCCAGGCGGTGGTGACCTTGCAATCGCCGCGTCCGCATATCCGGGCGGCGCTTGCGCTCGATCACCTCAACCTCAACCCGTTTCTGGTGAGCGGCCGGCGCAAGCCGGACGGAAAATCCGAGCCGCAAGCCGCGCCGAGTACGCCCTCGCAAGCCGAGACCGCGGTGCCGCGGCAAGCCTCGCCCGACTCGCAAGCGAAGCAGGATTGGTTCAGCAAGCCTGCCGAAGATCCGGGCACGGAGACGGCGCCGCCGTCGTCCGCGCCGGTGCCGGAGGTTACCGCAGATATCGCGCCTCAGCCGGCGCCCGCCGCCGAGCCGGCTTCGTTCGACGCCGACGTCAATCTCAATGTGCGCCGCACGCGGCTCGCGCATCTTGAGTTTGGTCCAAGTTCGCTTGGGCTCGTTTTCCGCGACGGCATCCTAAATGCGACGCTTGGCGGCATGGAGCTCTATGAAGGCCGCGCCACTGGCAAGCTCGTGCTCGACGCCTCGAGGGCCGTGCCGAGCTTCACCGGCGATTTCCATCTCGACGGCGTGCAGGCCAAATCGCTGCTGTCCGATGCCGCCCAGATCAGCCTACTCGAGGGTGAGACCAAGCTTGCGCTCCAGATCAGCGGCGCGGGCGACAACAGCGAGGCGATCAAGTCTTCGCTGCAAGGGCAGGGCAGCCTCGCCGTCAGCGACGGCGCCATCGAGGGCATCAATCTCACCGAGATGATCACCCGGCTCGGCGAGGGAGAGATCCCCGACATGCGCCAGGGTCCCGGGGCCAAGACCGCCTTCAGCGAACTCGGCGGCAGCTTCACCATCGCGGGCGGTATAGCCGAGACCAGCAATCTTCAGATAACCAGCCCGCTGCTGAAGGTGGCGGCCTCCGGCAATGTCGACCTCACCCAAAACTCGATCAACATGCTGGCCGAATCTGAGATCGTCGCCGGGCCGGAAGGCGCGAGCGGCGCCAACGACCTGGCCGGTCTGTCGCTGCCGGTCCGGATCGAAGGCCCGCTCGACCGGCCGGTGATCAGGCCGGAGGTCAAGGCGATGTTCGCCAATCCAGAGAAGGCGGGAAAGGCCGTCAACAAGATCGGCAAGGCGCTGGAGAAGAAGTTCAAAGGCAAGCCGGTGGGCGAGGCGATCGGCCGCCTGCTCGGCAATGTGCAGATCGGCACGCCCGACGAGGGCGACGGCGACGCGCCGTCCGCCAATCGGCAGCGCGCCGGCCGCAAAGAAAATCCCAAACCGACCCCGCCGGCAGCCGAAGCCGAGCCAAAAGTGGCCCCCGAGCCCGTCGATCCCGACCTCGACCGCATCCTGCGCTAATCTTAGAGAGCGGCTAAGCGACGACTTGCGCGGTGGAGGTGGAAGCTTCGCCGTCGAAGGTGATCAGGGTGCGCATCTCGGGATTGCCGAGGCCGACGCACATTGGCGCGCGCACGCCGGGAATCCACGCGCGTCGAACAATTCGCGCACCGCGCCGTCGAACCTGATCCAATGCAGAATATCGCCGTTGCGGATGTCGATGATATAGGCGCCGCAGCGCGGCTCGCCGTCTTTCGCCTTGATGTTGTCCTCGAGCTCGAGCCCCTTGAAGGCGCCGTCGCGCGGCAGCGAGGTCGCCACCAGCGCATAGCCGCGCCAGAAGGAAAGCCCGCGCGCGAATCCCGGGCAGAAGGCGACCTGCTCGGTCTTGCCGCTCTTCTGGTCGACGCGGCACAGATGCCCGCGGCCCGAATCGAGGACCCACAAGACGCCGCCGTTGAGTCGCGGCGAATGCGGCATGGACAGGTCCTCGGTGACGATGCGGTCGTTGGTGACGTCGATGAGAATGCCGCCCTCGTGCCGCCGCTCGCGCCACCCGTCGACCACGTCGCAGCGCGACACGGCGGTGACGTATTTCGGCGCGCCATCCTTCATGGCGAGGCCGTTCAGATGGCAGCGATCCTCGGGCGCGAGCTTGGAGATGAATTGCGGCTTCCACACCGGCTTGAAGCTGTGCACGGTGTCGAGCGTAGCAAGGCAGGAATATTTGGTGTTGACGAAGACAAGCCGGTCTTTTGCGTCTATGCCAATTTCGTGCGCGTCGACATCGCCCGTCGTGTGCGACATGCGCGGGACATGGAGTCGCTCATAGCGAGGTCGAGATGGTGGTCTGCTGCTGCTGTTGCTGCTGTTGTTGCGGCTGCGCCGGCTTCGGCCGGGCCGCGTTGTCGGCCGAGGGAGGCGTCGCGGCGATCGCTTCGTCGAGGGCCGACGGCGCGTTGACTCGACGATGGGCTTCGTCGCTCGCGTTCGCTTGGGCTTGCTCGCACGAGCGGTCTTGCTCTTGCCGCGCGACGAGTCCTTTTTCGCTGCCACGTCTCCCTCCGGACCGGTTAATCAGGGCTTGGCACGGCGCTTGTCGAGCGCCGCCAAGCCGTCGGCGAACCCGTCGAACTGCGCCGGCCCACGCACTGCCTGGCCGCTCAGAGTATAGACGGTGATCGAGCCTTTCTGCGATTTCTGCAGGTCTTGCTTTAGATCGTCTTCGACAACCAGCACTGCGCTGCATCCTCTAGGCAGGCAGGTCGTGAACGGCATGCGATAGATCTTCACTTCATCGGGCGAGAATTCGAGGCCCTTTTGCAGCGCCACCCCGGTCGGCCCGTCGATCCGCAGCACGAGATTGCCCTTGGGCCCGTACGCGATCGTCACCCGGAACACTAGCTTGTTCGTGTCGCGCTCGACCAGCGCCTGAACCAGCGAACAGGATGGCTTCTCTTCCTTGGACTTGATTTGGTTGCAGACAAGCGACCACTGACCAAAATTGGCCTCTATCTTGGACGGTGTCGCCTTTGGCTGCGCAGTGGGGGATTTCGCCGCTGGCGCGGTCTGCGCCGGCTTGGGCACCGCCGGTCCCGGCGCGCCTTGCCCTCCGGCCTGCGCCAAGGCGCCTCCTGCGACGACGAGGCCGGTCAAGCCTACGGCAATCGCGCACAGCAAATTCCGACCCATTACACCACCCATCACCCGAACAACTTGCGCCTATCCGAGACCCGGTCGCCGACTCTAGCCTCGCGCGGCGCCAAGGTTGAAGCCTTAATCCCGGGCGAAAGCGGGGAAAGGTCTGCCTGCACGCGTCGATCCTTGCAACCAGCGCATCTGGCATCCCGAAACCACGGATAACATTCCCGTGTGCTTGCCTTGCCCGGCCAATGACGTGCTTCGATACTGGGTCTCCCGTTACTTCGAGCAAGAGGGGTTTTGGCATGAAAGCTTCGGTTCGTTCAGGCACTTCGATCGCCGCTGCGGCGGCTCTCCTCATCCTTGGCGGCGCCGTCGCTACTCAGGCACAGGCCACCGAGGAAGGCAAAGGCCATTGCATCGGCGCCAACGCCTGCAAGGGAAAAAGCGACTGTAGCACCGCAAAGAATGACTGCTCTGGCATGAACGCTTGCAAAGGCCAGGGCTATCTCGAAATGACCAAGGAAGAGTGCGACAAGATCGAGGGCGCCACTTTCGAAGCCGCGGGTTAGCGCCGCAAAGGTCGTGTTTCGTCCTTCCGGCGCGGGCAGGGATGAATTCCTGGGACTTATCCCTACCCTACGCCCGTCGCAGGAGGGGAAAGAAGGTAAGTCGGAC
>DATICH010000192.1:0-8599 GCA_035456885.1 Methyloceanibacter sp.
AGATTCGCGCGCGCGACCCAGAGAACGCAACCGTTCCGGCAATCGGTGACAATGCGGGGATGGCATCCGGAAAGACCTGGAACGCTCTTCACAATTGCGCGCCGGCAACGCGCGCATCTTCGCGGCAAATCTACCTGCTTACTATAGGCAAAATAGAAGCAACATCACGGATGTTAGGCAATGTTGCTGCCTGTTAGCCGCCCAAACTGGACTCCTTGCAAGGCCTAGATTGACAAATGGCAAGGTCGCGCGCAGTCTTTTGCCGCGAACCCGACTGGAGCGGACCGGTTCCCGCCGGCCGAATACGGGACAGCGCAATGGAGGAAAACATGGGGAGTTGTAGGACAGCGGCCACGTTCGCTGGCGCGCTAATGTTGAGTTTGGCCGGTTTGAGCCCGGCCTGGAGTGGAGCGGAAACCGAAACAGCCGCTACGACAACCACTAAAGAGGCGCCGACGCCGTCCGTATCGCAGGACCAGCTCAGCGCCGCCGCGGGTGATGAGAACAACTTTCTTCATACCAACGGCAACTATGATCAGACCCGCTACTACCCGGGCAAGCAGATAAACAAATCGAATGTCGGCAAACTCCGTCCCGCCTGGATCTTCCAGACCGAGGTAAAGGAGTCGCTGGAAACCACGCCGATTGTCGTCGACGGCGTGATGTACGTCACGACCTCCTTCAACCACGTCTACGCGATCGACGCCAAGACCGGCGAACAGTATTGGCACTACAAGCACAAAATGGGTCCGGTCACGACCTATTGCTGCGGTCCCAACAATCGCGGCGTCGCCATCTATAAAGACAAGGTCTATATGGGCACGCTCGATTCCAAACTGGTCGCGCTCGACGCCAAGACCGGCAGCCTTCTGTGGGAGACGCAGATCGCCGAGCCCGAGCTTGGCTATAGCGAGACCATGGCTCCGACTGCGGTCGACGGTAAGATTCTGATCGGCACCAACGGCGGCGAGTATGGTATCCGCGGCTTCGTGCGTGCCTATGACGCCGAGACCGGGAAGCTCGTATGGAACTTCCACACCATCCCCGAGGACTCCGTCGGCGTGTGGGCAACCCATGACGCCACTGGGAAAGACATGCATCGGGACATCGAGGCCGAGAAGGCAGCCCTCAAGAAGCTGGGCGATCCCTACAAGACCCTCGGCGGCGGCGTGTGGCAGAACCCGGCGGTCGATCTCGAGACCAAGCGTATCTACTTCGTGGTCGGCAACCCTTCGCCTGACCTCGACGGCTCGATCCGTCCGGGCGACAATCTCTACACCGACTCGCTGGTGTCGGTCGATCTCAACACCGGCGAATACAAGTGCCACTTCCAATACATCGCTCATGACGTGTGGGATCTTGACTCCGTCAGCCCGCCGATCCTGGTCGATGTGAAGGATAAGGACGGCAAGACGGTCAAAGGCGTCATTCACGGCGGCAAGACCGGCAACGTCTATGTCCACAACCGTGACGATTGCAGCCTCATCCGCTTCTCCGAGGCGATGGTCGATCAGACCGGCATGTGGTCATTGCCGACCCCTGAAGGCACGCCCATGCTGCCCGGCGCCAATGGCGGCGTGGAATGGTCGGTGATGTCGGTCAACCCCGATCTCGGCCTGACCTATGCCGTCAACCTGCACCAGCCGATGACCTACCACGTCGAGAGCTCGCCCTATCCGGGCGGCAAGCTCTGGCTCGGCGGCGCCTTCAAGGTGATCCCCGGCTCGGAGCAGTTCGGCAACGTCACCGCCGTCGACTACAACACCGGCAAGATCAAGTGGCAGAAGAAGACGCCGCTGCCGATGATGGGCGGCACGCTGACCACCGCCGGCGGGCTCGTGTTCACGGGCGAAGGCGATGGCTGGTTCCGGGCCTATGATGCCGAAAGCGGCGACGTGCTGTGGTCGTTCTTTGCCGGCGCGGGTGTCAACGCCCCGCCCGCCTCCTATTCGGTGGACGGCAAGCAGTACATCGTGGTCGGCGCGGGCGGTAACACCCAGATCGACTTCAAGCGCGGGAACAATATCATCGCTTTTACTGCTGATTGATCCCGCTCGCCCGTTGGGCGACAATGGCGAATTGCCAAGAGGACGGGGCATTTTGCCCCGTCCTTTTCATGACTGAACGCTTTTCGGAATCTTGGAATGCTGCAATCATCCAGTCGGGTCTTCTGTGCCGTTTTGGTTGTCGCCGCGCTGCTCATCGGCGGAAATGTATTCGCCGCCGACGGCGTCCAAGACAAAGTGAAACTCTGTGCGACCTGCCACGGCGAGAAGGGCGTCCCCATCAACAAAGAGACCCCGGTCATTTGGGGCCAGAACGAGGGCTACCTCTACCTACAGCTCCGCGACTTCAAGAGCGGTACACGCAAGAATGCGATCATGAATCCGCTCGCTCAGCAGCTCGAGAAAGCCGACATGCTGGCGATTGCCGCCTATTTTACCAAACAGAAATGGCCCAACCTCGGTCAGCCGGCAGCGTCGCCCAAGGCGACCAAGCAGGCCGAAACCGCCGCCGCGTCCATTGGCTGCCGCGGCTGCCACCTCGATCATTTCCAGGGGGACGGGACGACCGCCCGGCTCGCCGGACAATGGCAGGAATATTTGCACGCCCAGATGCTGGCCTTCCGCGACGGCTCGCGCGGCAACAATCCGGGGATGTCGGATCTGATGAAAGCGACCGCCCCCGACGACCTCGCCGCCTTGTCGGAATATCTCGCCGGGCTTCAGATCGACGCTTATCTCAACAATAACCGCTGAAGTCTATTTCGCCGCCAGCTTGGCGCGCAGCGCGTCGTCGTGCGTGAGATCGGCCGCGGTCTTGCCCTCCTTGTCGCGCAGAGTCCGGTCCGCACCCCGGCCGATCAGCGCATCGACCGCGGCCTTATGGTCGAGCTCCGCCGCGATCATCAGGGCCGTACGCCCCTGCTCGTCCTGATCGTCGATTCCGGCGCCGCGCGCGAGCAGCAAGTCGATCACCTGGACAATGTCCCTGGTCCCGGCATCGCTGGAATGGCCGGCCGCCCACATCAGCGCCGTCAGCCCATGGCCGTAGCGGGTATTCACGTCCACGCCATTGTCGAGGAGCAATTTCGCGACAGGGGTGAAGCCGCGGCCCGCGGCATAGACCAGCGCCCCCTTTTTGGTTTCGTCGATGCCGTTCGGATCGGCGCCATGCTCGATCAGGAACTTCACGATCGGCTCGCTGCCCATATAGGAAGCCGCCATCACCGACGTTGCGTCGCTGCGTCCGGGCAGATTCACATCGGCGCCGCGCTCCACCAGCAGGCGAACGACCGCCGCCCGGCCCGACTCCGCCGCCTTGTAGAGCGCGGTCGAGCCGTCGAGATTGCGCGCATCGATTGCCGCGCCGCGATCGAGAAACAGCTCGACAATCTCGGTCTGGCCGGCTTCGGCGGCACGCGCCAGAGGCCTCGCGCCGAGCCCGTCGCGCGCGTCCAGCGAAGCACCACGGTCGAGCACGCGCTGGGCGAGCTCCGCACAACCGTGCTTGGCGGCTTCGAACAGCTTGATGTTGATCTCGACCGTGCTCGCGTAGCGCTCGATCTGCGCAAAATGCTGCTCGGTATTAAGACAGGCGCGCCGATTGGCGAGCGCCTCCGGACTGGACGAAATGAGCAGGACTGCCGCGGCGGCCGTCAGCCAAATCGAAAAGGCACGCATAGCCACTCCACCCAAAACTGACGCCTGTTCATCGAGGATGCCACGTTTGCCGCAAGAGCAGGGCAACGGCCCGCATTATAGCCGCCGCGCCTAATGGGTCACAGCTCCTTGCGCCTGCTGCCACGCTTGCATCCCGCCATCGATGTGACGGGCGGTTGCAAGCCCTGTCGCCTGCGCCGCCTGCACCGCCATGGCGGATCGTTCGCCGAAGGCGCAATAGAACAGCAACCGCTTGCCTCCCTCCGCCGCTAATTCGTGCAGCATGCCGTCGGGCCTGAGGCTTGCCCGCAAATCCTGATAGGGCACATGCAGCGATCCCGGGATGACCCCATGCTTGCGCCGCTCCTGGTCTTCCCTGAGATCGACCAGAGCGACATCGGGCCGGTCGAGCAGAGCCTTGGCCTCCTCGGCGCTGACCGCCCACCCCTTCCCCGCGACGATCTGCTGCGCGAGCCCGATCCGCATATTGGCCGGCACCGCCACGTCCATCATCTTCGGGTTGGGCAGGTTGAGGTTGTTCATCACCGCCACATAATCGTCGACCGACTTCACCTGGAGCCGCGGATTGAACGCCTTCTCCTCGCCGATGGTCGACACCGTGTCGCCTTTATAATCGTGCGCCGGATACACGAAGGTCTCGTCCGGCAGTTTGAGTAGACGCCCGAACAGCGACTCGTATTGTGCGCGGGGGTCGCCATTCTGGAAATCGGTGCGGCCCGTTCCTCTAATCAGCAGCGTGTCGCCGGTGAACACCCGGTCCGGCATGATGAAGCTGTAGGAATCGTCGGTGTGGCCAGGCGTGTAGAGCACGTCCATGCTCAGGCCCTCAATGCCGACCTTGTCGCCGTCGGCGACCCTGATGGATACCACGTCCGCCTTGCTCTGCTCTCCCATGACCGTGATGCAGCGCGTGCGCTCGGCGAGCGCCTCGAGTCCCGTGATGTGGTCGGCATGTAGATGCGTGTCGATTGCCTTTACCAGCCGGAGATCGAGCTCGTGCAGCAGCTGAATGTAGCGGTCGACCCGCTCCAGCACGGGATCGACAATCAGCGCCTCCCCGCCGTGACGGCTCGCCAACAGATAGGTGTAGGTGCTTGAGTTGGAATCGAACAGTTGCCGGAAAATCATCTTCGGGCCTTTGTCTTCGGAAGGGAATTATATGTGGCCGAGAACCAGCCTGAGCAAGGCTAGCGCAGTGCACGGAAAAAGCGGCTAGACTGGCGTCCGGGAGGCCGAGGGACATGGCGTCGACGGGCAGAATTACGGCAAGCGGGGCCGTCCGCGCATCGCTGGTCATTTGCGCCCTCGTGCTGCTTGCCGCGGCACTCTATTTCGCCAGCTCCGTCTTCGCTCCGCTCGCCTTCGCGCTGTTCATCTTGGCCCTGGTCTGGCCGCTGCAAGAGCGGCTTGAGCTGTTGATGCCGAAAGGCATTGCCCTTTTCTTGACTCTCACCGTCACCGTGCTCGCCATGGTGGCCCTCGCTTCGATGGTCGCCTGGTCGTTGAGCGCCATCGGCGATTGGCTGCTCAATAACGTGGCACGCTTCCAGACGCTTTATTTCCAGGCAACGGAGTGGCTGGAGGAACAGGGCATCTTCGTCGCCGGCATTCTCGCCGAGCGGTTCGACGTGATCTGGCTCATTCGTCTTTTCCAGGAGATCGCCCGGCGTCTCAACCGGCTCGCCGGATTTGCCATTCTCGTCTTCGTGTTTTTGATGATGGCGCTGCTCGAAGTGGAGCAGTTCCGGCAAAAGCTGGCCGCGCTCGACAGCAAGAGCAACGGTACCAAGCTCATCCACGCGATCTACGAAATCGGCGCCAAGTTCCGCCGCTACATGCTGGTGCGCACCTTGCTGAGCTTGCTGACCGGCTTGGCGATCTGGGGCTTCGCGGCGCTGGCCGGACTCGAGCCCGCCATTGCCTGGGGCCTACTGGCCTTCACCTTGAACTACATCCCCTTCATCGGCTCGTTCATCGCCACCTTCCTACCCGCGATCTTCGCCATCGCCCAGCTCGATACCTGGCAGGCCGTCATCCTCGTGTTCATCGGGCTTGCCGCCATCCAGTTCATCATCGGCAACTATATCGAGCCGCTGGCCGCAGGCGCCGCGCTTTCGCTTTCGCCGCTGGTCGTGGTCTTCGCGGTGTTCTTCTGGGGCTTGCTCTGGGGCATTCCCGGCGCGCTGATCGGCGTGCCGATCATGCTGACGGTGGTGGCGCTCTGCGCCGAATTTCCATCGAGCCGCTGGGTGGCAACCTTGCTGTCAGGCGCACCCCGCGACAAAGCTGAGAAACGGTGAGGCCCGCGTGATGGCACGCAAAGCCAAGCCGAAGCCGAGCGAAGCCCTGGATCGAAGCTCGATCGTCGATCCACGTCATGGCGACATCGAGGACGACGCCTCCAGCACCAAGCGCCGCTCATTGCTGTCGCTGTTCGGCAGCATGCTGGTGGAGATCAGCTTTCCGAAGCTCATTTTCGCCTGGATCCTTTTGCTTGTGGTGCCGGGCCTTCTGCTCGGTCTGGCGCCGATCGTCTTTATCGAGTGGCTCACCCTCGTCACCGACAAGCTCGCCTCGCTCGCCATCGGCTTCTGGTCATTGCTGATTCTCGCCGTCCTCATCGGCCTGGGCTGGTTTGGCTGGCGCAGCTTGTTTCGCATCATCGAGAAGAATTTCTGGGCGTTGAACTCGATCGTGGTCGAGCCGGGCTATGCCTTCTTTCGCGAGGGGATGCGCCAACTGGTGGAACGGCTATTCGCGCGCGGGGCGAGCGACGCGCGGCGAGCCAAGGTCCGCGCCGCGACCGCCGCCGTCGCTGGCATCGTTGTCTGCCTGCTCGCCCTGCTTGTGCTCTGGCTCGTCTGGCCCCATGCGCATCTCTTCGCCACCCTGGCCGAAATCGACTCCTGGACCAAGCTGGCCAGCGTCGCCCTTTCGAACAGCATTGTCGTGATCTCGGCCTATCTCGGCGCTGCGGCGCTGGTCTGGGGCGTTGCCGACGCCTTGATGCCGCAGCCGCAGAACCTCGCAAAATTCGCCAAGGTCTCCCGCGGCGCCGGCACTTGGCGGATCGCGCATCTTTCCGACATCCATGTGGTCGGCGAGCGCTACGGCTTTCGCATCGAAAGCGGCCGTTCTGGCCCGCGCGGCAATGAGCGGCTCAAGCGGCTGCTCGACCAGCTCGAAGCGATCGACGCCAAGGTGCCACTCGACGCCATCCTCATAACCGGCGACATGACCGACGCCGGGATTTCCTCCGAATGGGCCGAAGTGCTCGGCGCTCTCGATGCGCATCCATCGCTCGCCAAGCGCGTGCTGATGCTGCCGGGGAATCACGATCTCAATATCGTCGATCGCGCCAATCCCGCGCGCATGGATTTGCCGACCAGCCCCAATCGGCCCCTGCGTCAGGTCAGGACCTTGTCGGCCATGAAGGCGGTGCAAGGCGGCCGCGTGCGTGTGATCGACCGCGACAACGACCGCCTCGGCGGAACGCTCGATGCGGCCCTCAAACCGCACCGCGCCGAGCTTGCCCGCTTCGCCGACATCGCGCGGCCGATCTTCACCAACAAGATTGCCGAGATTTGGGCGCTCGCCTTTCCGATGATCGTCCCCCCCGCCGAGCCTGACGGCCTCGGCATTATCCTTCTGAACTCCAATGCCGACACGCATTTCTCCTTCACCAATGCGCTCGGCATGGTCTCCGCCGAGCAGATGCACGGGGTCGACATCGCCCGCGCCGAATATCCGCAAGCGTGCTGGATCGTCGCCCTGCACCACCATGTGGTCGAATATCCCTGGGCGGCCAGGGCGCTGTCGGAACGTGTCGGCACCGCGCTGATCAACGGAAATTGGTTCGTGCGCACGCTTCGGCCGCTCTCGGGCCGCGCCATCCTGATGCACGGTCACCGGCATATCGATTGGATCGGCCATATCGCCGGTCTGCCGGTCGTGTCGGCCCCCTCGCCGGTGATGGAGGTCACCGACGAGAAGGACACTGCCTTCTATATCCACACGCTTGCCATCGTGGGGGGCAGGCTCGAGCTGCTTAAGCCCGAGCGCATCGTCGTCCCAGGCGAGCGCCGCACCTGAACGAGGCTAGAACCTTGCCGGCTCGCGACCCCATTCTTGTCGATCTCGCACTGCAGGGCGGCGGCGCGCACGGCGCCTTCACCTGGGGCGTGCTCGACCGCCTGCTGGAGGAGGATTGGCTGCGCATCGACGGAATTTCCGGAACCTCCGCCGGCGCCATGAATGCAGCGGTGCTGATCGACGGTTACGCCAAGGACGGTCCGGACGGGGCGCGCCAATCGTTGGAAACGTTTTGGCGGGAAGTTTCGCGCGCCTCGATGCTGAGCCCCTTCCGTCGCACCCCGCTCGATATGTTGCTGGGCCGCTGGACGCTCGACTTCTCCCCGGGCTTCGTGATGATGGATTTGATGTCGCGCCTGCTTTCGCCCTACGAGCTGAATCCGGCGGGGATCAACCCGTTGCGCGACATTCTCGCCAAATGCATCGATTTCGGCCGGCTGGCGCAGGCCCCGATCAAGCTGTTCGTCACCGCCACCAATGTTCGCACCGGACGCGGCCATGTATTCCGCAGTGCCGACATTACGCCCGACGTGCTGCTCGCCTCTGCCTGCCTGCCCACCCTGTTCCAGGCGATCGAGATCGACGGCGAGGCCTATTGGGACGGCGGCTATTCGGGCAATCCCACCATCACGCCGCTGGTGCGCGAATGCAGCTCGAAGGACACGATCCTCGTGGCCATCAACCCGGTCGAGCGGCCCGGCGCGCCGCGCACCGCGCGCGACATCCTCAACCGCCTCAACGAGGTTTCCTTCAACGCCGTGCTCTTGAAGGAGCTGCGCATGATCGCGCTGCTGCACCGGGTGTCGACGCCGGCCAACGGCGAG
>DATICH010000193.1:0-3589 GCA_035456885.1 Methyloceanibacter sp.
CGAGAAGCCCGAGATGGCCAGAGTGCGGTTTCGCACGCTCGGCTGCTATCCGCTCACCGGCGCGATCCGCTCGGACGCCGCGTCGGTGCCCGAGATCATCGAGGAACTGGTCGCCACGCGTTATTCGGAGCGGCAGGGCAGGGTGATCGACCACGATCAGTCCGGCTCGATGGAGAAGAAGAAGCAAGAGGGATATTTCTGATGCCGCAATTGAGCGTCGTCCAACCTGCCCGGGCCGATGCCAGGGAACGCGTGGATGCCCGCATCGCCGCGGAGGAGAGTCGCGGGTTGCTGCGATTCCTGACTTGCGGCAGCGTGGACGACGGCAAGAGCACGTTGATCGGCCGGCTGCTCTACGATTCGCAGCTGGTTTACGAGGACCAGGTGCAGAGCGCCGAGCACGACTCGCGGCGCTCGAACGGCACGCGTGGCGGCCCGATCGATCTCGCGCTACTGGTCGACGGGCTGGAGGCGGAGCGTGAGCAGAAAATCACCATCGACGTTGCCTACCGTTATTTTTCCACGCCGCGGCGGAAATTCATCGTCGCCGACACGCCGGGCCATGTGCAGTACACGCGCAACATGGCGACCGGGGCCTCGAATTGCGATTTCGCCGTGCTCCTGGTCGATGCGCGCCAGGGCGTGCTGACCCAGACCAGGCGGCATGCCTGTATTCTGTCCCTGCTCGGGATCGGCAAGATCGCGCTTGCGGTCAATAAAATGGATTTGATCGAGTTCGAGCAGGCGCGGTTCGAGGCAGTTGCCGAGGAATTCGCCAGCTTCGCCGCCGAGCTCGGCTTCGAGCACGTGACGGCGATCCCGGTCTCCGCGCTCAAGGGCGACAATGTGATCGCGCCCAGCGCGCATATGCACTGGTATCACGGGCCCACTCTCATCGGCCATCTGGAGACGGTGGATGCGAGCCGCGTCGAGCAAGCGCGTCCGTTCCGTTTCCCGGTGCAATATGTCAACCGGCCGCATCTCGATTTCCGCGGCTATGCCGGAACGGTGGCGAGCGGCAGGATTGCGCGCGGCGAGGAGGTGGTGATCCAGCCCTCGGGCAGGCGCGCACATGTGGCCCGCATCGTCACCGCCGATGGCGATCTCGAAACGGCGCAAGAGGGCGACGCGGTGACCCTGACTTTTGCCGAAGAGGTCGACGTCAGCCGTGGCGACATCGTCGCCCAGGCGGAAGGCGCGCCGTCGGTTGCCGATCAGATGGCGGCGCGGATCATCTGGTTCGACGAGGAGCCGATGCTGCCCGGCCGCACCTATACCTTGAAATGCGGCTGCCAGACCACGACGGCCACCGTACTCAATCTGAAATACAAGCTGAACGTCGACAATCTCGATCACGTCGCCGGCAAGACGCTCGAGCTCAACGAAGTGGGCTTGTGCAATCTCAACACCACCAAGCCGCTGGTGTTCGACGCTTATGCCGAGAACGCCGACACCGGCTCCTTCATCCTGATCGACCGCTTCACCAATGCCACGGTGGCGGCCGGCATGATCGAGTTCGGCCTGAGGCGGGCCACCAATATCCAGTGGCAGGAGCTGTCGATCGACAAGCGCTCGCGCGCGGGGCTGAAAGAGCAGAAGCCGTGCGTATTGTGGTTCACCGGTCTGTCTGGCGCGGGCAAGTCGACCGTCGCCAACACGCTGGAGAAGCGGCTGCACGCGATGGGGCGGCATACTTATCTGCTCGACGGCGATAATATCCGCCACGGGCTGAATAAGGATCTCGGATTCACCGACGCCGATCGGGTGGAGAATATTCGCCGCGTGGCGGAGGCGGCGCGTCTGTTCGTCGACGCCGGGCTGATCGTCATGGTGTCGTTCATTTCGCCGTTCCGCTCGGAGCGGCGCATGGCGCGCGATCTATTCGACGAGGGCGAGTTCATCGAGATCTACGTGGATACGCCGCTCGAACTCTGCGAGGCGCGCGACCCCAAGGGGCTTTACTCCAAGGCGCGCGCGGGGCTGATCACCAACTTCACCGGCATCGACTCGGTCTATGAGGCTCCCGAACACGCCGAGCTCACGCTCAACACCGGCAGCTCAACGCCGGAGGAGGCTGCCGAGAACGTGCTGCGCGAACTGAGGCGGCGACACCTGGTCTGAGGCAGTGAGGCCGCAGCCGCCATTTCCCCCCGATTGGTTTCCCTCGGATGAACGGCTGCGGCCTTCCTGGCGCTAGTCCGACGGACCTGATCCAGAAAGACTAGCGAGGATCCTCAACCGCTCGGCGGCCTTGGCGTTGCCGCTTTGCGCCGCCCGCTGATACCAGCCGCGCGCACTGGCAAGATCGCCGTCGATGCCTCTTGCGCCGAGTTCCGCGAGCATGTCGCGATCATAGGTGCGGCCGAGCTCATAGGCTGCCTCGCCCTGCCCGCGTTCGGCCAGGTAGTGCAGCAGGAGCCGCGCCGCGGCGATGTCGCCCTCGTCGAGCAAGCGCTTGGCTCTCGCCTGGAGTGCGGCCGGGTCGGCCTGGAGAGCCGGCGATTCGGCAGCACGGGCGGCGGGGACCAGGTCGAGCAAGGCCGATGTCCAGCCTCGGTCCGTGTCCGCATCGTAAGCCGGCGCCGGGGTTTCGACCCGCAGGACGAGGCTTCTTCTTGCCTGCGGCGTGTCGCCGGACTGAAGCACATAGATCTCGACCGGATAATGGCCCGAGGGGACGGCGCCTAGCGACAGCGTGAGCGCAGATGCTTGCTGGGCTTTCACCAGCCAAGTGCCGCTGTCGCTTCGCCTGCCGGCGGAAAGCCTGGCTTCGGCCGGAAGGCCTCGAATGAGGAAATAACCGACGCGGCTCGGTGGCAGCAGTGCGGCGAAAGCGATTTCGCGACCACTCGTGGCTAGAAAGGTCTGCGCCTGCGGCGAGGCCTTGGCCAAAGGCGTCGCCAGTGCCGGCACCAGCAACGGCTCGCCCTTGGCATCACGATTGGTGAGGACTTGGGCATGGACGGGCCTTTGCCACGCGACCGAGGTCGAACGTAACGGGCTTTTCTGGCTGCCGGCGGGATAAGGCGTAGCGAAGTTGACCGCCAGCCAAAGACCACCCACCGTCAGCACGATCGCGGCGACGACCGATCCGGTCACCAACAGGCTCGCACGCCGTTGGCGCCGGTGGAACTCCTGCAATAGGGCTTGCACGTGAACTTGCGCAGCGCCGGGGTGCCAAACGGGATCGAGGGGGGGGCCGGCAGTCAAGGGTGCAATGTCGGAAAAATCCTCTTCGGCTTGATCGCCTTCCGTGTCGTGCCGCACCTCTTCCGTGAGAGATTCAAATTCGGGGAAGGCGTCCTCGAGTTCCAATGCGTCAAGCTGCGCCGCTAGCGGCTCCGGGAAGGAGATGCTCACCGGACCCTGCATCACGCTGTCGAGCGCGTACGACAAGGTTTCGACGCTATGTAGATCATCCGCCTGCGCGGCGGGATGTGTTGAACTCAGCAACGCTGCGCGCAGCATCGCATTGGCCCGATGCACGGGGTGCCAATCGGGCTCGGCCACGGGCGTAGTGGAACCGATCATGATCTTTGCTCCCTTCACTGTCCGCGCGCATGTGCCCGCGAGCGGGTTACGCCCCTTA
>DATICH010000194.1:0-8805 GCA_035456885.1 Methyloceanibacter sp.
AGCTTATTGACATCGCCTCAGCCTCCACTTTACTCAAGGAATGCGGCCCGCAGAGCGCGTCTGAGGGCAAGTCCTTAGTCCGATACCGGGGCCTTGAACCCTGGCCATTGGAGGAGTTTCGATGCGACTTCGGTTCGCGGGCGCCGCGGCGCTTGCGCTTCTTCCCCTCCTCGCCGCAGCCGGCGTCCAGGCCGCAGAGCCGGGCGAAGTCAATATCTACTCCTACCGCCAGCCTTATCTGATCGAGCCTCTACTCAAGGAGTTCACCCAAGAGACCGGCATCAAGGCCAATGTGATCTTCGCCGAGAAGGGGCTGATCGAGCGTATCCAGGCCGAGGGGCGCAACAGCCCGGCCGACGTGCTGCTCACCGTCGATGTCGGCAATCTCACGCAGGCAACCGGCTCCGGCATCGCGCAGCCGATTTCTTCGCCCGCGCTCGAAACCGAAATCCCGGCGGCCTATCGCGCCGAGGACTGGGAGTGGGTCGCGCTGACGCGTCGCGCCCGCGTGATCTATGCCTCGAAGGAGCGGGTGAAGCAGGACAGCATCACCTATGAGGAACTGGCCGATGCGAAATGGCGCGGCAAGATCTGCGCGCGGTCGGGCCAGCATCCCTATAACGTCGCGCTGATCGCTTCGATGATCGCCCATCACGGCGAGCAATGGACCGAGGAATGGCTGAGGGGCGTGAAGGCCAACCTCGCGCGCAAGCCCGCCGGCAACGACCGGCTCCAGGTCAAGGGTGTCTATGCCGGCGAATGCGATCTTGCTCTCGGCAACACCTATTACATGGGCGCCATGCTGACCGACGAGAAGGCGCCCGAGCAGAAGGCCTGGGCGGAGTCGGTCAACATTCTTTTCCCGAATTCGAACGATCGCGGCACGCATATCAACATCTCCGGCGCGGTCGTGGCCAAATACGCGCCGAACAAGGACAACGCGATCAAGCTCGTGGAATTTCTGGCCTCGGACAAAGGCCAGGAGATGTATGCCGAGGTGAATCACGAATACCCGGTGCGGGACGGCGTGCCCTGGTCCCCGCTGGTCAAGTCCTGGGGCGACTTCAAGCCGGACCCGATCTCGCTCAATGAGATTGCCGCTCTGCGCAAGCAGGCGAGCGAACTCGTCGACAAGGTCGGATTCGACGAGGGACCAAGCTCATGAGGGGGCAACGATGAGCTTCTATAAAAGAATCGACAAGCAGTCTGGGCAACGCGTTCATATGGTGCCGCGCTCGGGCGCGGAATGGCTGGTCGGCATGGGCTTCAGGTGCTGGCTGGCCGGCTATGACACCGGCGACATCTCCTGCTGGGAGAACGGCTGGAACGCCTATTCGCGGGCGCTCGGCGCCGAACGGGCGAAGCGCGCGGTGACCGAGCTTGGCTGTTGGGTCAGGGCGGTGCGGGCGTCGGCGGCGCGCAAGATCGAATATTACCCGGTCGGCTGCCTGGGATTCTGCGCCGATGAATGCATGGCGATCTCGCTGATCGCGGCCTCGCAACATCATCGCTGCCCGGCGATGCGCGCCTGCGCGTTGGCGCTCACCGGCTCCGACCTCGTGGACCCGGTGATCGACACCGCGAATGCCTTCGCGGACGCTCTCCAAGACGCCAATCAACGGCTCTCGCCGGAAGCGGTCGCGGCGTTGATGGCGCGCGGGCGGAAGGGCCGCGGGGACGGTCTCGCTGAACGCCGTTAGCGGAGCCTCGGCGCGAGGCACCCCCTCGATGCGGGGCTCCTCCTGGCGCGGGCGGCTCAGGCGGCTGAAAGAGGACGGCAGTCTCGGCTGGTCGCTAGCGGCCCTCCTCATCTCGCTCATTACGCTCCTGCCGATCGCGGCCATCGCGCTAATCGCGCTCAAGCCGAGCGGCAATACCTGGCCGCATCTGATCGAGCATGTGCTGCCGGGCGCCTTGCGCCGCACTTTGGGACTGATGGCGGGCGTCGGGATCTTGAGTCTCGTGATCGGCACCGGCACCGCCTGGCTCGTCACCATGTATCGCTTTCCGGGGCGTCGGTATTTTCAGTGGCTGCTGTTGCTGCCGCTGGCGGTGCCGACCTACATCATCGCTTATACCTATCTCGAGCTGCTGGATTATTCCGGCGTGGTCCAGGGCACGCTGCGCGACCTGCTCGGCTGGCGCGATGCGCGCAGCTATTGGTTCCCCGACATTCGCAGCCTTGGCGGCGCCATCCTGGTGATGAGCGCGGTGCTCTATCCTTATGTCTACATCACCGCGCGCGCGAGCTTCATGGCGCAGTCCGTATGCGTGCTGGAAGTGAGCCGCACGCTCGGCCGTACCGCGACTCAGACCTTCTGGCAGGTCGGACTGCCGCTGGCCCGGCCGGCGCTGGCCGCCGGCGTGGCGCTGGCGCTGATGGAGACCTTGAACGATATCGGCGCGGTCGAATTCCTGGGCGTACGGACCCTGACGGTTGCGATCTACGATACCTGGCTCGATCGCAACGACCTCGCCGGCGCGGCGCAGATCGCCTGCGTCATGTTGCTGTTCGTGTTCGCACTCCTCCTGATCGAGCTTGCGCTCAGGGCAAAACGCCGCTTCCACCACACGACCGGCAAATATCGCGGCCTGCCGGAAGACAGGCTCTCAGGCCTGCGCGGGGCGCTCGCGGCGCTGGCTTGCGCCCTGCCCGTGCTACTCGGCTTTGTCTTGCCCGCCAGCGTGCTGCTGCACGATGCGCTCAGCCACGTGGCCGCGGGGCTTGCGCCCGCCTTCTGGCAAGCGGCGCTGAACAGTCTGTTGCTCGCCGCGGCGGCAGCTGGTTTCGCCGTCGTGTTCGCGGTGATGCTCGCCTATGCACGCCGGCAAACACGCTCGATATGGGTCCAGGGGGCAAGCACCCTTCCCGCCATCTCCTACGCTGTCCCCGGCACCGTGCTCGCCATCGGTCTGCTGATTCCGCTCGCCGGACTCGACAATTTCGTCGATTCGCTGATGCGCTCCACGTTTGGAATCTCCACCGGCCTGCTGCTGTCGGGCTCGGTCTTCGCCATCGTGCTGGCCTATACGATCCGCTTCCTGGCCGCATCGCTCGGTGCGGTCGAGGCGGGCTTGAGCAAGGTGTCGCGCAATATCGATGCCGCTGCGCGCACGCTGGGCTCGACGGTCAGCGAGACGCTGTTCAAGGTACATCTGCCGCTGCTAAGACCCGCGCTCGGCGCCGCGGCGCTCTTGGTCTTCGTCGATTCGATGAAGGAGCTGCCGGCGACCTTGCTGCTCAGACCATTCAATTTCGACACACTGGCCACACAAGTGTTCACGCTGGTTTCGCTCTACCGCTACGAGGAGGCCGGGCTTTCCGCGCTCAGCATCGTGCTGGTCAGTCTGGCCCCGGTCATGCTGCTGCACGGGTTGATCGCGGCGAGCCGGCCCGGGGCCTCGACCGCGCGCAGTGGGCAGGCCGAAACCGGCCCTCAATGGGCCCTCCCCGTCGCCTGATTCCCGTGAAATTTGCTAGCCTTGCTCTCGCTATCTCGGCTCGATCAGGCTAGAAAGACAGGGTCTCGGCGCGATAGAAAAGGCGGGGCCCGGGCTTCGGGCCTACGTCAAAAACGGGTGGGTAGAGACGGCATGATGCCACGCCAACTCCCTTGGAAATGGATTCTGCTTGGCCTGGCCTCAGTCCTCATCGTGGGTATCGTCATCCTGCCGCAATATCTCGGCAACTCGGCGAGTCTCGCCGCGCGCGTCACCGAGGCCTTGTCCGAATGGAGCGGGGGCGAGGTCAAGCTGACCGGACCGCTCAAGGTGCGTTATTTCCCGGACGTCGCCGTCAAGGGCGGGTTCGAACTCACCAACGCGAGACGCCTGCCGCTGATCAAGTCCATCACCGCCAAGGACGCCAAGGTCTCGCTCGACGTCGCCGCGCTCCTGCTCGGCCGGCTCAGAATCGACGCCTTAAGGCTACACCGCCCCGAGATCGTCCTGAAGGATGCTCCCTCCCTGGTCACGGGTCCGGACCAGACGCTGCAGGCCCGCGTGACCAATCTCCTCGGCGGCGCTCCGGTCGGCGTGATCCGGGTGAGCAATGGTCTCGTCCGGCTGCCGACGGCTTCGGGCACCGAGACGATCGAGAAACTCGATGCGCGTTTCGACGCGAGGTCCGGCAAGGGAGCCGTTTCGAGTTTCGGCACCCTCATGTTCAGAGGCGAGAAGGTCGGCTTCGTGCTCAATTGCTACGCGTCTTCGGATACCGGCGAAGGCCTGCATGTGCCGGTCGCTTTGACCGTCAACTCAACGCCGCTCGCAGCCAAATTCAAGGGGACGGCGACGTTGGCAACCGGGCTTCAGCTCGACGGCAATCTGCAAGCGGAGATGCCCAATGCTCGTGCCTTCCTGCGATGGGCCGGCATTGCCATGCCGGCGGGCGACAGTTTGCAAAGGCTGACGGTGTCCGGCCCCGCGCATTGGACTGGGACAACCCTCACTTTCGAGGACGGCGCGTTCGACCTCGACGGCAATGCGGCCGTCGGTCTGCTCGCCATCACGCCGGGAGAGCGGCCACGCATCGAGGGGACGCTCGATTTCGACCAGCTTGCGCTCGAACCCTATGTCGGCGGCGGCGAGACGCCCGCGGCTGAGGCCGCGCCGAGTGCGCTCCCCGAGCAGGCGATCCTGCGGTTTTTCGATGCCGATCTGCGCATCTCGGCCGCCGCCATCACTGCGCCGGTCTTGACCCTCGGCAGAGGCGGCTTCACCGTCAGCGCCAAAGACGGCGTCGTCGCCGGAGAAGTGGGCGAACTCGAACTCTGCGGCGGCTCGGCCACCGGCCACATCAGTCTCGATCTGCGGGAGGAGGTCGCCAACGCCAGTCTCACGGCAAGCCTCTCCGACGTTCCGGTCGACGGATGTCTGGCGCCGCTCATGCCCGACATCTCGGTCAACGGAGTCGGCGGCCTGAAGGCAGAGTTGAAAAGCGAAGGCCGAAGTTACGACGAACTGATCCAGCATCTCGCCGGGACCTTCAAGCTGAATGCGCTAAAGGGCGCGGTTCCGGTCGATCTGGCGCGCTTGCTCGGCCCAGCCCATCCGGTCGACGGCGACGGCTGGAGCCAGAACAGCGCCACTTTATACGACCAGCTCCAGACCGATTGCCGCCTCGATAGCGGCCATATTTCGTGCGAAATGTTCAATATGCAAACACGCCGCGGGTTGATTTCCGGTTCCGGAGGAGTCGATCTGAAACGGCAGATGATCGATTGGGACCTGTTCGTTGCCAGCGACGCGCAGCCGTTGAAGGCCTCGCAACTCAGCATCAGTAGCCCGCCGCGCATTTCTATTAGCGGGTCGCTGTCGCGCCCGACGATCCGAAGAGAGGATCGCCCGACCCTGGGCGAGGGATCGGTGCAGCGAGAACCGGCAACTCAGGTTTCGCCGCGGTGATCTCGGGGCGTAAGTCTCAGACGGGAAACAGGACGGTGCCCGAGCCAAGCAAGCGCCAAAGTCTTCGGAGCGTCACCTTGGCCGTTGGCCTTGGCCGCAGCTACGGACTCGCCGCAGTGCTTGCGGTCGCCATCAGCGCTTCGGCCGGCGCCTGGGCCGAGGATCGCCTGAGCATCGTGACCTGGGGCGGCGCCTATGGCCAAGCTCAGGAGATCGCCATCTTCGAACCCTTCGCGCGGGAGACCGGCACCAAGATCGCTACCGAGATCTATGACGGCACGCTCGACAAGATCAAGGCGATGATCGACGGCGACGAATCGGTTGTCGATGTGGTGGACGTTTCCGCCGCCACGCTCGGAACCCTGTGCGACGATGGACTGCTCGAGCCGATCGAAGTCGCGAGCCTCGGCACCGCGCCCGGCGGCGCAAGCGTGGAGGAGGACTTCTATTCGGGCGCGCTTTCACCTTGTGGCGTGGCTAGCGTGGCTTGGTCCTCGGCAATCATTTTCGATCGCCAGGCCTTGGGCAAAAACCAGCCCACCCAGATCGCTGATCTGCTCGACACCAAGAAATTCCCCGGCAAGCGGGCACTGCCGAACAGCCCGCGCTATACGCTGGAGTTGGCTTTGCTCGCCGACGGCGTCGAGCCGGACAATGTCTATAGCGAGCTTGCCACGCCCGAAGGCGTGGACCGCGCCTTCAAGGCCTTGGACAAGATCCGGAACGATATCTACTGGTGGGACAACGCGCAGGAGCCCATCACCTGGTTGCTGGAAAAGGAAGTGGTGATGGCCGCCGGCTATAGCGGGCGCATCTTCCGTGCCGCCGTCGGCGACCGGCAGCGGCTCGGCGTCATCTGGGACGGGCAAATCTACGACCTCGATGTTTGGGCCATCCCCAAGAGCGCCAAGAACAAGGAGGGGGCGATGCGCTTCATAACGTTCGCCACCGACCCGGCGCGGCTCGCCGCGCAAGCACAGCTGATCGCCTACGGCCCAATGCGGAAATCGGCGTTGGAAATGGTCGGCAAGCATCCCGTCATCGACGTGGAAATGAAGGATTTTCTGCCCACCGCGCCAGACAACTTCAAGAAGGCCCTCAAGTTCGACGATCTATGGTGGAAAACACGTAACGCCGAGCTGACCAAGCGATTCGAGGAGTGGTGGACCTCGGGTGCGCCGGGCGCCGGCAAGCCGCCCGAGCCCAAAATGCAGGAGGCGGAGCCGAGCACGCCGCCGGCTCAGGCCGCGCCGTAAGCACAGCCTTCACTACCTGCCTGATCGAGCGAGGAAATTGCGCTCGCGCGCGAGTCGAGCAGCACGTTTTGCATCGTGCCGCGGCGCGCAACGCATGTGGGGCAGTGTCGTACGTGCCGCACGTCAAGTCTCATCTCGCGCGCCGGCCGAAAAAGAAAATGCGCGTAAGGCAGAACTCCCATTTGCGTTGGCTGTCGTCTTCGTGTCATGCTGATCGGCGGAGAGAGTCCTTCGGGCGTCACGCCCCGGACATTTCTCTTACACAGGATGCACGACCAAAGAAGGCAAATGCTGTCTTGATCGCCGGCGTTCGGTGCGAGACGGCAGTTGACGAGGCCAAGCACTGCCGGAGCGGGGCCGGCAGTGCACTTTGGCAAGGACGGCCGCAAAATTAGAATGGCCGGTAGAGTCCAAGCGCGACATAGAAGCTCGGATCGTCCTCCAGATAGTTGCCGGTGAAGCCGCCTGACAGGGTGGTCTCGAAGTTGCGGAGATTCACCCGCACGAATCCACCGCCGCGCCCTGCATCATATTCCTCGTTACCGAGCGCGCCGCCTTCGATGCCGAGCGAAACGCGCGGCCTGATGCGATAGCCGAGTCGCACCAGCGACCAATATTCCTGGAAGGCCGTACCGTAGGCGGCGTCGGCAGACAGGAACAGCCTCTCGGACAGGTCGAACCAACTCTCGGCTTGCAGCCGGAGCCCCAGCGCGCTGCCCTGCACCGAATTGTTCGGATCGCGTGGGACGATATGCTGGTCCTCCGCCTCGATGCCGGCGAACAGCTTGAGGATCATGCGGCCAGGCTGAAACTGATAGCCGAGCAGCGCCGCCAATCGGCCGATAGGCGCCGTCGACGAGAAGAGTGCCGTCATAGTGGTACGGGCCATAGGCACCGACGGCGCGAAGACGAAAGCCGGACCCGTAGAGGCCTGCCTTGCCGAAAGCGTAGCCGCCGCCCACATACGCGCTGGCGTAGTTGTCGCTCACCTCGAAGCCGGTGAAATATTCGGCGTGGGGCGCGGCGTCAGGCACCACAGAGTCTGCGGACGCGTCTAGGCAGGAACCGAGGAGCAGAAGCCCTGCGGTCCCGCCGGCGCGAACCCAATTGTGAAGCCCTCGATGCCACCCGGCACGGCGCAAACCCGCCCCGCCGCATCGCGTCGACTATGCTGCATCCTTGGCGCGAGGCCTATATGAGGTTTAGCAACCGGCCTGCTCGCAACTCAGTCTGCTGCAATCTTAGGTCGTAGTTTGCAGCTTGCAATAGGGTAAGAGCGTGGTTTGTCCATCACAGCCCCTTAAAAAATGAGACCCGATCGCTTCGACAGTTGGATCACGGTGGACCGCAAGGGCCTGTATTGCCGCCCCGGCGGCTTCCACATCGACCCTTATGGCGGGGCCAAGCGGGCGGTCGTCACCCATGGCCATTCCGACCATGCACGGCCGGGCCATGACCATGTGCTCGCCACCGCCGAGACGCTCGCGGTGATGAAGACCCGGCTGGGCACAGTGTCAAAGCAGGGCACGCAGATCGCCGCCTATGGCGAGACGCTCAAGATCGGCGAAGTCTCGGTGACGCTGCTCCCCGCCGGCCATGTGCTCGGTAGCGCGCAAGTCTTGATCGAGTGGAAAGGTGCGCGCGTTGTCGTTTCCGGCGACTACAAGCGCGGCACGGACCCCACCTGCCCGCCCTTCGAGCTTGTGCCCTGCGACCTGTTCATCACCGAAGCGACTTTCGCGCTCCCGGTATTTCAGCATGGCGACGCGGCCGAGGAGGTGGCGAAGCTCCTCAAATCGCGCGAGCGCTTTCCGGAGCGCGCGCATGTGGTCGGCGTCTACGGTCTGGGCAAATGCCAGCGGGTGATCGCGCTCTTGCGCGCCCAAGGCTATGCGCGGCCGATCTATCTGCACGGCGCACTTATCGAGTGCTGCGCGCTCTACGAATCGTTCGGTGTGCGGCTCGGCGAGTTGAAGCCCGCCACGGGCGCGCCGCGCGAGGAACTGAAAGGCGAGATCGTGCTCGCACCGCCTTCCGCGATCGCCGACCGCTGGTCGCGCCGCCTCCCCGATCCGGTCACGGCGTTCGCCTCGGGCTGGATGCGCGTGCGCGCCCGGGCGCGGCAGCAAGGCGTCGAGCTGCC
>DATICH010000195.1:0-2886 GCA_035456885.1 Methyloceanibacter sp.
TCCGCTACGCCATCGAGGAGCTTCCGGCCGACTGCTTCCTCGGCACTTATCTCGAAGTCGACGAAACGCGCTTCGACAGCCGTGGGATTCGCCGGCTCTATGAGAGCCCCAATTTTCCTTTGCCGCGCGCAGCGGATGGGAAGGCTAAGGGCAAACGTCGAAGCAAAAGCAAGAACGAGCCCAAGAGCAAAACTATGCGGAGCGCTTAGCGCCGCACGAGCCGCTGTTCGAGGCGGCTTCTTTTTGCCCCTTTCACGCTTGTCGGCTTTCGGGGGACAGCCAGCGGCGTGCTAAGGAAAGGCGATGAGGGAAGCTTCCGAGCCGGAAAAAATGTCGGGGCAAGAGCCCACGCTGCACCGCTCGATCGGTCCGGCGCAGATGGCGCTGTACGGGCTCGGCTCGATGCTCGGCGCGGGCATCTATGGGCTGATCGGCAAGGCTGCCGGCATCGCCGGAAACGCGGTGTGGCTCGCCTTTCTCGTGGCGCTGACCGCTGCCCTGCTCACCGCCCTTTCCTATGCCTCGCTTGGCTCGCGCTACCCGCGCGCCGCGGGAGCGGCCTATGTCACCCAGCGCGCCTACGGCTTTCCGCTCTTGAGCTTCATGGTCGGGCTGGCGCTGGTCTGCTCGGGGCTCACCTCGATCGCGACCCAGAGTCAGGTATTCGCCGCCAATATCGCCGCCCTGTTCGGCATCGAAACCATCCCCGTGTCCTGGCTCGCGCTGGGCTTCCTCCTGATCCTCACCGGCATCGTGTTTCGCGGCATCCGCGAGTCGATGTGGGTCAATGTGACTTGCACTTTGGTGGAGGCGGGAGGTCTCATTCTCGTGATCGCAGTGGGCGCGTCCCAATGGGGATCGGTGAATTATTTCGAGACCCCCGCTGGGTTGGGCAGCGACCCCACGGTGCTGCTCATCATGCAGGGCGCCGTGCTCGCCTTCTTCGCCTTTATCGGCTTCGAGGACATGTACAACGTCGCCGAGGAGGTTCGCCATCCGGAGCGCAATTTGCCGCTCGGGTTGATCCTTGCCATGGCGGCGGCGGCAATTCTTTATGTCGCGGTCGCCGTCACCGCGGTTTCGGTGGTCCCGTGGGGCGAGCTGGCGGAGGCGCCCGGTCCGATCACCGAGGTGGTCGGCCGCGCCGCGCCGTCGATCTCGCCGGTGGTGTTCACCGCGATCACCTTGTTCGCCGTGGCCAACACTGCGCTCGTCAATTACATCACCGCATCGCGCCTAATCTACGGCATGGCCCGCCAAGGTCTGCTTCCGACCGCACTCGGCAATGTGCATGCCGAGAGGCGCACGCCGCATTTTGCCATCCTCGCGCTGTTTCTGGTGCTGGCGCCGCTAGCGCTGATCGGCACGATCACCGAGCTTGCCGCGGCGACCGTGCTGCTCCTGCTGCTCGTGTTCATGGTGGTGAACGGTGCACTGTTCATCTTGAAGGGCCGCAAAGACGAGGCTAGGGGCCGGTTCGAGATTCCGCGCTTTGTGCCGGCGCTCGGCGCGCTCATCTGCTGCATCCTCATCGTGGTGCGGACGGCAACCGGCGACGCGCACGCGCCGCTGCTGGCTGGCGCGCTGCTGCTCGGCTCGTTTGCCGTCTACGTCTTGATGCGGAAGCTGGGCTAGCTGCGGTTGTCGGCGAGCCGGTGCGGTGGATGGCGCTGGTCGCCGCGGCGGTTCAAGCGGCGGACATAAGTGATCAGGGCCTCGGGGCGCTCGGCTTTGACCTTCAGCGCGGCGATTAGCGCGTCCTCGGCCCTGACCACGAGCCGGTCGCCCTTGCCTTCGACGCTGATCCCGACGGTGAATTGAGACTGCATGCCGATGCTCCTCTGCCGAGCATGCCCAGCCGGCAGCACTAGCCTAGCAAAAGACGGCGCTGAGGCACACGATAAAGCTGGCGCTTACGGTGCGGCGATGCCGAAGCCCTCGGCGGCCGGCGAGCCGACGGTGCTCGGCCGCTCCGTACTGGCGGGCTTGGGCGGCTTGGGCTTGGCTTCCGGCGCGGCGACTTCCGCATTATCGGCAACGGCCGCGGGCCTGGCCTCCTCGCCGAGGATCGCCGCCGCCACGCCAGCATCGAGACTATAGATGTCGCCGAAGGTTCGCACATTGCCCTCTTCGTCGACGGCGGCGGTGAAATAGGTAGTATGCACCGGCACGCGGCCGTTGATGGAGACGCCGCTATTGTAGCCGCTGGCGAGCAGCTTATCGATCTCGGCGGCGGCCATACCCCGGTCTTCGGCGAGGATGATTGCGGCGACCTTTCCGGGATTGGCGACGCGCGGGCAATGATGGCCTTCCGAGCGGACCTCACGGTTCAGGAGATCGCGCTTGATGGTATCGTGCATGTAGACCGAATGCCGGTTGGGGTAGAGGAACTTGACCTTGCCCAGCACATTGGTGGGGCCCGGGGCCTGGTGGAAGCTGATCGCCCCCATGTTCACGCGGTTCCAATTGATCGAGCTCGGATCGACCTGCTTGCCGTTATATCTCACGGTAAGCTTGTGCTGCTTGAGGATCGAGGTGTTGCTGCTGAACATCCCTCCCCCGCCGCGCAAGCGCGGTAACAGATCCTCGCGGATGATGGTCGAGGGCACCGTCCATTCTGGATTGAAGACGATCGACTTGAGATCGGCCGAGAAGATCGGCGTGGCATAGACCGGCTTGCCGACCACCACCTTCTCTTTATGGATCACATTGCCGTTCTTGCCGATGTAGACCATGAATTCGGGAACATTGATCTGCACATAGAGCTTGCCGAGATCCTCCGGCATCCAGCGCCAGCGCTCCATGTTGACGATGAGCTTTTGCATGTTGCGCGGCTTGGCGCCGGCCTCGGCCTCGGCGCGCGCCTTGAGCAGCGCTTGATGCAGC
>DATICH010000196.1:0-49066 GCA_035456885.1 Methyloceanibacter sp.
AAAAGCCTCGCCGAGCCGTCGCAAGTGCCGCCGGAATGGCACGCTTGGCTGCATCACACGGTCGACGTGCCGCCCACCGAGGAGCCGTACCAGCCGCGTTCGTGGCAGAAGGCGCATCGTCCGAACCTGACCGGGACCTACGAGGCCTATCGTCCGCCGGGCTCGACACTCCGCCCGGGCGTGAGGAAGCCGCCGCTGGATTACGAGCCGTGGCAGCCGCAATGACGCAAGACGTATTTTCCGACGCCGAGCTGCCCAAGCCCGTGCAGCGCTGGTCTGCTTCCGACTACGCCAAGAACGCCCGCTTCGTGCAGGAGATGGCTGGACAGGTGTTCAGCATGCTCGCGCCCAAGCCCGGCGAACGCATTCTCGATCTCGGCTGCGGCGACGGCACGCTTACCGCCGAGATCAAGGCCGCCGGCGCCGACGTGCTCGGCGTCGATCTGAGCGAGGAGCTGTTGGCGGTGGCGCGCATGAAGGGCTTGAGGGTCCGCAAGCTCGACGGCCATGCGCTCGATTTCGTCTCGGAGTTCGACGCGGTGTTCTCCAACGCCGCACTACATTGGATGTTGAAGCCGGACCTGGTGATTGCCGGCGTTCGCCGCGCGCTCAAGCCGAATGGCCGCTTCGTCGCCGAGCTTGGCGGGCACGGCAATGTGGCCGCGCTTGCCACAGCGATGCGCGCCGTGAGTGCACGCCGCAACGGCAATCCTGCGCTGCTGACGCCGTGGTTCTTTCCCACCGCGGAGGAATATGCCGCGCTGCTCGTCCAGGGCGGCTTCTCCGTCCGCGAGATGGCGCATGTGTCCCGGCCCACGCCGCTCAAGCATGGCGTCGAAGGCTGGCTCAGAACCTTCGGCAGGTCGTTCTTCGATCAGTTTCCCGAACCGGAGAGGACCGACGCGGTGCGCGAGGCAATCGAGCTGGTGCGGCCGTCTTTATGCGATAAAAACGGCATGTGGACCGCCGACCATGTCAGGCTGCGTTGCTACGCCGAACGCGGGCCTTGAGCAGGAGCGCCACACCCATGCCCAAATCATGGACGAGGCGTTTGAAGTCCAGGGAACGCACCGGAGCGATCGTCGAGAGGTTCGTTCAGATTGTGTGCGGCATGATGCAACGAAACGATGTGCGATTGCGTGGGCTGGCCCCTGTGGCGGGCGCGGCTTTCGCGTGTTTGCTGGCTATCCCGATCGCTGCGCTGCTTCCTTCCGGCGCCGCCCAGGCGGAGGTCATCAAAAATTCCATCGCCATATTCGCGGCCCTCGACAAGGTGACGGGCCGCATTTCCCACCTCGAAATCCCAATGAATCAGACCGTGGAATTCGGCGCGCTGAAAGTGACCCCGCGGGTCTGCGACACGCGTCCGCCCACGGAAGCGCCGAACACGACTTCCTTCGTCGAGGTCGACGAGGTGAAGCTCACCGGCGAGGTGCAGCGCATCTTCACCGGCTGGATGTTCGCCGAAAGCCCCGGCCTTCACGCCGTCGAGCACCCGGTCTTCGACGTTTGGCTCACCAGCTGCAAGACGAACGCGGCAGCGGCGTCCTCCGGCAATAGCGCGAATGCGCCGGCGCCCGCGGAGGCGGCTCCGGCGGCCGAGCCCGCGCCGCCGCCGCCGGCACCTCCAGAGGAAGCTGCGGCTCCCGCAGAGGAACAGTTGGAGCCGCTGCCCTGGGCCACCACGCCTGCGCCCAACGCCGCCTCGAGAGATCGCTGAAACTGCTCGCGGCTCACTTCGATGGCGCCGAACCGGGCGAGATGTCCGGTGACGAATTGCGTGTCGAGCAGGGTGAAGCCGCCATATTTCAGTCTGGCGATGAGATAGACGAGGGCGATCTTGCTCGCGTCGCGCGCCCTGGAGAACATGCTCTCGCCGAAAAAGGCGCGGCCGAGATGCACGCCGTAAAGGCCGCCGGTCAGTTCGCCGTCCTGCCACACCTCAACCGTATGGCAATGGCCGAGCGCGAACAGTTCGCGATAAAGGCCTCTGATACGTCCATTGATCCAGGTCGACCGGCGCCCTGAGCGCGGCGCGGCGCAACCCTCGATCACCGCTTCGAAGTGCTTGTCGACCTGCACCTCGAAGCCGCCGCTGCGAATGGTGCGGGCCAGCCGTCTCGGCACATGCACCCGGTCAAGCGGGAGGATGCCGCGCCGCTCCGGCTCGATCCAATAGAGCGCGTTGTCTTCGGCGCTCTCGGCCATGGGAAAGATGCCGCAAGCATACGCCTTGAGCAGCACCTGCGGGGTGATCTCGATCGTGACGTCGTCGATGGAGGTCATGCATCTACCCGCGTGCACCGTGCTTCGTCAGGTGCGTCTCTAGCCAGTGAATATCGTAGTTGCCGTCGACTATATCCGGCTCCGAAATCAGCGATGAAAATAGCGGTATGGTGGTCTCGATGCCATCCACCACGAACTCCCCGAGCGCCCGCTTGAGCCGCATGAGGCATTCGTTGCGCGTGCGGGCGTGCACGATGAGCTTGCCGATCAGACTGTCATAGTAAGGCGGAATGGTGTAGCCGGCGTAAGCGCCGGAATCGACCCTCACGCCAAGTCCTCCTGGTGGATGGAAATGTGTGATCGTCCCCGGTGAGGGCCTGAAGGTATGGGGGTTCTCCGCATTGATGCGGCATTCGATGGCATGTCCGTTGAAGCGAACGTCTTCCTGACGGAGCAACAGGGGGGAGCCGGCCGCGGTCCTGATCTGCTCAATGACGAGATCGAGGCCGGTGATCATTTCGGTGATCGTGTGCTCGACCTGGAGACGCGTGTTCATCTCGATGAAGTAGAACTCTCCCCCCTCATAGAGGAATTCCACAGTGCCCACGCCCCGATAGCCGAGTTTTCGCATCGCCTCGGCCACAACCTCGCCGATCCGCACCCGCTCGCTGTCGTTCAAGGCGGGCGAGGGGGCCTCTTCCCAGAGTTTCTGGTGACGGCGTTGTAGCGAGCAGTCCCGCTCGCCGAGATGGATGGCGTTGCCTTGGCCATCCGCCAGGACCTGCACCTCGATATGGCGAGGATGGGCGAGATATTTCTCGAGATAGACCGTTGGGTCGCCGAAGGCGGCGCGCGCCTCGTTTCGCGCAGTCGAGAGGGCGGCTTCAAGCTGGCTCTCGTCGAGAGCGAGTTTCATGCCCCTGCCGCCGCCCCCTGCCGCGGCCTTGACCAGAACCGGATAACCGATTTCCCGCGCGAGCGCCTTGGCTTCCACGAAATCGCCGACCGGGCCGGAGCCCGGCACGATCGGGATACCGAGCGAGCGAGCCGTCTCCTTCGCCAGGATCTTGTCGCCCATCAGGCTGACATGCTCGGCCGTGGGGCCGATGAAGGTGATGTCGTGCTCCTCAAGGATCTCGGCGAAGCGCGGATTCTCGGCCAGGAAGCCGTAGCCGGGGTGCACCGCGTCGGCGCCGGTGATCTCGCAGGCCGCGACAATGGCGGGGATGTTGAGATAGCTGTCCTTGGCCGGCGCCGCGCCGATGCACACGCTTTCGTCGGCGAGCCGCACATGCATCGCATCGGCGTCGGCGGTGGAATGCACCGCCACCGTGGCAATGCCGAGTTCCTTGCAGGCACGTTCGATACGAAGCGCGATTTCTCCCCGGTTGGCGATCAGGATCTTGTCAAACATCGCGTTCCGGCTAGCGTTGCTCGATCACCGCCAGCGGCTCGCCATATTCGACCGGCTGGCCGTCCTCGAACAGGATGGCGATCACGGTGCCGGCGCGGGGGGAGGGGATCTGGTTCATGGTCTTCATGGCTTCGATGATGAGAAGCGTCTGTCCTGCCGCGACCTTCGAGCCGATTTCGACGAAGGGCGGGGCGCCAGGCTCGGGCGAACGATAGGCAGTGCCCACCATGGGCGAGGCCACCGTGCCGGGATGCACGATGAACTCCTCGGTCGGGCCTGGGGCGCGCTTGCCTGGCTTTGGGTTTTCGCTCGGCCCGGCTTCAGGCACACCGGTGGTCGTCAGCGTGGTGGTGAGATTGACCCCGCGCGCCACTCTGATCCGCTTCCCATCATGCTCGACCTCGATCTCGGTGAGACCGGTCTCCTCGAGCAGCGCCGCGAGTTCGCGGATCACGTCCTTGTCGAAGTTGCCCCCTTTTTGCGTCATGGGTGGCGTTGTCTCCCTTTCACTTCGACTTGCCCGGCGCGATCTGGGCGGCCAGCGCCTCGATAGCAAGCTCATAACCTATCGCTCCGAAACCGCAGATCACACCCCTCACGGCCTTGGAAATATAGGAATGATGCCGGAACGGCTCGCGTGCAAAGATATTCGACAGATGCACCTCAACCGAGGGGATGGGGCAGGCTAACAGCGCATCCAGCATGGCAATGGAGGTATGGGTAAAGGCACCGGCATTGACGATCAGCCCGGCAGCTTCGGTCCGCGCCTCCTGGATCCATGCTACCAGCTCGCCCTCATGGTTGCTCTGACGGAACTCCAGCGGAAAGCCTAGCGAGTTGGCCTTGCGTTCGCACCTGGTGCGCAAATCGTCGAGCGTCTCCCGGCCATACACCTCCGGCTCGCGGGTCCCAAGCAAGTTCAGGTTGGGACCGTTCAGGACGTAGATCGGTTTGGCCATGGATTAGCAAACGCCTGAGAGTGTCGGTCGCGCGGAGGGTGCGGGGGCCGGTCAGAGGAGATCGGCCCCCTTTATCAGTTTTTCCGTGTTTCGGCAAAACCGCCCACGGGGACGGTTAGGGAGTTCTTTGCGGCAACGGCCCCGCTCAGCACTTGGCCTCGCAGCCCTGCTCCCTCACTTCCGCGACCTTGGCGGTCAGCTGATCGTAGAGGTCGTCGGGTGCCCCGGGCACGTTGCGGTCGCCGATCAGATAGAACGGCGTGCCCTGCAGCCCGAGCTTCACGGCCAGATCCTTGGCCTCGTCGATCGCTTGCTGCACCTCGGCGCTCGCCATGTCCGTCTCCAACTGCGGTATGTCGAGACCGAGCTCCTGGGCGATCTTCAACGCCTTCTCCTTGTTGGCCTTCCCCGACTCCGAGAAGAGCTTCTGATGCATCTCGAAATATTTGCCCTGCTTGCCTGCGGCCAGTGCCGCCTTGGCTGCGTCCTCCGACTCCTCACCGAAGATCGGAAATTCCTTGAACACGACGCGCACCTTGTCGTCGTTGTCGATCAGCTTGACCACATCGGGCAGCGCGCGGCGGCAGAAGCCGCAATTGTAATCGAAAAACTCCACCACGCTGACATCGCCGTCGGGATTGCCGGCCGCATAGGAAAGCGGCGAGCGGAAGATGGCGTCGGAGTTCTCGCTGATGACCGTGACCTGCTGCTCGGCCTGCTCGGCCTGCTGGCGCTTGTCGAGTTCGGTCGTCATCTCCACCAGGATTTCGGGATTCTTGATGAGATAGTCCTGGACGATGTCGACGATGCGCTTTTCGTCGAGTGCGGCCGAAGGAGCGTCCACTACGCCCGGCGCGGCGCGCCAAATGACGAGGATGGTGGCCGCCGATACCAGGGCGGCCACCACGGCAGCCACCAGGGCAGTCTTGAGGGGCATGATTGAGGTCTCCGACGGGGCTAGGGCTTAGTTACGTTTCGGCACTTCGAAGGCCAGGATATCGTCGGCCTTGATCCAATTCGGCGTGCCGTCGACAAATCCTTCCTTTGCGCGCTTTGCCTGTTGCTTGGCGCGCTTCAATTGCCCTTCATAGAAATAGGCTTCCGCCGATGCAAGTTCGGCCTGCGCCATATATCGCCGCTTGGCGCCGGCGGCTTGCGCCGCCTCGGCCTTCCGCGCATAGGCGGCAGCGAGCTGCCGGTAGCCCATTGCCGAGGAATCCTCCCGGACGAGCGCCGTGCGCAGATTGGTGATCGCCTCGTCGACCAGCTTGCGGTCATTGGTGCCGAGCAGGGCCTGACCCAGCATGATGCGCAGCAGCGGGTCGTCGCTTAGCCTGACCGCCTCGCGCAACGGAGGGACTGCCTCGGCCGGTTTGCCGCTTTCGAACAGGAACTGGCCCTTGATCTCGTAGAAATAGGGGTTCTTGGGCTGCGCATTGATCAGCGCGTCGAGCAGCGGCATGGCCACTTTCACCCCCGATTGCCGGTAAGTGGCAATCGCCCGGGCATAATAAGCGGGCAGACTCTGATCCGTCTGCGGATAGCGATGGAACACGCTCTGCGGCTCGTCGAGGAAGCCGAATAGTTTCGCCTTCATCAGGTCGTGGCGAAACTGGAGTTCCGGCGAGTCGACATTGCGGTAGTAAGGGCTGGATTCGACTAGCGTCCTGAGTTGGGACAGACGCTGGTTGGGCATCGGGTGGCTCTGGAGGTAGGGATCGATGCCTTGCACGCCGACCAGCTTGCTGCCCATGAACTCGAACGTCTCGAGCATGCCGCGCCCGGATTGCTTGGTGGCGTTGAGGAAGGTGACTGCGGCCTGATCGGCGGACGACTCTTCGGTCTGACGATAGGCGAGCAATGTGCGCAGCGTCGCGTCCTGAGCGCCGAAGGCCGCGCCCATGCCGGCCTGCCCCAGTCCCGGCGCTCCGGCCATCGCGCCGCCGACCATGGTTGCAAGTCCCAGAAGCTGAAGCATCAGCGCCGCCGACCTCGCTTTCGAAACCTGCGTGCGCAACCGGGCCAAATGGCCGCCGGTGATGTGGCCGGTCTCATGCGCGATCACGCCGATCACTTGGTTTGGCGTCTTGGCGTTCATCAGGGTGCCCGCATGCATGAACATGTTGCGGCCGTCGACCACGAAAGCATTGAACTTGCTGTCGTTGACGAGATGGATGCGAACGTTCTGCGAGCCGAGTCCGGCCGCGGCCAAGATGGGCTTGGCGTAGAGCCGGATCAGGGATTCGGTTTCGCCGTCGCGAATGAGCCCTTGCGCGTGCGCCGGAGAAGCGGTGATGAGAGTCGCGGCCAAGCCACCAACCAACCCCGCGCGCAGCCGCCGGGGTGCGGAGTTGGACGGAGATTGAGCCAGCTGAGGCATGGGTCGGCTTGATCGTATATGCTTAGCGAAGGCCGAGCAAAAATGCCGGTTTTTGCGCCGCATCCGGCGCTGGCGATACGCTGCTAACCGGCTGGAGCCACGCGGTTGCCAGTGCTCGCTTGATTGCCTTTCCAATGCGGCGACAACGTGACATCCGTGGCCCCGGAAGCATAACAAGACTGCGAGTGCCAAGCTCGAACGGGCGGTCCTCGATCGGGAAGGCTCCTACAATTCGCTGGAGTTGTCGCGCGCCGCATCGCCGCTTGGCGAAGGGCTGGTAAGGGCGGACGTAGTCGCGCGTCTTTGGCTCCTAACGTTGCCACCAGCCTTTGCGGCGAGGCGCCCCGGGCTCGGCCTCTGCTTCGGCGCGCGCCTCGTTCTGCTTCACAGGCTCGCTCGCCGTGACAACCGTCTCCAACAGGCGATCGGCCTCGCGATGCGGCTGCCCGGCGCCTTCTTTCACCGAGCGCTCCTCGCGCGGCTTATGTCCGGTCCCATTTCGCTGGCTGTCGCTCTCTCCCTCCGAAGCGGTGTCGACCCGAGCCTCGGCCCCCGGACGCCCCTCTTCGGCGGGCGCGGACTGAGGCTTTTGTCCCGCGCGGCCGCGACGGCCGCCGCGGCGTCCGCGGCGGCGCGGACCTTTGCGGGCGCCGGTCTCGTCCTCTTTCGGCTCGGCTGCCTTAGCCTTCGCCGCAGGCCTCTCGGCAACGCGCTCCTCTTTCTCTTCGGGCTCGGCCTCCTCGGGCTCTCGCTCGCGCGAGGGTCGCGCGGCCTCTGGGCTACCCTCCTGAGGACGCCGTCCTCGACGCCTGCGTCTTGAGCGGCGGCGCGACTGATCGGTCTCGGCCTCGGGGGCCGGAACCGCCGGAGCCTCCGGGTGGTGGGCCCAATCCATATGCACCACGACGGCGCCGCCATTGGCGATCTCGCCCTCGGCTGCACGCTCGATCACGAATTGCGAGATATGCATGTCCTCGTCGGCCGTGACCACAATGGGAGTCTGGTAGCGCTGCTGGATATCGTTCAGGTGGAGGCGCTTCTGATTGAGGATATAGAGCGCAACCTCGACCGCCGTGGTGGCGACGAGCGGCGTGACGCCGTCGGTGATCAACCGATCCTCGATGGAGCGGAGAATGTCGAGCGCAACCGACTCCACGGAGCGCACCATTCCCGTGCCCTGGCACATCGGACAAGGCTTGGTCGAGCCTTCCAGCATGCCGGTCCTGAGGCGTTGCCGCGACATTTCCAGCAGGCCGAAATGGCTGATGCGCCCGACCTGGATACGCGCGCGGTCGTTGCGCAGCGCCTCCTTCAAGCGCCGCTCGACCAGGCGGTTGTTGCGCCGCTCGTCCATGTCGATGAAGTCGATCACGATCAGGCCCGCCAAGTCGCGCAGGCGCAGCTGTCGTGCGATTTCCTCGGCGGCTTCCAGATTGGTCTTGAGCGCCGTGTCTTCGATATTGTGCTCGCGCGTGGCCTTGCCCGAATTGACGTCGATCGAGACCAGCGCCTCGGTTTGGTTGATGACGATATAGCCGCCCGACTTTAGCACCACTTGCGGCGAGAACATCGCCGCGAGCTGCCGCTCCACTTGGTAGCGGATGAAGATCGGCTCCGGCTCCTTGTAGGGCTTCACGTTCTTGGCATGGCTCGGCATCAACATGCGCATGAAGTCTTTGGCCTCGCGATAGGCGTCGTCGCCCGCGACGAGCACCTCGTCGATGTCCTTGTTGTAGAGGTCGCGGATCGAGCGCTTGATCAGGCTGCCTTCCTCGTAGACGAGGGCAGGGGCCGTCGATTTCAAAGTGAGGTCGCGCACATTCTCCCACAGCCGTAACAGATAATCGTAGTCGCGCTTGATCTCGGTCTTGGTGCGCTGCGCGCCGGCCGTGCGGATGATCAGCCCCATCCCTTCGGGCACTTCGAGCTCACCCGCGATCTCGCGCAGGCGCTTGCGGTCGGTTGGATTGGTGATCTTGCGCGAGATGCCGCCGCCGCGCGCCGTGTTCGGCATTAGCACGGTGTAGCGGCCGGCAAGCGAAAGATAGGTGGTCAGCGCCGCGCCCTTGTTGCCGCGCTCCTCCTTGACCACCTGCACTAGAATGATCTGGCGGCGCCGGATCACTTCTTGGATCTTGTAAGGACGGCCGCGCCGCCGCCGCGCGCGCTCAGGCACTTCCTCGAGCGCGTCCTCGGACCCGACGGATTCGACGCTCTCGGCCACGATGTCGCCATTGCCTTCCTTCGACGCCACCGGCTGGCCGACGATGTCCGCATGTTCGGCGTCATCTTCGTCTTGAGCCGCGTTCGGCGTGCCCAACTCGGGCACGTCATCGAGAGCGTCCGCATTCTCGACCGGCTCGGAGACCTCGTGGACGAGTTCGGCAGCCTCCATGGCGACGCCCGGAGCCTTTTCATCCTCCCGCGGCGTGGTGTCGATTTCATCTTCGACCTCGAACTTGGCGATCGGAAGCGCCTCGGTCGGGGGTGCGCTGCCGTGTTCTGCAGTCTTGTCTTTGTGGCGTGGACCCTCATGCCGGCCGCGGCCACGCCGGCCGCGCCGTCGGCGACGTCCGGCGGCAGCCTCGTCCTCGGCCTCCTCTTCGGCCAAGGCGCGGCTTTGCTCGGCCGCCTCCTCCTCGAGCAGGGCCTGCCGGTCCGCGACCGGGATCTGATAGTAGTCTGGATGAATTTCAGTAAAGGCTAAGAAGCCGTGCCGATTTCCGCCGTAATCGACAAAAGCCGCCTGCAGCGATGGCTCTACGCGGGTAACTTTAGCGAGATAAATATTGCCTCGAAGCTGCTTCTTGTTCGCTGATTCGTAGTCAAATTCCTCAACGCGATTGCCTTTTACCGCGACGACCCGGGTTTCCTCCGGATGCGCCGCATCGATCAGCATTTTGCTTGCCATTTTGTGTGTTCTCCGGCGCGCAGAGCTGGGAGAGCGGTAGAGAAATCCGCCGTTCCGAGTTCGTGTCCGAACTCCGCGCGCGCCAATGACCAATAGACCATGATTCGCTGCGAGCACCCACGAGCGGCCCGTCAACGGGGCCCGGGGGCGCGGCCGTCGCCGGCCGCGTTGGGATCGGCACCATTCGCAAAGTCCCGCAATTTCCGAGGCTTAGCTGAATGCTGTGATCTTGCATCGCAGTCCTCATCGCCGCGACGAGCAGCGACTTGAGAAAGTTCTATCTGACGGCCGTCGTTCACCTGGCCGCCGCTTTCGCTCTGCGTCCTGGCCTTCGAATCGGCCAGGATCGCGGGAAACAAATCCGCCCATATCGCCGTTTGGCGTCCAAGGGCTCTGGCTCGCAAGCGAGCCTGACCCTTATTACGGGCTTGGCGGGAGCGTTGGCAAGTGCCGCGATGCACAAGGCCGCGGAACGGCCACAACGGACGTTTAACGACTGCGTGGTTAAAATTTGGGGGAGATCCAGCCTATTTTGGCGCAAATCGCCACTGCGCGATCTGCGTCTCTCTGGCAATTCGCCTGGCTTCCGAGCAGAGTGGGGGAGGATGCAAGTCAAGCGAGTATCGAATGCCGCCTCGATCTTGGGCCTCGTCCTGCTGGCATTGATCGAGCCTTCGACCACGGCGGCCAAATCGGAGACCAAAACCGCGATCGCCAACGACGCGCGCGTCGCCGGCGACCGGGAGCGCACCCGCTTCATCGCCGACCTTTCCAGAAAGGTCGAGGTCCGCGTCTTCGCCCTCGGCAATCCGTACCGGGTGATCGTCGATGCGCCAGATGTCAATTTCCAGATGCCGGATGGCAACGGCAAAGAGCGGCGGGGGCTCGTCACCGCCTACCGTTACGGTCTGTTCGCGCCGGGTAAGGCGCGCATCGTCATCGACGTGAGCGGCCCGTTTCTCATCGACAAAGCCTTCGTACTCGAGCCGCGCGACGATCAGCCGGCCCGCCTCGTGATCGACCTCGTCCCCACCGACGAGAAAACCTTCCAGGCTAAGCTGAAGGAAGCCAAGCCGGAGCAGGGCGCAAACGAGCCCACGCCGATCGCGCCGCAAGCGCCGGTGCGTCCGGCCGACGCCAAGCCCGTGGTTGTGCTCGATCCGGGTCATGGCGGCGTCGACCCTGGAACCAATCCAAACGGCGTTCCGGAAAAGGAGGTGGTGCTCGCGTTTGCGAAGATCCTGAAGGCAAAGCTCGCCGCCAAAGGGACCTACGAAATCCATCTGACGCGCGAGGACGATACCTTCGTGCCGTTACGCGAGCGCGTCGAGTTTGCGCAGAAAAAGGCTGCAAGCCTGTTTCTCTCGATTCATGCGGACTACTTCCCAGAGAAGACCGACAAGGCGACCGGCGCGACGGTCTACACCCTTTCGGAGCAAGCCTCGGACGAGGAGGCGAGGGCGCTTGCCGCCAAGGAAAACTTCTCCGACGCGCTTGCCGGCGTCGATCTGCCGAGCGATTCGGACGAGGTCCTGGCCAATATCCTCATCGATCTGGCCCAGCGCGAGACGCAAAATCGTTCCGTGGTGTTCGCGCGCTCGATCGTCGGCGAGCTCGCTGGCAAGAACGCGCTGCACACAAAAAAGCTGCGCTCGGCGGGCTTTCGCGTGCTCAAGGCCCCTGACATCCCCTCGGTGCTGCTCGAGCTCGGGTTCTTGAGCAATTCGGAGGACGAGAAGCGCTTGACCTCGGAGACTTGGCGCGACCGGATGGCCGACGCCGTTGCCGCCTCGATCGACGCCTATTTCGCCAAGCGGCTCGCCCGCAATCCGTACTGACGTAACGGCGCAATCGGACGCAAATTCCGGCAATCCAAGCGTTTTATTGCCATATTTTTCGCTAGGGTTGCTTCGGACGCCTCGGGCTCTTAAAACCGGGGTTGGGACGGGTTCAAAACATGGATATCACGGCTCCAGTCAAGCCGCCGGAGGGACGGCGGCGCCGCCGTCGCGGCGGGTTCTTCCTGCGTTTCATCGGCTTCATGTTCGCCGCCGGCATGATCTTATTCATCGCCGTCGCGGGTGCGGCGGCTTTTGTGCTGTGGAAAGTCTCGAACGAATTGCCGGACTACGAGGTGCTCGCCAAATACGAGCCGCCGGTGATGACCCGTATCCACGCCAATGACGGCGCGCTGATCGCCGAGTTCTCGCGCGAGCGACGTATCTACGTGCCGATCACCGCCATTCCGGAATGCATCATCGAGTCCTTCATCTCCGCCGAGGACAAGAATTTCTACCAGCATGGCGGCCTCGACGTGCAGGGCATCGTTCGCGCCGTCGTCACCAATATGAGCAATCTGCAATCGGGACGGCGCGCGGTCGGCGCTTCGACCATCACCCAACAGGTGGCCAAGAATTTTCTGTTGGGCAGTGAGCAGACCGTCGAGCGCAAGCTCAAGGAGGCGATCCTCGCCATCCGCATCGAGCGCGCCTTCACCAAGGAGCAGATCCTCGAGCTCTATCTCAACGAGATCTATCTTGGGGTTGGCGCCTATGGCGTGGCGGCTGCCGCCCAGTCTTATTGGGACAAGGCGCTCAACGAGCTGACCTTGGCCGACTGCGCTTACCTCGCCACCTTGCCGAAGGCGCCAAGCAACTACGACCCGTTCAAGTTTCATGATCGCGCCATCGCCCGGCGCAACTGGGTGATCGACCGCATCGTCGAGAACGGCTTTGCCACCAAGGAGGAGGGCGAGGCGGCCAAGGCGACGCCGCTCGGCGTCATCAAGCGGCAGATCGGCCCCAAGATCTTCGCCTCCGAATATTTCGCCGAGGAGGTGCGCCGCGAGATTCTCGACCGCTTCGGCGAGGACAAGCTTTATGGCGGCGGCCTCTCGGTACGCACCACGCTCGACCCGCGCCTGCAGCGCATCGCCCGTAAGGCTCTGGTGGACGGCTTTGTCGCGTTCGACCGCAGGCGCGGCGGCTGGCGAGGCCCGGTAGATAAGATCGAGCTTCAAGGCGACTGGGGCGCGGCACTTGCCGCCATGCCGCTCTGGTCCGATATCGCCCCCTGGACGCTTGCCGTCGTGCTCGAAGTCTCCAAGGATAAGGCAGTGGTCGGCATTCGTCCGCGCCGCGACTCTGCTGGCAAGTTGCTGAAGGAGCGCGAAACCGGAGTAATTCCGTTCGAAGAGGTGAAGTGGGCGCGGCCCAAGCTCAAGCCGCGCGGCCTCGGCGCTGCCCCTGGATCGGTGAACGCTGTGCTCAAGCCGGGCGACGTCGTCTATGTCGCGCCGCGCGAGCCGAAGATCGCCGAAGACGGTACGCCCTCCGCCACGCCTGAGGAGCTAAAAGGGCAATGGTCGCTGCAACAGGTTCCCGAGATCGGGGGGGCCCTGGTTGCCATGGACCCGCATACCGGCCGCGTGCTCGCCATCGCCGGCGGCTTCAGCTTTGCGCAGAGTCAATTCGACCGCGCTACCCAAGCGCGCCGCCAGCCAGGCTCCTCGTTCAAGCCGCTGATCTATACGACGGCGCTCGACAACGGCTACACGCCTTCGAGCATCGTCGTCGACGGGCCGATCTGCCTCTCGCAAGGACGGGGCATGCCGCAATGGTGCCCGAAAAACTACGATGCCGGTTCCGCCGCGGGGCCCTCGACCTTGCGCTTCGGCATCGAGAAGTCGCGCAATCTGATGACCGTGCGGCTCGCCAACGAGATGGGCATGCCGATCATCGTCGAATATGCGCGCCGTTTCGGCGTCTACGATAATCTGATGCCGGCCTTGTCGATGGCGCTGGGCGCCGGCGAGACCACCTTGCTGCGTATGGTCACCGGCTATTCCATGATCGCCAATGGCGGCAAGCAGATCAGGGCGACATTCATCGATCGCATTCAGGACCGCTATGGCCGCACGGTGTGGCGTCACGATACGCGTGACTGCTCGGCCTGCTCGGCGCGCGAATGGAGCGGCCAGCAAGAGCCTCAGCTTGTCGACGATCGCAAGCAGGTCATCGACCCGATGTCGGCGTTCCAAATGACCTCGATCATGGAAGGCGTGGTTCAGAGCGGCACGGCGCAACGGCTGAAAGTCCTGAAACGCCCGGTCGCCGGCAAGACCGGAACCACCAACGACTACAAGGACGCCTGGTTTGTGGGCTTTACGCCCGATCTCGCCGTCGGCGTCTATATCGGCTACGACCAGCCGGTCAACATGGGCCACGGCGAGACTGGCGGCAGCCTTGCCGCTCCCGTGGTGCGCGACTTCTTGAAGGAAGCGCTGGAGGGCGTGCCCGCCGTGCCTTTCCGGGCGCCGCCCGGCATCAAACTCGTGCGCGTCAATAAGAAGAGCGGCTTGCCGTCAGGTTCCGGTGACAAGGGCGCCATCCTCGAAGCTTTCAAGCCGGGGCAGGAACCGTACGGCGCCGTGGCCGAGGCCATCGTCGGCGACGGTGAAGAAATGCCGGTGGACGATTTCGGCGCGGCGCCGCCGCCCCCATCGCCGCCACCGTTCGGACAGGGCCCAGCACCGGGCAGCGACCGGGCTTTGACATCGGGTACTGGCGGCCTCTACTAAACCCTATATTCAGTCTGCTTGGCTCTCCGCAGCCGCGGTCGGGCCTCGCCGTCATTCTTGCTTGAGGAAACGATGCGCGCGGAAACCGAGTCGGTCGTCAACGACATCAGAGAGTCCTTGTCCCTGCTCAGGAGGCATCTTTGACCCCGACCGGACCAAGGCAAGGCTGACGCAACTCGACCGCGAAGCCGAGGCGCCGGATTTCTGGAGCGATAGCCGCCGCGCGCAGAGCTTGATGCGCGAGCGCCAGCAGCTCGAAATCTCACTCAGTGCGTTCGATCGCCTGACCCGCGAGCTCGACGACAATATCGAGTTGGTCACTCTTGGCGAGGAGGAGGGCGACGACAACGTCGTCGCCGAGGCCGAGAAGGCGCTGGTCAAGCTCCGTCAGGAGGCCCATACCCGCGAGGTCGAGGCGCTGCTCTCCGGCGAAGCCGACTCTAACGACGCCTATGTCGAGATTCATGCCGGCGCCGGCGGTACCGAGAGCCAAGATTGGGCGCAGATGCTCGAGCGCATGTATGTGCGTTGGGCGGAAGGACGCGGTTACAAAGTCGAGATCATCGGCGAGCATTACGGCGAAGAAGCCGGCGTCAAATCGGCGACCGCGCTGATCAAGGGGCCGAACGCTTATGGCTGGCTCAAGACCGAGTCGGGTGTGCATCGCCTGGTGCGCATCTCGCCGTTCGATTCCAATGCCCGGCGGCATACGAGCTTTGCGTCTGTGTCGGTCTATCCCGCAATCGACGATACGATCGAAATCGAGATCGACGAGAAGGACGTACGCATCGACACCTATCGTTCATCGGGCGCCGGGGGTCAGCACGTCAACACCACCGACAGCGCCGTCCGTATCACGCATCTGCCGACCGGCATCGTAGTCCAGTGCCAGAACGAGCGTTCGCAGCACAAGAACCGGGCGACGGCCTGGGCGATGCTGCGGGCACGCCTCTACGAGGCGGAGCTGAAGCGGCGCGAGGATGAGGCACAAGCCGCCGCCGCCGCCAAGTCAGACATCGGCTTCGGGCATCAGATCCGATCCTACGTGTTGCAGCCCTATCAGCTGGTCAAGGACTTGCGCACGGGCGTGGAAAGCACCAACCCCTCGGCGGTGCTGGACGGCGATATCGATCGATTCATCGAGGCGGCGCTCGCCGAGCGCCTCCATGCCGACGCGAAAGCCTAACGGTACTTCGCTCAGCCTATTCGGCGGCGTGGGCGGAAACCCCGTTGCCCTCGTCCTTGGGCTTCGAGTCGAAACCCGCGGCTTTCTCAGCCGGACGCGAGCTGCTTGGAACAGGGGCCTTCACCTCAGCCAGGGGGTCGTCCGAGCGGCGCGATTTCCCCTCGAAATAGGCGCCCTGCTCGATCGCCAGGCTTTGATGAAAGATGTCGCCCTCGACATGCGACTGGGCCTGGAGGGTGACGCGGAGTCCCCTGATCGAGCCGACGACCCGTCCGCGGACGACGATATCCTCGGCGATCACGCCACCGATCACCTGCGACTTGTCGCCGAGCAGGAGCGAACCGCAATGGATGTCGCCCTGAATTTCCCCGTCGACCTGGATTTCACCTTTGGAGGTGACATTGCCGTTGATGGTCAGATCCTCGCCGATGATCGAGGGGACCATCTTGCTTGCACTAGGGCTAGGGCTCTTGGCCGCGTAGGTCGCCGGCCGTTCGGTGAAGGGCGTCTTCATCTCGCCGCTCGACCGTTCCCCCAGCTTCGTTATGCTATCTCCCGGCTCCGGCTTCTTCGTGAACATACCTGATACCTCCCCATCGCATACTGCCGACCCGAGCGCCAAAGGCCATAGACGGCAAGCCCGCGACCTACTGACACGAAGACCAACTACCCCTAGGGATTGTCGCGGAGTTCCGTCCAGCGCCCCCTACCCAGCGCCCACTCCTCCCATGACAATATCGACTCACCCGCGCCTTGTCATGTGGGTTCCCGGAGGAAAAAACGATCACCGGCGCCCCCTGCTAAAGCTCGGAACCGGCTTGAGAACCGCCTTCCTTTGGCCGATTTTACCACATCTTATGCCACCAGCCCTTTATCCTGTGCGTCGGGCGCCCGGCAAACGGGGGCTGCGGGTGTCCGAGGGCTGACGGGGGATGCCGACACAAGGCCATGAGCAGACTGAGGCATCGCTTTGCTGCCGGAAGCGACGCCGTCTGCATGTTAGGTGCTAGTACCGTGTCTCAGGCACGGGACGGCAATGGGTGCGTCTTGGACCTGATCACGACGGGGCCATCGCCGAATGAATGAGCCGATGCCAGGCGCACTCGCCAGGCTGACCACCGAAAGTGGCAGGGCAATCCAGCTATTGCAGACGCAGATGAAGTCACTGGCGTTGCGCGCCAAGGCTGTCGCGTTACGCGCCCGCGTGGAAGCGCGCCGGTGGATTCGGGCCAGGGCCGACCTCGAACAGGGCGTCCAACCGAGCACTCCGATCTCAGGGGCCCTCGTGAAGCTGACGACGGAAGGCAGCCGGGTGATCCTCGCGTTGCCCGGCCGGGGACGCGCGCTGGTCAAGAGCGTCCCGGAGCCGGTCCAAGTCGAGATCAAAAAGCTCTCCACCCATGGCGCGCATCTCTGCCGCGAGATCTTCGCCGGCGTTCTCGTGGTCGGATTGGTCGCCATCGTGCTTGGCTATGGTCGACTCGCCCGCGGACCGATTTCGCTCGCCGGACTCGTTCCCACCATCGAGTCGGCGATCAACGGCGAACTGACCGACCTGCAGGTGAAGATCGACGACGCCGTTCTTCAACGCGACGCCGGCGGACCTGGCGTCCTGTTCCGCCTGCGCAATATCCGGCTCATCGACAAAGACGGTGCGATCGTCGCCCAGGCGCCGCTCGCTGCCATCGGCATGAGCGGGAGCGCACTTCTCTCGGGGCGACTCGCTCCGGGTAGCGTCGATTTTATCGGACCGCGTCTCTTGCTGTTCTACGATTCCGACCAAGGTCTGGCGCTGAGCTTCTCGCGCCCCGCCGCGGGCGAAGCCGCGACTCCGATCCGCGGTTCTCTTCCGGCGGGGGAGGGCGGCGAACCGCTCGGCGAGCTGCCGCCGGAAACCATCATCGCCAAGCGCCAGGACGGTTCCCTCGAACGCAGCCAGGTGCTCGATGTCACCCGCACCATGACCGAGGTATTCGAGCGGACGAGAGGCGGCAACACGTCCTATTTGACACGGTTCGGCGTCAAGGATGCCTTGGTCGTGCTGAGTCAGGACGGCGAACAGACGTCATGGCAGGTGCCGGACTTCTCGATCGATCTGGAACACCGCGACCGGCGAAGCATTCTTGTCGGTCAAGCCAATTTCGCCTCGACCAAAGGTGATTGGCAGCTCGAGTTTCGCACCGCGCAGCTGCCCAGCCGGCAAAGTCTGGCGATCACCGCGTTGATCGAGAATCTCGTTCCTTCCGGCCTCGTCGGCAATTTCTCGATCGGCCCACTGAAAGCCCTCGACATGGTGGTGAACGGCGAGACCACGGTCGAGCTGTCGAACACCGGAGAGTTGGTTTCGGCCAAGGGAAAGTTCGACTTGGAATCCGGCCAGATTACCCCGCCTTGGGATCCCGACAGCCCGCTCCGCATCGACCGGGGCGGAATTGAGGTCCGCTACAAGAAGCAGGACGATCTCCTCGAGATCGAGCCGTCGGTCCTGCAGTGGGGCGAAAGCCGGGCGGTCATCAGCGGCGAGTTTCGTCCGGTACGCGACGCTGCCGGCGGCGCGCCGGTTGCGTGGAACTTCACCATCAAGGCAAACCAGGCGGTGCTTGCGGTCGAGGAGTTCGGACTTCCCCCTATGCCGGTCGACGAATGGCAGGCTACCGGGAGCTATATACCGAAGGAAGGACGCGTCACGCTTTCGCGTTTCGCCATCCGTTCCGGTGATGCATCGATCGCGCTATCCGGGAGTTTCGTCAATACGCCTGGGGCAGACTCGGTTCACCTGACCGGCGAAATAAGCCCGATGCCGGTCGACACCTTAAAGCGGTTCTGGCCAAAATTCCTCGCCGGCAAGGCGCGGACTTGGGTCCTGGAGCGGGTCGCTGGCGGCCAGGTGATGGGCGGACAGTTCAGCGTCAATCTCGGGCCCGGCGATCTCGCCAGGATCGAGGCGGGCGAGGACATTTCCCCCGAGGCGGTGCATGCGGAGATCAATCTCTCCGGCCTGAGCATCGCTTATATCCCGAAAATGCCGCCGATACTGACCGGTGGGGCGAGGCTCAACGTCTCCGGCGTGGAATTTGCCGTCGACATTCCGCAGGGCAAGATCGTTGTGCCGAGCGGACAAGAGATAGCCTTAAGCGAAGGCCGCTTCTTCATTCCCGATCTTCGCGAGGATCCACAACGAGGCGAGATCACCTTCAAGGCGGCAAGCGCGACGCCTGCTGTGCTTGAGCTGCTCGACCACCAGCCGCTCGGCTATATCCAAAGCGTCGGCCTCAAGCCGGACTTCCTCGGCGGCACGGCGGAGGGCAGCTTCATGCTCGCCATGCCGCTATTGGCCGATCTCGAATTCGACCAGATCAAGGTCAGCGGTGCGGCCCGCCTCAACGATGCCATCGCCTCGAACCTGGTCGGACAGATGGACCTTGGCGGCGGCACGCTCGACGTGAACCTTACCGAGCAGTCCGTCGAGGCCACGGGTCAAATCAGCATCAAGGGCGTCCCCGCGGAACTCAGCTGGCAGCGCATCTTCTACGCGCCGGATGAACAGCAACCGCCACTCCGCGTGACCGCGCTCCTCGATGCGGCGGCGCGAGAAAAGCTTGGCATGAAAATCAACCATCTGGTGAAGGGAACGACGCCGGTTACGCTCCAGGTCGCGCGGCTAAGTGAAGGAATACCCCCTGCCATGAACCTGCAAGCCGATCTCACCGGCGCGCAGCTCCTGTTTGGCGGTCTCGGCTGGACCAAGCCCGTCGGCCGTGCCGCCGTGGTCCAGCTCGATATCGTGGCGCAGCAGGACGGCTCGACCAATCTCGAGAATCTCAGGATCTCCGGCGACGATATCGACATCCAGGGAGGAATTGCGCTCGATCCAGAGCAACGCCTGGAGGAGTTCTACTTCTCCGAGTTCTCGGTCGATCGCCTGACCCATGTTGAGATCAGCGCCAGGGTGCGCGACGACCAAGTACTCGAGATCAAGGCCGAGGGACCAAGCTATGACGGCAGGCAGTTCTTCCAGTCCTTGTTCGCGCCCGCGCAATTCACCGGTTCGACCGAGCCGGCGGACCCATTCAGCGTCGAGTTGACTGCCCGTGTCGGTACTGTCGCAGGCTTCTACGACGCCACCGCCAATAACGTTGAAGTCACCATGCAAAAGCGCAACGGCCGGCTTGTTGCGCTAGACGCGAAGGGCACCTTGAACGGCCGGGCGCCGTTTGCGGTGCAGCTGGAGCAAAACGAAGGAGCTCGCCTGCTCAAGGCGGAAGCGCGCGATGCTGGCTCGGCATTCCGCTTGGTCGGGTTCTACCCAAGTGTCGAGGGGGGTGAAGCATCGCTCCAGGTGAATCTCGATGCCGGCGGGCCGGGCGACAAGTCGGGTACGCTATGGGCCCGCGAGTTCGTCGTGCTCGGCGATTCCGTCGTGAATGACGTTCTTACCGATCCGCATTCGGCTGCGGTGCTGGGCGATCGCAAGAAGGAGGTGGTGCGCCAGCGCATTGTGTTCAATCGGTTGCGCGCGCCGTTCTCCGTCGGCGGCGGCACGTTCCGGCTCAAAGACGCCTATATGAACGGGCCCATGCTCGGCGCCACCATGCGTGGCACGGTGAACTTCGAGGCTCAAACGGTCGATCTCGGCGGTACCTATGTGCCGCTCTACGGCCTGAACTCGGCGCTCGGCTCGATTCCCATTCTCGGCCGCGTGCTAGTCGGTCGGCAGGGTGAGGGGGTGGTCGGCATCACCTTCGCCATCAAGGGCAAGCTCGACGACCCCGCGGTCCTCGTCAATCCGATGTCGGTTATGACGCCCGGCATTTTCCGCCAGATTTTCGAGTTCACCGGCTCGGTCCCGGATCAGGCGAACCAGTCGTCGCCGTTCATGGCGCCCGGCGGCGCCATACAATTCATGGAGTCGCAATAGGCTCGGCGCTAGACCGGCCGGATCAAGACGTGCCGCTTCTTGCCGAGCGAGAGCTTGATCACGCCGTCCTCGGTGAGGTCCGATAGGGTGAGCAGCCGGCGATCGTCGGCAACGGTCTCGTCATTGACTTTCAATCCGCCGCCCTTGATCTGACGCCGCGCCTCGCCGGTGGACTGCACGAAGCCTGCCAGCAGGCTTGCATTCAGCACGCCGAGCCCCTGCTCAAGGTCGGCCCGCTTGACCTCGACCGTCGGCAGGCTCGCAGCGATTACGCCCTGTTCGAAGGTCGCCCGGGCCGTTTCTGCGGCCCGGTCCGCGGCATCCCGCCCATGCAGCAGCGCCGTCGCCTCGGTGGCGAGCACCTTTTTCGCCTCGTTCAACTCCGCGCCCTCGAGCTTGGCCAGTTTGGCGATCTCCCCGAGCGGCAGCTCGGTGAACAGCTTGAGGAAGCGCTCGACATCGGCGTCTTCGGTGTTTCGCCAATATTGCCAATAGTCGTAGGGGGAGAGCATGTCGGGATTGAGCCAGACCGCTCCTTGCGCGGTCTTGCCCATCTTGGCACCCGATGCGGTCGTCAGCAGCAACGAGGTGAGACCGAACAATTCGACGCCGTCAGTGCGGCGGCCGAGCTCGATCCCGCTCACGATATTGCCCCACTGGTCTGAGCCGCCCAGCTGCAAGCGACAGCCATGGCGCCGGTAGAGCTCGATGAAATCGTAGGCCTGGAGCACCATGTAGTTGAACTCGATGAAGCTGAGCGGCTGCTCCCGTTCGAGCCTGAGCTTCACCGATTCGTAGGTTAGCATGCGGTTGACGCTGAAATGCCGGCCGTAGTCGCGCAGGAAATCGATATAGTTCAGTCCATCAAGCCAATCGGCATTGTTGACCATTAGCGCGTCGGTTTCGCCTTTGCCGAAGCTCAAGAACTTGGTGAACACCTGCTCGATGCCGGCGATGTTAGCGGCGATCTCGGCGTCGGCGAGAAGCTTGCGCGCCTCGTCCTTGCCGGACGGGTCACCGACCTTGGTGGTGCCGCCGCCGATCAACACGATCGGCTGGTGCCCAGTCTGCTGCAGCTTGCGCAGCATCATGATGCTGAGCAGATTGCCCACATGCAGACTCGGCGCCGTGCAGTCGAAACCGACATATCCGGTGAGGCGCTCGCCGCGCGCGAGCCGATCCAAGCCCGGCTCGTCCGTCATTTGGTGAACGTAGCCGCGGCTCTGAAGCTCGTGCAGAAAGTCCGATTTGACCGTGCTCATGGGCGCGTTCGGGGCGACTCGCTCTCGCCAAGAGCCTCTAGCAGGTTTGCGCGGCAAGTGCGACCCAGCCGCGGCGGCTAGGCTGCCGACTCTTTGCGCTTTTTCGCCTTGCCGAGGCGCTTGTCGAGATAGGCGTCGACCACCTCCATCAGCCCGTCCATCCGGCCCTCGAAGAAGTGGTTCGCGTCGGGCACCGTCGCGTGGTCGATGACGATGCCCTTTTGCGTCTTCAGACGGTCGACCAGCCCGCGCACGGATTCCGTTGGCACGACTCGATCTTTCGCTCCGTTGACCATCAGCCCAGAGGAAGGGCAGGGGGCGAGGAAGGTAAAGTCGTAGAGATTGGCCGGTGGCGCCACGGAAATGAAACCTTCCAACTCGGGGCGCCGCATCAGGAGCTGCATGGCAATCCAGGCGCCGAACGAGACGCCGGCGATCCAGCAGGTCTGCGCGTCGGCGTTATAGGCTTGGAGCCAATCGAGGGCGGTCGCGGCATCCGCCAACTCTCCAGGGCCGTTGTCGAACAGTCCCTCGCTCCGGCCGACGCCCCGGAAATTGAACCGCAGCACCGAAAAGCCGCGTTTCTGGAAGGCGTAATACAGGTGATACACCACCTGATTGTTCATGGTGCCGCCGAATTGCGGGTGGGGGTGGAGGATGAGCGCCACGGGCGCGTTCGGCCCCGGCTCATGATGATAGCGGGCCTCGATCCGGCCGGCGGGACCGCTGATATTCACTTCAGGCATGAATGACTGGCCTCGACACGCGTTACGTCACAGGGACAGGCTAATAAGGTTGTCGCTCGACCGAGATGGTAAGCGCTCGCCGCCGCTGCAAAACTTGACTCTGCCGCTTTGGAAACCTATACAACTTAAGATTAGAATTGTTCCAAACAAGGCCGCTCCGGGACAGCTGGGCACTAGGGGCGACGCGGGCCGCGCTTCATAGCACGCGCTACGGGGGCCCGTGCAAGCGTTAACCGGCGGCGGTTTGCCGCGAGCTGTCAGGGCATGAACCAGCGCTCCTATCTCGACTACAACGCCACCGCTCCGCTCCGCCCCGAAGTGCGCGAAGCGATGGTCGAAGCCCTCGCGCTTTATGGCAATCCCTCCTCGGTTCATGCCGAGGGGCGGGCGGCACGCGCAGCCATCGAGACGGCGCGCGCGAAGGTTGCGGCGCTGGTCGGTGCGGGGCTCGAGGATGTGGTCTTCACCAGCGGCGGCACCGAGGCGAATGCGCTGGCGCTTGCCGCGCAGTCCGGCGGCGCCTGGCACTGCTACATCTCGGCGGTAGAGCATCCTTCCGTGCTCGCCGGCGGCAGGTTCTATCCCGAGACAACGACCCGGATCGCGGTGACGCCGGACGGAGTCGCGGACCTCGGAATCCTTGCGAAAGAGCTTGAGAAGCACCACTTAGGAGGTTGGAGGCCTATCGTTTCCCTGATGGCCGCCAACAATGAGACCGGCGCGATTCAGCCGGTGGCGGAAGCTTCAAAGATCGTCCACAGCGCTGGCGGGCTACTCCATACCGACGCCGTTCAGGCGGCGGGAAGGATCGCGCTCGAAATGAACGCTCTCGGTGCGGATATGTTGAGCCTTTCGGCTCATAAGATCGGTGGGCCGAAGGGCGTCGGCGCCCTGGTCCTCGGCAATGGCGCTTCGGTCGAGCCTCTGATCAAGGGCGGCGGCCAGGAGCGGCGCAGGCGCGCCGGCACGGAGAATGTCGCCGGCATTGTTGGCTTCGGCGCGGCAGCCGAACTGGCGACCGGCGATCTCGCCAAGTCGAAAGAGATTGCCCGGTTGCGCGACGAGCTGGAGAAGAAGGCGCTGGCGATTGTCCCGGATGCTTCGGTGCTATCGGCAAAGGTCGAGCGGCTCCCGAACACGAGCTGCATCGCCGTGCCGGGCGTCAAGGCCGAGACGTTGGTGATCGGGCTCGACCTTGCCGGGGTCGCCGTGAGTTCGGGCGCGGCCTGCTCGTCGGGAAAGGTCGAGGCCTCGCATGTGTTGAGCGCCATGGGCGTACCGGAGGACGTGGCTCAAGGCGCGATCCGCGTCAGCCTTGGTTTTGCGACCGGGCGTGACGATATCGAGAGTTTCCTGAAGGCCTTCGCCGAGCTGATCGGACGGCTGAGGCCCAAGGCGGCGGCGTAAGCGCCGCGAGAGAGGATTTGGAGTAGACCATGCCTGCTGTGCAAGAAACCGTTGCTCGCGTCAGAGAAATCGACGTCGACAAGTACAAATACGGCTTCTTCACCGATATCGAGTCGGTTAAGGCCCCGAAGGGCCTGAACGAGGACGTCATCCGCTTCATCTCGGCCAAGAAGGGCGAGCCCGAGTGGCTGCTCGAATGGCGGCTCGAGGCCTATCGCCGCTGGCTCACGATGACCGAGCCGAAATGGGCCAATGTCCATTACCCCAAAATCGACTTCCAGGAGCTCTATTACTACTCGGCGCCGAAGAGCACCGAAGGCCCCAAGAGCCTGGCCGAGGTCGATCCCGAGCTGCTCGAATACTATGAGAAGCTCGGCATTCCGCTCACCGAGCAGAAGCTGCTCGCCGGCGTCAAGGAGTCGCGCGTCGCGGTCGACGCCGTGTTCGACTCCGTCTCGGTGGTCACGACTTTCAAGGAGGAGCTGGCCAAGGCCGGCGTGATCTTCTCCTCGGTTTCCGAGGCGGTGAAGACACATCCGGAGCTCGTGCGCAAATATTTGGGCTCGGTGGTGCCGATCACCGACAATTTCTATGCCACGCTGAATTCGGCGGTGTTTTCCGACGGCTCCTTCGTCTACGTGCCGCCAGGCGTGCGCTGCCCGATGGAGCTGTCCACCTATTTCCGCATCAATGCCGAGCAAACCGGCCAGTTCGAGCGCACCCTGATCATCGCCGACAAAGGCGCCTATGTGAGCTATCTCGAAGGCTGCACCGCGCCGATGCGGGACGAGAACCAACTGCATGCTGCCGTGGTCGAGCTGGTCGCGCTCGACGACGCCGAGATCAAATACTCGACGGTGCAGAACTGGTATCCGGGCGACAAGCAGGGCAAGGGCGGCATCTACAATTTCGTCACCAAGCGTGGCGATTGCCGCGGGCACCGCTCCAAGATCTCCTGGACCCAGGTCGAGACCGGCTCGGCCATCACCTGGAAATATCCAAGCTGCATCCTGCGCGGCGACGGCTCACGCGGCGAGTTCTACTCGATCGCCATTTCCAACGGCTATCAGCAGGTCGATTCCGGCACCAAGATGGTGCATCTCGGCAAGGACACGTCGAGCCGCATCATCTCCAAGGGCATCGCCGCGGGTCACTCCAACAACACCTATCGCGGGCTGGTCTCGGCGCATCGCCGGGCGACCAACGCGCGCAATTTCACCAACTGCGATTCGCTGCTGATCGGCGACAAATGCGGCGCGCACACCGTGCCCTATATCGAGGCGAAGAACGCCTCCGCCACCTTCGAGCACGAGGCCACCACCTCGAAGATCTCGGACGACCAGTTGTTCTACTGCCTCTCCCGCGGGCTGTCCGCAGAGGAGGCGGTGGCGCTGATCGTCAACGGCTTCGTGCGCGACGTGCTCCAGCAGCTGCCGATGGAGTTCATGGCCGAGACGCAGAAGCTGATCGGCATCAGCCTGGAGGGTTCGGTCGGTTAGGCTGTCCTCCAAACAAGAGTCACTGCCAAAGGGTTAGAGAAGAATCATAATGCTTGAGATCAACAATCTGCACGTCAATGTCCAGGGCCGCGAGATCCTCAAGGGCCTCGACCTCACTTTGCCCAAGGGCGAGGTGCACGCCATCATGGGACCTAACGGCTCCGGCAAGTCGACGCTCGCTTATGTGCTGGCGGGCAAGGAGGACTATGAGGTCACGGCCGGTTCCGTCACCTGGAACGGCAAGGATTTGCTGGCCATGGATCCATCCGAGCGCGCCACTTCCGGCGTGTTCCTGGCCTTCCAATACCCGATGGAGATTCCCGGCGTCGCCACCATGACCTTCCTGCGCACGGCCGTGAATGCGGTGCGCAAGGCGCGCGGCGAGGAGGAGCTGTCGACGCCCGATTTCTTGCGGGTGGTGCGCGAGAAGGCAAAGCTGCTCAAGATCGATCCCGAGATGCTCAAGCGGCCGCTCAATGTCGGCTTCTCCGGCGGCGAGAAGAAGCGCAACGAGATCCTGCAAATGGCGCTGCTCGAGCCGTCGCTCTGCGTGCTCGACGAGACCGATTCCGGTCTCGACATCGACGCCGTGCGCATCGTCGCCGAAGGCGTGAACGCGCTGCGCTCGCCCGAGCGCGCCATGCTGGTCATCACCCACTACCAGCGGCTCCTCAACTACATCGTGCCGGACCGCGTGCATGTGCTGTCGGAGGGCAGGGTGGCCCGTTCCGGCGGTCCTGAGCTTGCGCTCGAGCTGGAAGAGTCGGGTTACGCCGAGTTCGGCGAAGCGGCCGCCTAGGGGGAGCCACTCTTCATGGACCTGCCAGTCCAGCAATTCAGGACCAAGACCGAGCAAGACCTGCTCGATCTGTTCGAGAGCGCCCAGCAGGCGCTGCCCGGCGCGCGCGATCCCTTCGTCTCGGGCCTGCGGCAGGACGCGATCAAGGCGTATGGCCGGCTCGGGCTGCCGCATCGCCGCATCGAGGCCTGGAAATATACCGATCTGCGCGCCCGGATGACCGACGCCCACCCGCTGCTCAAGGCGGTGGGGATAGGTGTCGCCGAGGCCGAGTTCGAGCGTGCGCTCGGCGGCGCAACCATGGGCGTCCCTGCCTATCGCCTGGTCGTCGTCGAAGGCGATCTCAGAACCGATCTGTCGGACATTGCCGGGCTGAAAGCGGCCGGCGTCGAAGCGATCTCGCTCGGCCACGCCCTGGAGAAGCCGCCGGCCTGGCTCAAGGCTGCGCTGTCCCAGGTCAATCCGCGGGACGAGGATCCTGTGCTTGCCCTGAACACCGCGCTGATGACCGGCGGCGCCGCTTTGCGCATCGGCGAGGGCGTGAGCCTCGACAAGCCGATCCACCTGATCCAGCTCGACGGCAAGGGTGAGCCGGCCTCGACCGTGACCAGAAATGTCGTGATTGCCGAAAACGGAAGCTCGGTCACCCTCATCGAGAGCTTCGGCAGCCTCGGCATCCCCGGGCTGCAGCGCAATGCCGCGACCGAGGTCAGGGTGGGCGAGAAGGCAGCGCTGAGACATGTGAAGTTGCAGCGCGAGGCCGAGGACGCGTTACATCTTTCCACTTGGTTGGTGGAGCTTGCTGCCGAGGCGCGCTACGACGCCTTTCAGTTCTCGACCGGCGCCGCGCTGGCCCGCAACCAGCTCTATGTGCGCTTCGTGGGCGAGAATGCGGCAGTGGATGTTTCCGGCGCGTTCCTCATGTGCGGAAGGCAGCATTGCGATACCACTTTGCTCGTCGAGCATCGCGTGCCGCATTGCTTGAGCCGCGAACTGTTCAAGGCGGTGCTCGACGGCGAGGCACGCGGCGTGTTCCAGGGCAAAATCGTCGTCTCGCCGGGAGCGCAGAAGACCGACGGCAAGCAGATGGCCGCGGCGTTGCTCCTGTCCGAAGCGGCGGAGTTCGACTCCAAGCCCGAGCTTGAGATCTTCGCCGACGATGTGGTCTGCGGCCACGGGGCGACCTCCGGCCAGATCGACGAGGATCTTCTGTTCTATCTCGAGGCCCGGGGTATTCCGGAGGAGAGGGCCCGCGCGCTGCTGATCCAGGCCTTTGTCGGCGAAGCGCTGGAGAAGGTCGATGACGAGGCGTTGCGCGATGCTTTGGCGCGCGCCTCCGCCGATTGGCTTGACGTCAGCGCCGACTGAAGGAGCGGCCGATGACCGTGCTCACACCGTCGGCCAAGGATTTGCAAGCGGTCGCGGCGCCGTTCGACATCGAGGCGATCCGCGCCGATTTCCCGATCCTGTCCGAAAAGGTCCACGGTAAACCGCTCGTCTATCTCGACAACGGCGCCTCGGCCCAGAAGCCGAAGGCGGTGCTTGACACCATCCAGCGCGCCTATGCGCAGGAATACGCCAATGTGCATCGTGGGCTGCATCATCTGAGCAATCTCGCCACCGCCAATTTCGAGAAGGCGCGCGAGAAAGTGCGCCATTTCATCAATGCCCGGTCCGACGACGAGATCATCTTCACCCGCAACGCCACCGAGGCGATCAATCTCGTCGCTTCGTCCTATGGCACGCCCCGCATCGGCAAGGGCGATGAAATCCTGCTCACCATCATGGAGCACCACTCCAACATCGTGCCCTGGCACTTTCTGCGCGAGCGGCAAGGGGCGGTGCTGAAATGGGCGCCGATCTCCGATAACGGCGATTTCCTGCTCGACGAGTTCGAGCGGCTTATCAGCCCGCGCACCAAAATCATTGCTTTGACTCACATGTCGAATGTGCTCGGCACCATCGTACCGCTGAAGGAGGTGGTACGGATCGCGCATGAGCGCGGCATCCCGGTGCTCGCCGATGGCGCGCAAGCCGCCGTGCATCTTCCCGTCGACGTGCAGGATCTCGACGTTGATTTCTATGCCTTCACCGGCCACAAGCTCTACGGCCCGACCGGCATCGGCGTGCTCTACGGCAAGAAGGAGCATCTGGAGGCCATGCGGCCCTACCAGGGCGGCGGCGAGATGATCGGCTATGTCACCACCGAGGAGGTGACCTATGCCACGCCGCCGCATCGTTTCGAGGCTGGCACCCCCGCCATCGTCCAGGCGATCGGCCTCGGTGCGGCGATCGACTATGTCGAGAGCATCGGCCGCGAGGCCATCAAGGCGCACGAGGACGTGCTGATCGATTACGCGATGCAAAGGCTCGGTGAGTTGAACTGGCTGCGCATCTATGGACGGACCAAGCACAAGGGCAGCATCGTCTCCTTCAACATGGAAGGCGCCCATCCGCACGACGTGAGCACGATTCTCGACCGCTATGGCGTGGCCGTCAGGGCCGGAACCCATTGCGCCGAGCCGCTTTTGGCGCGTTACGGCACCACCTCGACATGCCGGGCTTCGTTCGCCATGTATAATACCGTCCAGGAAGTCGATATCCTGGTCGAGGCGCTGCACAAGGCGCGTGAGATGTTCGCTTAAGGCTGTGTCCGAAATGGTTGAGAAGACTCAGAAAGACGAGTCCAGGGCTCGCGAGGCCGAACCGGCGCCGGCTGCCGAGGGACCGGCCGAGATCAAGGCTTGCGTCGGCGCGACCGGCGGCGGGGAGGGGACGGCCTCGGCCATCCCGCCCGAGGAGCTCGAGCGCCTGCACGCCGACCTCGTTGCGGCGCTGAAGACCGTGTTCGACCCGGAAATTCCCGTGGACATCTATGAACTCGGCCTGATCTACCGGCTCGAGGTCGACGACGATCGCAATGTGGAGGTCGACATGACCTTGACCGCACCGGGCTGCCCGGTCGCGGGCGAGATGCCAGGCTGGGTCGAGAATGCGGTCTCTGCGGTGCCGGGGGTGGGCCAGGTGAAGGTCAATCTCGTTTTCGACCCGCCCTGGGACATGAGCCGGATGACCGACGAGGCGCGGCTTGCGTTGAATATGTTCTGAGCCTTGAACGCGCCCACGAATTATCCCAACTTGAAGACATGACCAGACCAAGACCCCAAGTGATGTGCCTGACCGAAGCCGCCGCCGAGCGGCTGCGCGCGCTTGCGGCCGCATCCGGCAAGACGATCGAAGGCGTGCGCATTGGCGTGAAGAATGGCGGTTGCGCCGGCATGGAATACACCATGTCTTACGCGGAAGCGCCCGGGCCGCATGACGAGGTGGTCGAGGACAAGGGGGTCAAGCTTCTGATCGACCCGACCGCGGTGATGTTCCTGCTCGGCACCGAGATGGACTACCGCACCGACCGCATGCGCTCGGGCTTCGTATTCAACAATCCGAACCAGACCTCCGCCTGCGGCTGCGGTGAGTCGGTCACGCTCAAACCCGCCAATGAAGCGGCAGAGAGTGCGACGGAAGGCTCCGGGAAAATCTCTTAGGTCACCCGCACCGGGCGCATCATGAAGGCCGGGACGTGATCGCCCATGCCTTGCTGCTTGCCGCGTGGCGGCTGCGGCGCGTGGCCCTGCGGCCGGTCGGCGGGAGCGCCATGCACGACAGGGCTCGGCTTCCGGTCGACGTGATGCTGTTTGTGCTGATGATGCCGGTGATCGTGCCGGCTCTCGTCCCGTTTCTTGGCCTCATGGCCGTTGGGCGCTTGCTGTTTGGCGGGATGACCTGCTTGTGTGCCTGAACCCCGTTTGCCCCGTCTTGACCGGCCGCCCCGGCGGCGGCCATTGCCGGTCGATCGGACCTCTGAAGCTTCCGCCTGCTCGGCTTCGCTCGGCGCACCGTCGATCCAAGGGATTTCTTGGCGGAGCAGCTTCTCGATCGCTTTCAGCGCCTTGTAGTCCTTCGGCGTCACCAGCATGGCAGCGAAGCCTTCGCGTCCCGCCCGACCCGTGCGCCCGATCCGATGCACATAATCCTCGGGGTGAATCGGCACGTCGTAATTGAAGATGTGGCTCACTTCCGGAATGTCGAGGCCGCGCGCTGCCACATCGCTGGCGGCCAGGAAGGCGATCGTTCCGTTGCGGAAAGCATCGAGTGTCGCCGTGCGCTGACGCTGCTCCATGTCTCCGTGCAGCGCGCCGACACTGAAGCCGTGGCGCTGGAGCGAGCGATAAAGAATGCCGACGTCCTTCTTGCGGTTGCAGAAGATGATGGCGTTCTTCACATCGATCTCCCGCATCAAGGCTCTCAGCGCCTCGCGCTTGCCGGCGGCGTCGTCGGGGGCCCGCTTCAACCTTTGCACGATGGTCGCCGCGGCAGGGGCTTGCGGGGCGACTTCGATGCGCTCGGGGCTGTGCAGGAATTTATCGGCGAGGCGTTGAATTTCCGGGGGCATGGTCGCGGAGAAAAACAATGTCTGCCGCGTGAAGGGGAGGAGCTTGCAGATCCGCTCGACATCCGGAATGAAGCCCATATCGAGCATGCGATCGCATTCGTCGATCACCAGAATTTCGACGCCGTTCAGCAGCAGCTTGCCGCGGACGAAATGGTCGAGCAGCCGGCCGGGCGTGGCGATCACCACGTCGGCGCCACGGTCGAGCTTGCGGTCCTGATCCTCATAGGACACGCCGCCGATCAGCAGCGCCACGGTCAGCTTGTGGTCCTTGCCGAGGATCTCGAAATGCTCGGCGACCTGAGCGGCGAGCTCGCGTGTCGGTGCAAGGATCAGAGAGCGAGGCATCCGCGCCCGCGCGCGTCCACGTTCGAGCCGGGTCAGCATCGGCAGCACGAAGGATGCCGTCTTGCCGGTGCCGGTCTGGGCAATGCCAAGCACGTCGCGGCCGGTGACGGCGACGGGGACGGCCTTGGTTTGAATTGGGGTGGGGGTTTGGAAGCCTGCCGCTTCCACGGCAGACAAGACTTTGGGGCTTAGACCAAGATTTGAAAAGCTCATGCGTTAGCTAAAATTCCGCGCGGGCCGAAGCGCCGCGCGTATCTTCTTTCTTTGCTTAAGGCGCAACTCTTTGCTGCAACGATTCGCAAGCCTTGCGCAACATTCGACTGAAGCAATGCGTTGGATATACCCTGCAATTGCTTGACCATCAAATAAGGGGCGGAACCAATCCGCGCAAGAGGCAAAACCGCCATAGCAGCCTAAAACCGCTGACATGGAGGCTTGATAGAGTGTCGCGGGCGGTTCTTGAGGAGATGAGGGGTATTTATGACCATGACTGACGATGCGGCCGATGTGGCTATCAAGCCGCCTTTTCTGTTCCTCGGCGCGTTGGCGCTTGGCTGCTTGCTGAGCCTGATCCTGCCCATCCCGCCTGGCCTGGCGCAGCCCAACACCCTGGCGCTCATGGTCGGGTTAACCTTCGTCGCGGTCGGATTTTTGCTGGCCGCGCTTTCCGTGCGCCGCTTCCAGCTCGCCGGCACCAGCGTGGTTCCGGGCGAGCCGTCCACCTCGCTGGTCACCAATGGGCCGTACGGCCTCACGCGCAATCCGATCTATGTCGGTTTCGTGTTGGCCTATTTTGGGCTGGCCATCATGCTGACGAGCCTATGGGTGTTGCTTCTGCTGATCCCGGTGCTCGTGATCTTGCAACGAGGCGTCGTCGAACGCGAAGAAGTCTATCTCGAGCGGCAGTTTGGCGAGGCCTACCGCAAATACAAGGCCCGCGTTCCCCGCTGGCTCTGATCAGATATCCAGCTCGTCTGGCTTGGCGAATTCGGCGCGCTCCTGGATGAAGCGGAAGCGCGCCTCGGGCTTATTTCCCATCAACTGATTGACCAGCTTGCCCGTGCTCTTGTCGTCATGGGCAATCTCCACCCGAAGCAGAGTGCGCACCTTGGGGTCCATGGTGGTTTCCTTGAGCTGCTTCGGAAGCATCTCGCCCAAGCCCTTGAAACGACTCACATCGATCTTGCCCTTGCCGTTGAACTCCTTGGCGAGCAGCGCCGCTTTATGCGCGTCGTCGCGCGCGTACAGGGTCTTGGCGCCCTGGCTCAAGCGATAGAGCGGCGGCACGGCGAGATACAGATGTCCGCCTTCGATCAACGCGCGCATCTCGCGATAGAAGAAAGTGATCAACAGCGAAGCGATATGCATGCCGTCGACATCGGCATCGGTCATCACCACTACCTTCTCGTAGCGCAGATCCTCCTCGCGATAGCGAGCGCCCGTGCCGCAGCCAAGCGCCTGGATCAGATCGCTCAGGAGCTGGTTATCGGCGAGCTTGCTTGAGCTGGCGGAAGCCACGTTGAGGATCTTGCCGCGCAGGGGCAGCACGGCTTGCGTGGCGCGGTCGCGCGCCTGCTTGGCCGAGCCGCCGGCCGAGTCTCCTTCGACGATGAAGATCTCGGTGCCCTGCGCCCCGCTTGTCGCGCAATCGGCGAGCTTGCCGGGCAGGCGCAGACGCCGGGTCGCCGTCTGCCGGCCGATCTCCTTCTCTTTCCTGCGGCGAAGCCGCTCCTCGGAGCGATCGACCACCCAGTCGAGCAGGCGATTGGCTTGGCTCGGGTTGCCGGTGAGCCAATGGTCGAAGGCGTCGCGCAGGCCGCTCTCGACGATGCGTGCCGCCTCCGGGCTCGAGAGCCGGTCCTTGGTCTGGCCCTGGAATTCCGGCTCGCGGATGAACACCGAGAGCATGGCGGCAGCCGTGCCGAGCACGTCGTCGGCGGTGACCTGCGCCACGCGCTTGTTGCCGGTCAACTCGCCATAGGCGCGCAGGCCCTTGGTCAGCGCCGCGCGTAGGCCTGCCTCATGCGTGCCGCCGTCTTGCGTCGGCACGGTGTTGCAGTAGGAGCTCAGGAAGCCATCGTCGCTGGCGACCCAGGCGATTGCCCATTCGACCGAGCCGCCGCCGTTGGTTCGGTCGATGCGTCCGGTGAAGCTCTCGTTGGCGACAATCGTCTGACCCGCGATGCGGTCTTCGAGAAAATCCTTCAGCCCGCCGGGGAAATGGAAGACGGCGCTCTCGGGCGTCTCGCTGTCGCCGGCAAGCAGCGCCTTGGCGCAGGTCCACCTGATCTCCACGCCGCGGAACAGATAGGCCTTGGACCGCGCCATGCGGAACAGCCGCGCCGGCTTGAACGCGGCGCCTTTGCCGAAAATCTTCGGGTCGGGGCGAAACTGGACCTTGGTGCCGCGGCGGTTCTTGATCGCACCGAGATTTTTCAGCGGGCCGTCCGGTTTCCCTCGCGTATAGCTCTGCCGATAGAGCTTCTGGCCGCGGGCGACCTCGACCTCCATGCTTTCCGACAGCGCGTTGGCCACCGAGACGCCGACGCCATGCAACCCACCGCTCGTCTCATAGACCTTGGAGTTGAATTTCCCGCCGGCATGCAGGGTGGTCATGATCACTTCCAGCGCGGACTTCTTCTTGAATTTCGGATGTGAATCGACTGGCATGCCGCGGCCGTTGTCGGTCACGGAGAGGAAGCCGTCCGCTTCGAACGCGACGCTGATATGGTCGGCATGACCGGCCACCGCCTCGTCCATGGCGTTATCCAGCACCTCGGCGAACAGGTGATGCATCGCCTTCTCGTCGGTGCCGCCGATATACATGCCGGGACGCCGGCGCACCGGCTCTAAGCCCTCGAGCACCTCGATGTCGGCGGCGGTATAGGCCGCCTCGCCACGGCTCGAAGATTTGCCGCGCGCAGGCGGCTTGCCGCCTTTGACCGGCCGCTTCAGTTCGTTGTCGAGGCGCGCGAACAGGTCGCGTGACGATGCGGCGGATTTGCGCATGGGTCGTTTCGACACCAACGGCTCCACGAATCTCTTTGCACAGGGAACAACCTTAGCTCGCACGCGTTCGCGGCTTTTTCAAGAGTCCTGCGAGGCCCAGAAATTCAGGCGATCTTGCCGCCGCCGTCCTTGGTGATGGCGAGCACGGAGGGACGCGGGGGCATGTTTGGATCGAAGTCGGGCCAGCGCGTCGCCGGGTCTTTGAAGGTCGAGGGACGCCCGAAGCCGATCAGCGCCTCAGCCCCGTCGGCCGCCGGGTGCTGCACGGCGACGAACACGGTCTCGCCGTCTGGCGTGAAGCAGGGGCCGCACAGCTCGGCGCCGATCGGGCAGCGGAAGAAGAGCTTGGAGGTCCGCCGGCGCGCACCCTCGGTTTCGAGCGCAAATAGTCCGTCGGACCGGCCGGTGCGCGGCCAGTTGTCGCCCTGATCGGTCGAGATCCACAGCCTGCCTTGATTGTCCACGGCGGCATTGTCGGGACAGGCGAACCAGCCATTTGACGAGGTGTCCGGACTCCATAAGGCGCCCACCGCTTCGACGGCGGGGTCGCCGCAGCGAACCAGCATGTCCCAGCCAAACACGTCGGCGGCGTGGTCGCCGTCCGGCGGGGTCATTTCGATGATGTGACCGAAGGCGTTGTCGGCGCGCGGGTTGGCGGCGTCGACCTGATCGGGCTTGCGGCTGGTGTTGTTGGTGAGGATCACGTAGACGCGGCCGTTGACCTCGTCCGGCTGCACGTCCTCGGGCCGGTCCATACGGGTTGCGCCGAGCAGGTCGGCGGCGAGTCTCGCGTCGATCACCACGTCCGCTTGCGACTCGAAGCCGAATTCAGGCGTGAGCCATTGCCGGCCGAACACGAGCGGCAGCCAGGTTACCTTTCCGTCCGCGTCGAAGCGCGCCACCGCCAGCGTGCCGCTCGACAACAGCGTCATGTTGGCGGCGCGGTCGTTCGGGTCGTAGCGCCCGTCCGAGACGAAGCGATAGACATACTCGCCTCGTCCGTCATCGCCGCAATAGACCACGACGCGGCCGTCTTTGTTCACCACGCATTCGGCACCCTCGTGGCAGAAGCGTCCGAACGCCGTGTGTTTCACCGGCACCGAGGACGCGTCGTGCGGGTCGATTTCGACGATCCAGCCGAAGCGGTTTGGCTCGTTCGGCTCCTTGTCGACATTGAAACGGTCTTGGAACTTGCCCCAGGCCTGCCAGAAGCCGGGGATGCCATAGCGCGCGTAGCTCTTTGCCTGCTTGCCGCCAAGACCCTTCGGCCTGGCGCCGCCAGGCACGCAATGGTCCGACCAGAAATAGCCGTGGAAATTCTCTTCCGCGGTGAGATAGGTCCCCCAGGGCGTCTTGCCGCCGGCGCAATTGTTGAGCGTGCCGAGAATGGTCTTGCCGGCCACGTCGGCACTGGTCTTGAGCCGATCATCGCCCGCGGCGGGGCCATTGACCTTCATCTCGGTGTTGCCGGGGCTGATGCGGCGGTTGTACGGGCTGTCGAGCACGACGCGCCAATTCTCGCCCTCGCGCGCGATCTCGACGATGCTCACCCCGTGCGCGGCCATCTCGATATCGACAAGCTCCGCCGTCATATCTTCGAAGCCTGACGTGTCCTGGCGCTTGCTGATGCCGGGGAACATCACCTCTTCGTTAGTATATTCGTGATTGACGCAGAGGATGCCGCGCCGGCCGCTGTCATCCAGCGGAAAGAAGGCCAGGTAGTCGTTGTTGTAGCCGAACTGCCTCAGTTGCGCTGCGGCGCTCTGCGCGGTCGGATTGAACACGGGAGAATCCGGAAAGAGCGGGTCGCCCCATCTGAGCAGCACCTGCCCCCGATAGCCGGGGGCAACATGGTGGTTGGCGTCGATGCCTGCGGTCAGCTCCTCAAACTCGAAGCGGTCGGGCGCGGCCTCCGCCCTGGCCTTGCCGGCGGCAAGCGCGGCCGGGCCGAAGAGGGCAGCTGCCGCGGCAACGCCGAGCGTGCCGCGCATCATCTCGCGGCGGCTGTAACGTTTGGCGATGATCTCGCCGATGGTCCCGCCGGTCTCGGGGCTGCGCGGGATGTCGTCATGAGCCTCGGCTGCCGCGGCCCTGTTGAAGAAATTGTCTTTTTTCGCCATATGCAGAGTCTATCGAGAAGCGAAAAGCGGCGCGAGCTTAGGACCGCGCGGTGACAAATTTGCGAAAAGGTAGAGGACAGAGTGGCTGAGCAAACACCGGTCTGCAATTTCGGCTGGAAAGCGCCGTCCTTCACGCTGCCGGGCGTGGACGGCAAGACCTACAGCCTTGATGAGCTTCGGGGGGCGAACGGCACCTTGGTAATGTTCATCTGTAATCACTGCCCTTACGTCCAGGCGGTGATCGACCGCATCGTGCGCGACGTTAACGAGCTTCGCCCGCTCGGCGTCAATGCCGTCGCCATCTCCTCGAACGACGTAATGCACTATCCGGCGGATTCCTTCGACAACATGAAGCGCTTCGCCGAAGCGCACAGATTCAGCTTCCCGTATCTCTTCGATGAGAGCCAGGAGGTCGCGCGGGCCTATGATGCGGTCTGCACGCCCGACTTTTTCGGCTTCAACGCCGATCTCGAGCTGCAATATCGCGGCCGCCTGGACGAAAGTCGCAAAGAGGCCGCCCCGCGGGAGGTCCGCCGCGATCTGTTCGAAGCGATGAAGCAGATTGCCGAGACGGGCCAAGGTCCGCGCCAGCAAATCCCCTCGATGGGCTGCTCCATCAAATGGAAGGCCGCCTGACTCACGGCTTGGTGATTTGATCGTGTTCGCTCCAGCCTGGAGATTGGTGGCTCGTCCTGGACCACACCATTCGCCGGCAGGCCATGCAGCTTCGCGAGAGCGGTGTTACGAGCCCCAAATCGTCGTGTCGAAACGGCCGGCTGGCCGGTTTGATCGTCGCCGCCGCCCTTGCTGCGGTGAGTCTGCCGGAGATTGCGCGTGCCGATCCTATTCAGGAGTTGTTCGACACAGCCGCTTCAGGTTCGGCGGAGACCGTCGACCATGCCGTCTGGGACCGAATTCTCGCGACCTATGTGAAGCCGGGCGCCGACGGTCTCAACCGCGTCGACTATGCTGCGCTCAAGGCCGGCGGTCTGCCGCCGCTGCGTGCCTATATTGAGAGTCTGGAGCAGGTCGACCCCGGAACGCTCGATCGCGACGAGCAATTTGCCCTGCTCGCCAATCTCTACAACGCCAAGACCTTGGAGATCGTCGCCTCGCACTACCCGGTCAAATCCATCAAGGACATCTCCCTGGGCGGAGGCTTGGTCGCGGCGGTGACCGGAGGGCCGTGGAAAGCCAAGGTCGTCGAGCTGAAAGACGTTCCGCTCAGCCTCGACGATATCGAGCACGGCATCCTGCGGCCCGTGTTCAAGGATCCGCGCGTGCATTACGCCGTGAATTGCGCCTCGATTGGCTGCCCCAATCTCCGCACCGAGGCCTTCACCGGAGCCAAGCTGAACGAGCAGCTAGAGCAGGCGGCGAAAGACTACGTGAATAGCCCGCGCGGCGTGCGGTTCGACGAGGACAGTCCGGTCGTCTCGTCGATCTATGTGTGGTTCGGCGATGACTTCGGCGAGACCGACGAGGCCGTTCTCGATCATTTGCGCAAATACGCCAATCCCGAGCTGCGTCGGCGGCTCGCGGACGTGAAGTCCATCGGCCGAGACGATTATGACTGGGGTCTCAACGACGCGGCCCCCTGAGTTCGCCACATCTAAAAAGGGAGACCACGCTATGTTCAGGATCGTTCTTGCAACGTTGGGGACAGTTGCGGTGCTCGCTCTCGGCCTCGAGGCCTCGGCGGGCGCGAAGAAATGCCCCGACGGCTATTATTACGACGAAGACAGCGGCAAGTGCATCAAGCGTCGCGGGTCCTATTGATCGGGCCAGACCGGCAACTGTCGTCGAAAGCGTCGATGATGGTGGCCATCAAATGGGCCGCGGGCGGCCTGCTGGTGGCTGCCTTCGCCGTCGCTTTGACGGCGCTCTCTCCGGCCTTTGGCTACGAACACAATCTCAACCAGATGCCGATCCTTTGGCTGGTCGGCATCCTCGTCCTTGCCGGGCTGATTTATTGTCTCTGCTTGCCGCAACTCGTCACGGACTCGCTCGTCCGTGGACCGAGGGAGACGCGCCTTATCCTCGCTGGCATCGTTGCCGCTGGGCTTGCCGCCCGGCTCGTTCTGTTCGCGAGCGAGCCGATGTTGGAAGACGACTATCAGCGCTATCTCTTCGATGGAGCCGTGACGGCAAACGGCAACAATCCCTATGCGATATCGCCGAAAAATGCGCGCGCAGAGAGCGGCGAACTTGGCCTGCTCGCCGAAAAGGGCGCTCAGGTGGTGCGGCGCGTCAACCATCCGGACCTGAAGACCGTCTATCCGCCGGTCGCGCAAGCCGCCTTCGCTCTCGCCTATATGATCAAGCCGTGGAGCCTGACGGCCTGGCGGTCGGTCATTCTTCTGTTCGATCTGGCCACGCTCGCCATCATTCTTTTGCTGCTGCGCGAAGCCGGGCGCTCGCCGCTCTGGGCCGCGCTCTATTGGTGGAATCCGCTTGTCATCAAAGAGCTGTTCAACTCGGCGCATATGGAAGCGATCGTGCTCCCCTTCGTGCTCCTGGCGTTGTGGCTCGCGATTAGGAGCAGGTCGATGGCGTCGGCCTTCTCGCTGGCGCTTGCCGCGGGAGCCAAACTTTGGCCGGCTCTTTTGCTTCCCGTCATCCTTCGCGGCCGGTCCTTCGATGCACGCCAAATCATCCGCGCCAGCGTGCTGTTTGCGGCCGTCGTTGCATTGTGGGCGATTCCGATCTGGCTTGGAGGATTCGGCGAGCACTCGGGATTTGTGGCCTACCTTTCCGCATGGCAGACCAACAGTGCGCTGTTCCCCACGCTTGAGGGCGCGCTTGCAACATTTCTATCGTCCGAAGCGGCCGGTTTGGTAGCGCGTGGCCTGATCGCCATCTGCCTCTTGTTCATTGCTGCGAATGTCAGCCTGAAGCCGGTCGCCACCGCGGACGATCTCATGGGCCGTGCCAGCTTGGTGGCCGCCGCCCTGGTTCTCTTATCCCCGGCGCAATTCCCTTGGTACGCGGTCTGGTTCGCACCATTTCTCGCCTTCAGGCCCTGGCAGGGGTTTCTGCTGCTCACGGCGACCATCCCTCTCTACTACGCCGGGTTCTACTTCCTGGGCCGCGACCAGCTCGAAATCGCTGGGGGCGTTGTCGTTTGGATCATTTGGGTGCCGGTCTGGGCCGCGCTTGCCGTCGAGGCGCTGCGCGCGCGTCTCCATCCGACGCAGAGACAGGAGCTATGTACAAAGGCCAACGCATAGGCGTCGTCATCCCGGCGCTCGACGAGGAGCAGGCGATCTCCCGCGTCATTGCCGACATTCCCGCGTGGGTAGACGAGATCGTCGTGGCCGATAACGGGTCGCATGACCGCACGGCTACGGTCGCTGCACAAGCGGGCGCCCGCATCGTGCAGGAGGTCGAGCGCGGGTATGGCGCTGCCTGTCAGGCCGGGATGGGTGCGCTCGAAGCGGCCGATATCGTTGTGTTCCTCGACGGCGATTACAGCGATCACCCTGGCGAAATGGTCGCCCTGGTCGATCCCATCGCCGCTGATAGCGCGGAGTTCGTGGTGGGCTCGCGGGTCGCGGGCAACGCCGAACGCGGGGCGCTGGCGCCGCAGCAGCGCTTCGGCAATTGGCTGGCTTGCCGGTTGATCCGGCGTCTGTGGGGCGCGGCTTACACCGATCTCGGCCCGTTTCGGGCGATCAAGCGTGACACATTGCACGCGCTCAACATGACCGACCGCAAATTCGGCTGGACCGTCGAAATGCAGATCAAGGCGGCGAAGGCGGGGATCCGGTCGCTGGAGGTGCCGGTGAGCTATCGTCCGCGGATCGGCGCTTCGAAGATCTCCGGCACCCTGCGCGGCTCGTTCAAGGCCGGTGTCGGCATTCTCGGCCTGATCGCCCGCGCTGCGCTGCAGAGCCGTTAACTAGCGCTTAAGCCTACCGCTTTCCCGTTTCTTTACGCGCTCCCTCCTAAAATTCGTCTCAAAAGCTTCGGGGTTTTGAGTGTCATGGTGATGCGGTACGCCCTGTTGGCAGCGATCGGTGCGGCCTCGATCTGGGCCGTCGTCAACGCCAGCGCGAATAACGGTCAGTGGCTGCTGGTCGATGCAGGGCAGGGGGGAAGCCAAGGCGAGATCGCCTTTTGGCTGCTCGCCGCGTTTGCGGCGCTGATCAGCCTGTCCCTGTGCCGCTTCATGATCTTCGGGCTGCCTTCGATGTTCGGCACTTGGTACCAGGAGCGGAAGCAGTGGATCTACACGCTCGCCTGCGGGGCGCTGCTCTATGGGGTGTTCTATTTGATGTAAGCCGGCCCGAATCCAAGTTTTGGGGGAGCCTGGCGGGAACCTTCACCGATGCCGCGTCCACGGGGGAACGCGAGCGAAAGCGAGAGGTTCGGCAGGCCGGGCTAAAGTGGGGCGGCCACCCATGCGAGCGGCCGCCCCATCTTTTTCGTCAAAGCGTCTGTCGCGTCAGACGCTGTAATACATGTCGAACTCGATGGGGTGCGGGAACATCTCGAACCGCTCCACCTCCTCCATCTTCAGCTCGAGATAGGCGTCGATCGCGTCGTCGGTGAAGACGTTGCCCTTCTTCAGGAAGGCACGGTCCTTATCTAGCTCCTCGCAGGCCTGGCGCAGCGAGCCGCACACGGTCGGCACTTTCTCCAGCTCCTCCGGCGGCAGATCGTAGAGGTTCTTGTCGATCGGGTCGCCTGGATTGAGCTTGTTCTCGATGCCGTCGAGCCCCGCCATCAACATCGCCGCGAAGGCGAGATAGGGGTTGGCGGCCGGGTCGGGGAAGCGTACCTCGACGCGCTTGGCCTTGGGGCCCGAACCGAGCGGAATGCGGCACGAAGCCGAGCGATTGCGCGACGAATAGGCCAGCAGCACCGGCGCCTCATAACCCGGCACCAGACGCTTGTAGGAATTGGTGGTCGGGTTGGTGAAGGCGTTGAGCGCCTTGGCATGTTTCAGGATGCCGGCGATGTAGTGCAGCGCCGTGTCCGACAAATCGGCATATTTGTCGCCGGCGAAGACCGGCGTCGACCCCTTCCAGATCGACTGGTGGGTGTGCATGCCGGAGCCGTTATCGCCGAAGACGGGCTTCGGCATGAAGCAAGCCGTCTTGCCGTAAGCCTGTGCCACCTGATGGATGACGTATTTGTATATCTGCAGCGCGTCGGCGGTCTGCACCAGCGGGCCGAACTTGATGCCGAGCTCGTGCTGCGCGGCGCCCACCTCGTGGTGATGTTTCTCGGTGACGACGCCCATGTCGGACATCACCGACAACATCTCCGAGCGTAGGTCTTGCGCCGAGTCCACCGGCGGCACCGGGAAATAGCCGCCCTTGGTTCGCGGCCGGTGGCCCAGATTGCCCATCTCGTATTCGGTGCCGGAATTGATCGGCAGCTCGGTGGAATCGATGCGGTAGCCGCAGTTGAACGGATCGGCCGAGAAGCGGACATCGTCGAACACGAAGAACTCGGCCTCTGGCCCGAACGACGCAGTATCGCCGACGCCGGTCTGCTTCATATAGGCTTGCGCCTTGCCGGCGATCGAGCGCGGATCGCGCTCATAAGGCTCGTTGGTCAACGGCTCGAGCACGTCGCAGAATACGGCGAGGGTGCTCTGCGCGAAGAACGGGTCGATTGCCGCAGAAGCTGGGTCGGGCATCAGCTTCATGTCCGACTCGTTGATCACTTTCCAGCCGGCGATCGAGGAGCCGTCGAACATGATGCCGTCGGTGAAGGCCTCTTCGTCCATCAGCCTGGCGTCCATGGTCACGTGCTGCATCTTGCCTCGCGGATCGGTGAAGCGCAGGTCCACGAACTTGACATCGTCGTCCTTGATCTTCTTGGTCACATTCTTAGCGTCTGCCATCGTACTCCCCTGTCAATTGGCATGAAGATGCCGTCCTTTGCATGCCATCACCTCAGATGGCGTCGTTTCCGGTTTCGCCGGTGCGGATCCGCACGGCTTCCTCCACATTCGACACGAAAATTTTCCCGTCGCCGATGCGGCCTGTTTTCGCCGAGGCGATAATCGCGTCGATCGCCTTTTCCACCATGTTGTCGCCAAGCACGAGTTCGAGCTTCACTTTGGGAAGAAAGTCGACGACATATTCGGCGCCCCGGTAGAGCTCGGTATGGCCTTTCTGGCGGCCGAAGCCCTTGGCTTCGGTGACCGTGATACCCTGGAGTCCGATCTCCTGCAGAGCCTCCTTAACCTCATCCAGCTTGAACGGTTTGATGATCGCTTCGATCTTTTTCATTGCTGCGCTGCACCTCCCATGGACGCAAAATGACGCTTAGCCGCGTGCTTCCGTCCGTGATCCTGAAGACTGTGGCCCTGCCAAAGCACGCCCTATGCCAATCCTGTCGGCGTAAGTTTCATGATAACTTTCAGTGCGTTATAGGGGTCTGGCGGAAAATGGCGGCGGGGTTGGCTGGGTCGCTGCCCAATCGATAGTCGCGATGCACAAGAATTAATCAGATTTATCCGCCTATGTCTTGGGCTGTCTTTTCGCGCCCGCCTTTGCTCTACAGGGAATTTATGACCCGCCTGCCGGACACATCGATAGAGCTGTTGACCGCCGAGGAGATGGGCCGCGCCGATCGCCTCGCCGTCGACGGCGGCGTGCCGAGCATGACCCTCATGGAGAATGCCGGGCGCGCCGTCGCCGAGGAAGTGTTCCGGCGCTTTCGTAACGCAGGTACCGTCGCGGTGTTGTGTGGTCCAGGCAACAATGGCGGCGATGGCTTCGTCGCCGCGCGCCATCTGATCGACTTGGGCTACAAGGTGAAGCTCGGTTTCGCCGGCGACGAGGCCCGGCTCCCACGGGACGCCGCCGCGATGGCCAAGCGCTTCACCGGAGCACGCGAGGCGCTGTGCCCAGAGATTCTCACCGGCACCGATATCGTGGTCGATGCGCTGTTCGGCGCCGGCCTGGCGCGGCCGATCGAGGGCGGGCTGGCCGACCTGATCGACCGCGTCAACGCGTCCGGCCTCCCGGTCGTTGCCGTCGACGTTCCGAGCGGCATTGATGGCACCACGGGCGAGGTGAGGGGTGTCGCCATTCGCGCCGTCGCCACCGTGACCTTCTTCCGCTTGAAGCCGGGGCATCTGCTTCTGCCCGGACGCCTCCATTGCGGAACTTTAAGCGTGGCGGATATCGGCATCCCTGCAGGCGTGCTTGCCGAAATCAAGCCCAAGACCTTCGCCAATGCGCCCGCGCTTTGGCTTGCGCATTTTCCATGGCCCAAGCAAGACGGCTACAAATATTCGCGTGGACACGCGGTGGTGGTCTCGGGGCCGGCCTTTAGCACCGGCGCTGCCCGACTCGGCGCCCGCGGCGCACTGCGCATTGGCGCGGGCCTCGTCACAATTGCCTCGCCGCGCGACGCGGTCCCGATCAATGCCGCCCAACTCACCGCCGTCATGGTGCGCGAAGCCGACGACGCCCGTGGGTTGAACGCGCTGCTCGCCGATCCACGCAAAAATGCCGTCCTGATCGGGCCGGGCGTAGGCGTGGGCGAGCGCACTAAGGCGATGGTCCTCGCGGCGTTGGGCTCGAACGCGGCAGTCGTCCTGGATGCCGACGCGCTGACCTCCTTTGCGGATCAGCCGGATGAGCTCTTCGCGGCGATCGCCGCGCGCGCCGCACCCGTGGTGCTGACACCGCATGACGGCGAGTTCGCGCGGTCGTTCGGCGACCTCTCCGCCCTCCCAAAGCTTGAGCGTGCCCGGCAAGCCGCCACCCGCTCGGGCGCCGAGATTGTCCTGAAAGGTCCCGACACCGTGGTCGCAACACCCGACGGCAGAGCTTCGATCAATGCCACCACCAGTCCTTGGCTTGCCACCGCTGGGACTGGCGACGTGCTGGCCGGCATGGTTCTCGGCCTTCTCGCCCAGAAGATGCCGGCCTTCGAGGGTGGAAGCGCGGCCGTCTGGCTGCATGGCGCGGCCGCCAAAGCCTTCGGTCCCGGCCTAATCGCCGAGGATCTGCCGGAGATGCTGCCCGAAGTGCTGCGGGACCTGCGAGCCGCGTGACCCTATGTTGACACACTCCGGCCTTATGGGAGACATGAGGGCGGGTACTCCGAGGTAAGGCCTGTTTCAGGCGGCGATGGACGCTTCAGGACATAGAATTGGTTGGATTCTGGCGGCTCTGGTCGCCGCCGGTTTGGGCTCAGAGGCCCTGGCCGAGGACGCAACTCTGCTGCGCGCCCGCGAGGGAGCGGCCGCGTTGATGCGCGGGCAATTCGACAGGGCCATTGCCTCCTACGACGAGGCGTTGCAAGCCACTGAGATCGCCGATTTCATCAAGGCCAGCATCTATAGCGATCGGGGCGTCGCCAAATGGCGCTTGAATCAAACCAAAGAGGCGATCGAGGACTTCAACCAGGCGATCCAGCTCTCGCCCGAGAACGGCGCCGTCTACAACAATCGCGGCAATGCACTGATGGACTTGGGTCACCCCGACGAGGCGCTGAAGGATTTTGACCGGGCCATCGCGCTCTCCCAGAATTATGGCGTCGCCTACAACAATCGCGGCAATGCGCGCGTGGCGCTCGGCCAATACGATCTCGCCTTTCACGATTTCCGCAAGGCGGTGGAGTTGATGCCTCGCAGCGGCGTGCCGTTTAACGGGCGCGGCAAGGCGCATGCGGCGCTCAAGCGCTATCATGCCGCGGTTCGCGACTTGAGCCGCGCCATCGGTATCGACCCGAGATACGCCGCCGCCTACCAACATCGCGCCGAGGCTTATTTCCAACTCGGCATGTATCGGGAGGCCATCGCCGACGCGACCCAGGTGCTCACACTCGAGCCTGACACGCCCAATCCGGATGTCCTGCTGTTGCGCGGACGCGCCTATGCGAAGGACAAGAAGCTCAATCCCGCGCTCGAAGATCTCAACAAGGCGATCGAACTCAAGCCCGAACTGGTCGACGCCTATGTGGAGCGCGGCATCGTATTTATCGAGGCGCGTCGCTTTGACGACGCCATTGGCGATTTCAATCGCGCCATCGAACTCGACGCGAAGAATGCGCGGGCTTACGCCATGCGAGCGTCCACGAAACTGCAAGGCGTCGGCAATTCAAGCAATGCTCTGGAGAACTGGGAAATCTACGACCAGGCGCTGGGCGATATCAATCAGGCGCTGCAGATTGCCGCCGACGACCCGCAATTCCTGCGCATCAGAGGCAATGTTTACGAGGCCCTGAACCGGACCGATGAGGGCATCGCCGACTACCGCAAGGCGTTGGCCCTGGATCAATCCGAGAGCGAGAGCCGCGCGGCCCTGGAGCGGCTCGGCATCGAGGTGCCGGAGCCGCAGACGCGGGTGCTGGGCGAACCGGTCGCCGGCTGGGAGATCACCGAGCCTCAACCGGGCCGCTATGTCGCCAGCAACGCGAAATACCCGGCGCTGAAGCCTGAACTCGAGATGTTCGGCACGGGCGAGCCCAAGATTATCGAATGGAAGCTGTTGAAGGACGCGCTCTCCGGTATCGGACTGTTGAAATACTACGCAGGTGATTTCGGCGATGAAGAGGAGAGCAGCCTCGAATATGTCGCCATCCTCGACACGCGTGCCAACAAGGTTGTTTCGATCGAGCCGCAACGATGGGGATCGGCGACGGCGCAGTGGAATTGGCAGGCGGTTTCGGTCGTAGTCACCGACCCGGACGGCAACGCCAACGAGGTTCAGCTCCGCGCCGTGAGACAAAAGGCGGCGCCCACCCGGCGCAGCAACGATTTCTGGGGCTTCGGCGCCACGGCCGAAGGCGAGCCGCAGAACCGGCGCGCTGCCAGACGCGGTCAAAGCGGCGGTGGGGGCGAGAGCGGCGGCCCCGGTATCTTCAACTGGTTGTTCCGCTGATGCGCGCTGCAGTCCGCCGATGACCTTGCTGCTTGCGAGCGTGCGCGATGCCGCCGAAGTCGAGCTGGCGATCGGCGCCGGCGCCGACATCATCGACCTGAAAGATCCAAGCCGCGGCGCGCTTGGCGCTGTCGCGCCCGAGACCATCGAAGCCTGCGTGAGCAGGGTGGATGGGCGCACGCCGATCAGCGCCACGATCGGCGACCTGCTGCAAGTCGAGGCGGTACGCGACGCGGTGCTGAAGTCGGCGGCGTTCGGCGTCGACTATGTCAAGCTCGGCATCTTCCCGGACGCCGAGGCGGAGCGCTGCCTGATGGCGCTTCAGCCTGAGGCGGCGCAACTCCGCCTCATCCTCGTCCTGTTCGCCGACGCATTGCCGTCCTTCGACGCCATTGGGCTTGCCGCGAGGATCGGAGCCGCGGGCATTATGTTCGACACGCTCGGCAAGGGATCGGGCGCGCTCCCCGATCACCTCACGCCGGCGGTGCTGGCCGGCGAGCTTGCCTCGGCCAGGGCGCAGGGCCTCACGGTGGGTCTCGCCGGGTCGCTGGGGGCAAAGCACGTTCCAAGCCTGCTCGCACTAGAACCCGACTTGCTCGGCTTTCGCGGAGCGCTTTGCCGCGACGGCAATCGAGCGGCTGCGCTCGATCCAGCCCGGCTCGCCGCAATCAGGTCGCTGATCCCACAGCGCCTGCCAAATTTTCGCCAACCGAACTTCTCTGAGGCCGCCCCCCAAGCGTTATGCTAGAAGGCGCGCGACCGATCTTGCGCGCCTTCTGGGAGCCTGAGCATGGCTGAATCGCGACTGAGGCGGCCAGCGCCGAAATCCGCGCCTGACGCGGCCGGTACTCGCGACCGGGTGTTCATGCACGACCTCGTGCTTGACGTGGAGATCGGCGTCTATACGCATGAGAAAGGCGTCACCCAGCGCGTTCGCTTCTCCGTCGATGTCGATCTTCTGCCGCTGGCGCAGTCTCTGGATGACGATATCGGCCGGGCCTTTGACTACGACACCATCGTCAAGGGCATCAAATCGATCGTCGCGCGCGGCCATATCAACCTGGTGGAGACCTTGGCCGAGAAGGTGGCATGGCATTGCCTCGCGCATCCGCGCGCCGCGCGCGCCACCGTGAAGATCGAAAAGCTCGACAAGGGCCCTGGCGTGGTCGGTGTTGAGATCGTGCGTGACAAGGGCGGAGCTGAGTAATGTCGGTGCCTGCGTCTCGCGCGCATGCCAGTCCTGTATCTCATCCAGCCGCAGCGGAGCCTATCGTCGTCAAGCTGGGCGGCAGCGTGATCCGCTCGGACGCACTCGTGCCCTGGCTCGACGCGATTGCCGCCGTAACCCGGCCGATCGTGATCGTGCCCGGGGGAGGAGCTCTGGCCGACGAAGTCCGGGCGTGCCAAAGCCAACTCGGTTTCGGCGATCGGGCCGCCCACCGCATGGCGCTGCTCGCTATGGATCAGCTTGCTTGGGCGGTGGCGGGGTTGCGGCCAGGCTTCGCCGTGGGAACCACCGAGGCCGAGCTGCGGGCCGTGCTGGGTCGGGGCGAAGTCGCCGTTTGGGCGCCTTGTGACTTGGTCGCCGAGCGCAGCGATCTCGAAGCCTCCTGGCGGCTCACCTCCGACAGCCTCGCACTCTGGCTCGCGGCACGGCTTGGCGCGCCCCGTTGCTACCTGATCAAGTCGATCGAGCGGAGAGCGGCGCAGATGAGCGCAGGCCAACTCGCGCGCGACGGAGTCGTCGACGCGGCATTTCCGGACATGCTGAGGGAGTCCGGCGTTTCAGCGATTTTGCTCGGCCGCGGCGACCAGCAGAGTTTCGCCGCTTGCCTGACCGGCCAGGCCGAACGCTGCGGTGCCGCGATCGAATAGCCCAATCAAGCGTTCAGGATTGAGGTGCATTCTCTCGCGCGACCCCGCGAGGCGGGTTAGAAGGGCTGAAGTCAGAAGCGCGATCGGGTCATGGCTGAAAGCATCCTGTTCCTGACCGGACATTTGGCGCGGCCTCGTCTAGAGGCCGTGCTTCAATCCATGCAGCCCGGCTTCGACTGGAAAGTACTGGATATCGGCGTCAAGGTCGCCGCGCTGATGACCGAGGAGATCATCGCTCGGCGGCTGCCCAATCCGGTCGAGGCCGACAAGATCATGCTGCCCGGCCGCTGCCGCGCCGATCTGGACCGGCTCAGTCAGCGCTTCGGCGTGCCCGTTTTGCGCGGCCCTGACGAGCTGAAAGACATCCCGCTCTATTTCGGGCGGGCGCGGAAAGCCGCCGACATGACCAAATACGACATTCGCATTTTCGCCGAGATCGTCGATGCCTCGGCGCTCCCGGTTGAGGAAATTCTCAAGCGCGCGGAAGCCTACGTGCAGCGCGGCGCCGACGTGATTGATCTTGGCGGTCTACCCGATACGCCGTTTCCGCATCTGGAAGACACCGTCCGCGCGCTGAAGGAGAAGGGCTATCTGGTGAGTGTGGATTCCGCCGATCCCGAGGAATTACTGCGCGGCGGCAAGGCCGGCGCCGATTTTCTGCTCAGCCTCAACGAGGACACGCTCGCCATCGCCGATCAGGTGGCCTCGACCCCGGTGCTGATTCCCAAGGAGCACGGCGACATGGCCTCGCTCTACCGCGCCATGGACACGCTCGACGCCAAGCAGGGCAAATATCTCGTCGATCCGGTGCTCGACCCGATCAATTTCGGCTTCATGCAATCGCTCGAACGCTACGCGCAAATGCGCCGCGAGCGGCCCGATGCGGAAACTCTGATGGGCACCGGCAATCTCACCGAGCTGACCGACGCGGACACGACCGGCATCACTGCCATGCTGCTCGGCATCGCTTCCGAGCTGCTCATCAAGAATGTGCTGGTCGTGCAGGTGAGCCCGCACACGCGCCGCACGGTCGAGGAGCACGATCTCGCCCGGCGCATCATGTATGCCAGCCGCGCCGAGAACGATCTCCCGAAGGACTATGCCGACGGTCTGCTCTGCCT
>DATICH010000197.1:0-3024 GCA_035456885.1 Methyloceanibacter sp.
ACCGAAGGTCGCGGCGGTGGTCGCGGCGGCGAGACCGGCCAGAACCTGTCTGCGTTTCATGTTGGCGTTCCTCCCCTTTGATTCTCGATCGATTGCTTCGTCAGACCGCCGCTCCCACTCGGTGATCGGCGCCCCACAACAAAAGCAAGCGAGCATACGCTGGCTGCCGCGGTTGGACAACCAAGCGGCAAGTGCCTGACGCTGCCCCAATTTTAGGCACTTGCGACGGGGGGAGGTCCGGTCACGCGATAGCGGTTCGAGGCGCCGGCGAGCAGCGTTTCCGCCTCCCGTACGATGCGCTCGACGATTTCGGTGGCAGGTGGAATGTCGCCGATCAGGTCGACGGCTTCGCCGGCGATCACCGCGGCGGTGTCGAAATCTCCGGCATCGCGCGCCTTCGCATATCGGACCGCCTCTTCGTCTTGATGCTGCAACAACTCGGCTTCGCGTCCCCGCCAACGCTCGCTGAACGCGTTCTGCAGAACGCGTCCTGCATAGGGCGCAGGCCACACGTTCCGCCGCGCAATATCGAACAGAATGCCGCGGACGGTCCGATCGCCGCTCGCCTCGACAATGCGCCGCTTTGCTGCGGCGAATCCCGCAGCTTCCATGCTGGCATAGAAGCGGGTCCCTAGTAGCACGCCATCCGCCCCGAGCATCAGCGCTGCCGCCAACCCGCGGCCATCGGCAATCCCGCCCGCTGCTGCGACCGGGACGCCTGCGGCGAGATCGACCACCGCCGGAACAAGGGGAAAAGTACTGCGGGCAATGCCGTGGCCGCCGCCCTCGGCGCCTTGGGCGACGAGGATGTCGGCGCCGCACGCGAGGGCCTCCTTCGCTTGACCGAGCGTCTGGATCTGGCAGATGAGCAGTGCACCAACCCGCTTGATCTTTTCAGCGTGCGGTCGCACCTCGCCGAAGGAAAGCATGACCGCCGGGGGCCGCCGCTCCAGCACCAGGTCGAGCAGGTGAGGCTGCTTTGCCATGCTCCACGTGATGAACCCGACGCCCACGCGCGCGTCGCCGGCGGCGTCCATCTCGCGCCTGAGCCAAGCTTCCTCGCCGTAGCCGCCGCCGATTATCCCGAAACCGCCTGCCCGGCTCACCGCCGCCGCGAGGCGCCCATCCGACACGAGGTCCATCGGCGCAAGCAGGATTGGATGCGCGATGCGGAGGAGCTCGGTCAGGCGCGTTGAGATCGGCACGGCCCATCATTACGCTATTCCTCGCAACGACGAAAGCGCGCCCGTGTCCACTCTTGCTTGACCTTTGCGGTGATGGACCGCAAGATTTTCTTGGTCGCGCGCGGTTCGGCGGACCTTCAAAGCCAGGGCGCGCTTGCGCATATCGATCACCGGGGGGAGACCAATGAAAACTCGATTCTTTATCCACAAGTCGCGGCAGGTTTTTCTGTCGACGATCGTCGGCGCGAGCGTGGCGGTCTTGGCGGGCGGCGCGGCGTTCGGCCAAGCGCCAGAGATCAAGTTCGGCACGACTTCGCCGCCGGGCAACGTCCAGGAGCTGTCAGCGCAGGAATTCGCCAAACGGTTCAATCAAAAAGCGGCCGGAAAAGCGAAGCTCGAGGTATTCCACTCGGGCCAGCTAGGCAGCGACAGCGAGATGCTGCAAAAGTTGAAGATCGGCACGCTCGACATGTCGCAACCGTCGACCGCGACGTCGAGCGTAATGGCAGAGTTCGGACTTTTCGATCTGCCGTACCTGGTCAAGGACCGCAAGCACATGGTCTGCATCGCCGACGCGATAGTCTGGCCTAGACTCGCGCCCAAGCTGGAGCCGCTCGGCTACAAACTAATCGGCATCTGGGAAAACGGCGTACGCCACATCACCAACAATACGCGGCCGATCAAGACGCCTGAGGACCTCAAGGGGATCAAGCTACGCGTGCCGCAGGGGGTGTGGCGGGTGCGGATGTTCCAGGCATATGGCGCCAACCCGACGCCAATGGCGTTTTCTGAGGTGTTCGTCGCACTCAAGACCGGGGTGCTCGACGGACAGGAGAACCCGTACACCAACATTCTCGCCGGCAAGTTTCAAGAAGTGCAGAAGTACCTCACCGAGTCCAGCCACGTATACACGCCGAGTTTTCCTACCGCGAGCATGCGGCGCTGGTCGAGCTGGTCGCCCGAGGTGCAAAAGGCGATCCTCGATGCGGCGAAAGAAGTTCAGCCGTGGACCTATGATATCGCGGAGAAAGAGGAGAAGGACACCAAGGAGAAACTCATCTCCGGCGGCATGCAGTTCAACGTCGCGGACCGCGACGCCTTCGTAAAGGCGAGCGAGCCGGTCTACGAGTTGTTCGCCAAGGAGGTAACCGGCGGCCGCCAGTTGATCGACGAGGCGCTGGCGCTGGCCAAGAAGCCGGGTTGCTGAGCGAAGGGAGCGCGCCCCTCGGAAACGCGAGGGGCGCGTCTCCGACACGTTACGGCCCGTTCCCGAATGACATCGCTGATGCGCTTCAGGCGCGGCTTTGAGGCCGTGCTCGCGGCGTTTTGCGTCCTGCTGATGGTCTCGTTGTTCGTGCTGGTGATCGTCGCTGTCGCCTATCGCCAAGCGGGGGCCTCGCTCACCTGGTACGACGAAGTGGCGACGGTGATTCTTGCGTGGCTCACATATTATGGCTCGGCCCTCGCGGCCCTCAAACGCGGGCACCTCGGCTCGCCCGAGGTGATACGGCGAATTCCGGCATCGCTGCGCTTGCCGCTTTTCATCGTCGGCGAAGCGTTGGTGATCGTGTTTTTCATTGTTCTCGCCTGGGCGGGGCTCGAGGTGGTCATCCTGCTCGAAGGCGATCGCCTGATCAGCTTGACCTGGGTTCCGGTGCAGCTCACCCAATCGGTGATTCCGATTGGCGCGTTGCTGTTCATCGTCGCCCAGTTGATGTCGATTCCCGACGAATGGCGCAGGCTCGGCGGTGAGGCCGGACTGCCGACCGAGCAGATCTAGAGGCTGGCGATGGACGCCCTGGCGATGCTCCTCGGGATGGTGGCGTTGGTGTTGATCAAC
>DATICH010000198.1:0-6308 GCA_035456885.1 Methyloceanibacter sp.
AGCGTCACCTGCTCGAAGGTTCCACCGGGTACGAAGCGGACGAACGCGCCTTCGGGGAGGCGGTCGCCAAGGCCCGGTATGGCGAGACCCGTCGCCGTCTCGGTCGAAAAGCCGCATCCGTCGAGCGGCGCGAGCAGGGGCGTGATGCCGTGCCGCTTGAAGGCGCGGGAAAGGCTCTTGCCGTGCCAGTCGCGGCCATCGCCGAACATGACGATGGCGGCCTCCTGGGGGCTTTGCGCGGACATCGGCGTCAGGCGAAGGAGCGCGACAACACGGCGCTGTCGATGCGGCCGCCCTCGAAGCTCTCGCCGGTCTTTAGCGAGGTCACCGTCACCATGGCCGGGCTGAACAGCATGCGGTCAATGGCGTAGAAATCGCCCTTCACCGCCGCGAAGATGTCGGCGAACGGCTTGCCATAGTCTTTGGATTTGAGGCTCGGCAGACTATCCGCCAATCCCTTCGCCTCCTTGGCGCCGCTCGACACGAACAGCTGGGCGCGCCCGCCATAGATGATGGCGTCATTGGTGCGTCCCATGGCGGCGACGAAATCGGGCGCCGGCGGCGGCAGCGGCGCCGTGGCGATGCCGTCGACGATGTGGTCGAGCGGGAAGTGCAGCTCATGCGCCTTATGCAGCGCAACTTCGAGGCAGCGTGCGGCGATCTGCACCGTGCCGGCGAGACTCGAGGTCGGCGCATAGATGAAGGTCAGGCGGTCGGGACTGAGCTTACAGGCCTTGGCCACTTCCTCGACCAGGCCACGAGGCGGCGGGCGGTCGGCTTCGAGCACGAGCACCGCGGTTTTGGAGCTGTCGCGGTATCCCAATTCGTCGAACAATTTCTCCGACGAACCGATGGCGCGCGCCGGCCCCGAGCCGAGCACGTGATATTTCTTGCCGTTGTCCTCGACCGAAAGGCTCCAGCCAGCATATTGCGAGCCGAGGCAGGCAAGCACCGGCTGCGCGGTATGCACCGTCACCATGAACGGCCACGAACTGTCGGTGTCGGTGGTCTCCAGCGCCACCCGGCCGAGACCACCCAGGCATATTTCGGCCATGCGGCGCCCGGCCTCCAGGCCCCCCGCTACCCGCACGCCGGAATCGATGCGGCATTCCCCGAGCGTGCCGCGCGTAACGTCGACGCGGAGCGCGTCGGCGTCAGCGATGAGTGCTTCGACGAGCGGCTCGGCTTTGGCGTTGACGCTTGGCAGCGCCATTCGGCTCCCCGCGGCGATCTCTTCTCGTTTGTTCACCGTCTTGCCCCCCGCTTATTTTTTGAAGCCCAGCTAAAATCTTGCAAATTCGCTCCTCAATCAGGCGCTTGGCCTGTGCCTTCGTGTTGCTGCGGGCCAAAACAGTACATATCGGACGGTTCTTGTCGATCCATTCCGATGACTTGGGCCGGTCGGCGGTCCAGTCCGCCCAGGCCATTCCGGAAGGCACCGCTACGGAGCGCATCGCATAAACGATCGCCGAAGCCAAGGCACCCCTGAATTTCAGTGGCCCCGGCGGCAATTTGCCGTCGCTGATTGCCTCCAGGTGTAGGCGAAGCAACGGGCTCGCGACTGAATCGAAAATGTCGAGCGTGGCGCCGGGGCGAGGATTGATTTCGAGCAGCAAGACCTCCTCGTGGTTCAGCATGAAGTCGGCCGAGCCGAGCCCCTTGAGCGCGAAGCAATTGGCCACCCGCTTGACGGCTGAGGTTATTTGCCGCGCGGTCGCGGCGGAGAGGGTGGCGGGGCGCACGGCGCCGCCATAACGCCAGAGGTTCCTGGTGGACGGCGCCGTCCATTGCTCGCTGAAGCCGAGCACGCACGCGTCCTTGCCATTGCCGATAAAAAGCGCCGAGACGGGGAGTCCATCGACACGCTCCTGGTAGTAGACGCTAGCGACGCCTTTGCCGAGCCGGCTCGGCGCGATATGGCTGCCTCCGGCCCCACCGATCTTCTTGGCGAGCCAGCTCGCACCTCTCGCGGGCCGCGCCATCATGGTGGCGGGATGAGCAACGCCGAGACGGTCGAGCGCGGCGAAAAAGCTCTCCGGCGCCTTGACCCGCGTCACCGTGGCGCCGTCGTTGCCGAGGATCTGCCAGTGCTTGGCGATCTCCGTCAGGAGCCCGGGACGATCTTCGAAGCCGGCGCCATAGACGAGGCCCGCCACTGGGGAGGGGGCGCGCTTCGCCAACTCGCTCAGCGCTCGAAGCAGCGGCTCCTTGCGGAAGCCCCGCTTCAAGTCGCCGCCGAGCTTGCGGCAGGTATAGGCCGCTTCTTGCGTGTCGGTGTCGGCGAAGAAGTCCACCGCGAGTGGCGTGAAGCCGGCGCGCCGCGCCGATTGCGCCAGCGCGCGCGCCGAGATCGCCGCGATCAGCAGCGATGGCGGCTCAGCCTGCGAGTTTTTGCGCAAGAGTGTAGGCGTCCCGGAAATCGAGATAGACCGGCTTTTCCGCCTCGATCATCTGCTCGAATAAACCCGCTTCGGTCTTGTATTTGACGTTGCCGACGGCGAGTGCGCCGATGCCGACCGCGTCGGTGCCCTTAATCGGCGCCGCGTCGTCGTTCACGCCCACGCCTTCGACGCCGGCGGGCGGCACCGCGTTCACGTCGGTCGCGACCAGCAACTTCTTCGCTTGCTTGAGCTGATCGAGGTTCAGCAGCCGGCGCCCGGCGGGGCCGGCCGCGAAGATGATTTCGGCATCACGCGCCAGCTCGGTCTTCTGCTCCTCGCTGCTGCCGTCGGCATAACTGACATCGACGCCGAAGCGCGCCTTGGCTTCCTCGGAAAATTTGCGCACACGCTCAGGGCCGTCATAGCCGATCAGCGTCGACGAGGCGCCGTCCATGGCGGCGATGATCGCCGAGGCGAACGCGACCACCCCGGTGCCGCCGAACACCATCACGCGCTTGCCCTTGAGCCCGGTCTTGAACTTGTCTTGCAGCACCTTCTTCACGCAGGCGACCATGGCCGCGGCGGTGGTGAAGGAACCGGCAGGGTCGGCGAACACCGAGATCTCGAACGGCGGCACCATCGCCTTCTTGGCGCGGTCCATCATGTCGAGCGCCTCGATGGCGCGCTTGCCGCCGATGAACATGCCGGTGCGCTTCACGCCCTCCGGTCCGCGCGAGAAGATCGCGTCCTGGACCAGACCGGTGACATCCTCGATGGTCACATTGGTGTACGGAATGGCGTCGTCATAACCGGCGTCGAGTGCCATGTTCACGTCGAACGGGCTCATATGCTTGAGTGGCGTGATCATGTGCAGAATGCGGGGATTCCCCATCAGCTTTTCATCTCCCTGCTACGGCTTTGGCCCGCGGCTCGGCCGCTTGTTCCCCCCTTTAGCACAGGAGGCGAGGCGGCATAGCGTCCCAATGGGGGTTGACTTAGCGGATTTGGTCGGCGCCTGTCTCGACTTTTGCCCCCACGTTGCGGGCCTTCGCCAGATCGAATTTGAGGCCCGAACCGTTGATTTCGGTGCGAAGCCGTGACAGCAAGTCGTTGCCCTCGGCCTCCGACGCGACGAAGGCGAATCCGGTCGGTCCCCAGGAACTCTGGCCGAGCCCGGCAAGGCCCTGGCGGCGAAGCCAATCCGTGGCGGCGCTGACTCGCGAACTGGTATAGGGGCCTCCTTGCAGCGGCGCGAAATAGCTGCCCATGCGAGCCTGCAAGTAGCCGATCTGCTCGCAAAAAGAGTCGAAGTCGGCTTTGGCAAGTGCGGGCAGCGCGGCTTCGGTTACGCGCCGGCGAAGCTCGGCGATCTCTTGTTTGGAAAAGTCCGGGAGCGCGTCGAATGCTGCCGTCTCGCTCGACCCGGCCAAGCCATGCGTCTTCGGATCGAAGATCAGAATCACGCGCCATTCCGCCGGGAAGGGGAGGCGAGCGACCAGTTCGGGCAGGCCGCCGTCCAGCGGCCCGCTGTCGAGCACGGCGCCCCCTTGCGCGAAGGTGGCGATGCCGATCCCCGACCGCGCACCGCGGCCGAGCCGGGCGGCGATCTCCGGCGGCTCAAGTCGCAATCCCTCGAGCGCCGCAAATGCGGAACCTACGGCAAGTGCAAGCTGCGTTCCCGAGCCGAGCCCTGCATGCGGCGGGATCGCTTCCTCGACGTGAAGCTTATAGGCTGCGTCGATCACGCTGGTCTTGGCGATCGTCTTGAGATAACGCAGCGCGCGTTCCCGCTCAGGCCCGCTCGCCTGGAAAGTTCGTGCCGGCGTCAGCGTCAGCCTCGTCTTTGGCCGGTCGAGCGCAAGCCCGAACGAACCGAACGGTCGTTCCCCCCGGCCGCTTGGATCGAGAAAGCCGAAATGCAGCCGCGCGGTTGTCGTCACCCGCGCCTGACGCGGGAAAAAACGGGCTTTACTCGCGCCTTTCTGAGCGGTCAGGGCCTCCATTGATTGGCTTACAGCCTCTCGTTATGCTTTGACTCTAGGGAGAAGCGGCTACTCTTTCAAAAGAGATGCGTCATGGCAACGTCCGAGCGTACTTACAGCGACAGCGAGGTCGAGGAGCGGCTCAAGAAGGAGTTGCCGCATTGGTACCTCGAAGACGGCTGGATCCGGCGCCGCTATCGCACCAATAGCTGGAAAGGCACGCTGATGGTGATCAATGCCGTCGGCCATCTTTCCGAGGCCGCCTGGCATCATCCCGATATCACCGCCTCTTATGCCTGGGTTGAGGTCAGACTCAAGAACCACGCCGCCAAGGGCATCACCGACAAGGACTTCGCGCTCGCCAAGAAGATCGAGGACGTGGTCCACTGGCAGCCGGGCACGGAAGGCGGCGCGCTCGAAGGCACGCCGGCCGACGATATGCGCTTCGCCTATATCAAATACGACAAGCCCAAAGCTTGAGGCCCGGTACTGGCGCGCAATCTTGATTGTGGACGGACGAATGCGGTTTGCGCGGCTTGCGCGGCCTGCGCCACCTGTTTAATGGTGCGCCGCTGAGTTGCCGAAAAGGGGACAGGCTGGGCCTCATGCCAGCGTTAAAAGTCAAGAACATCACCATCGTCGAGACCTTCGCCGAGGCTTTCCCGATGGTCGGCACGCGGATCGTCATCACCGCGCCCTCGCTTGAATGGGCGCTGATCGCCGCGCGCACCATGACCGGCTTCGCCACTTCGGTGATCGCCTGCGGCGCGGAAGCCGGCATCGAGCGCACGCTCTCGCCGAAGGAGACGCTCGACGGCCGTCCCGGCGTCGCCGTGCTGCTATTCACCATGGACGCCAACAAGCTGCAGACCCAGCTGCGCAATCGTGTCGGCCAATGCGTGCTGACCAGTCCCGGCTCCGCCTGCTTCGCCGGGCTCGAGGGCGAGAAGAAGCTGAAGCTCGGCGCCTCGCTCCGCTTTTTCGGCGACGGCTGGCAGATGTCGAAACTGGTCGGCGGGCGGAGGTTCTGGCGCATCCCGGTGATGGACGGCGAATTTCTCTGCGAGGCGACCACCGGCCTCACCAAGCACGCGGTCGGCGGCGGCAATCTGCTCGTGCTGGGCAAGTCGCATGCCGCCGTGCTCGCCGCCTGCGAGCGCGCGGTGCGCGCCATCGCCGAAATCCCCGATGTGATCACGCCGTTCCCCGGCGGCATCGTGCGCTCTGGCTCCAAGGTCGGCTCGAAATACAAGGGCCAGATCGCGTCCACCAACGACGCCTACTGCCCGACCTTGAAGGCTGCTGTGAACACCGAGCTTCCCCTCGATGTCGAGGCGGTGATGGAAATCGTCATCGACGGGCTCACCAAGGAGTCGGTCGCCAAGGCGATGCACGCCGGCATTCATGCCATCGCTCATGGCGGCGCCAAGGCCGGTGTCACCCACATCACCGCCGGCAATTATGGCGGCAATCTTGGGCCGCATCATTTCCACCTGAAGGAGATCGTGGCGTGAGCGCGCTGGTATTCGAGCTGAAGCAGAAGGCCGACCAGCGGCTCGATCTGTCGCCGCTCGTCCCGTCGCGGCTCAAGGCTCTCAAGGGCAAGAAGATCGAGGACCTGGCCATCGGCACCACGCGTGCAAGATTGACCGTCGGCGATGCCTTCAAAGTTAAGGGCAAGGATATCGGCACGCTTCGTTTCGTCGGCACCGACGGACGCTGCGACAAGATCGGCGCCGGTCTTACCGAAGGCGAGATCATGATCGACGGCGACGCCGGCGCCTATCTCGGCGCCGGCATGAAGCGCGGCAAGATCGAGGTGAAGGGCAATGCCGGCGTGCTGGCCGGGGCAAGCATGACCGGCGGCACTATTTCGATCTCCGGCAATGCCGGCGAGCGGGCCGGCGGCATTCTGGTCGGCGAGATAATGGGCATGAAGGGCGGC
>DATICH010000199.1:0-2780 GCA_035456885.1 Methyloceanibacter sp.
TGACGATGGACGGCTCGCCGATCATCGACAAGACGCCGGTCGAGAACCTCTATCTCAATGCCGGCTGGTGCTATGGCGGCTTCAAGGCGACGCCGGCATCAGGCTGGTGCTTCGCCCATCTGATCGCCAAGGACGAGCCGCATCCTTTTGCCGCCGCCTATCGACTCGACCGTTTCGCCTCTGGGCGCGTGATCGACGAGAAGGGCATGGGCGCACAGCCCAATCTGCACTGAGGCCGGCCATGCGGATCAAGTGTCCTTATTGCGGTGAGCGGGCCTTGGAGGAGTTCACCTATCGCGGCGACGCCACAGTTACCCGGCCGAACGGCCTCGATCCGTCCACCGAGCAGGCCTGGGCCGATTACGTCTATTTCCGCGACAACCCTGCAGGGCTGCACAAGGAACATTGGCATCACAGCGCGGGCTGCCATGCCTGGCTCGTGGTGACACGCAATGTCAGCACGCATGAGATCGTTTCGGTCGAGATGGCCGGGGAGGGGAGCGAGACATGACCTCCCAGCCCAACCGGCTCGCCGAAGGCGGTGTGATCGACCGCAGCAAGACGGTCCGTTTCAATTTCGATGGCCATACGCTAACCGGCCATGAGGGCGACACGCTCGCTTCGGCGCTGCTTGCCAACAACATTCGATTGGTCGGGCGCTCGTTCAAGTATCACCGCCCGCGCGGCATTCTCACCGCCGGCTCGGAGGAGCCGAGTGCCTTGGTCGAGCTCAGGACGGGCGCGCGGCGCGAACCCAATACGCGGGCAACCACCATCGAGCTTTACGAAGGTCTCGATGCCGCGAGCCAGAACCGCTGGCCGTCGCTGAAGCTCGATCTGCTGGCGGTCAATCAACTGTTCGCGCCGATCTTCGGCGCGGGCTTCTACTACAAGACCTTCATGTGGCCGGCGTCGTTCTGGGAGAAGCTCTACGAGCCGATGATCCGTCGCGCCGCTGGGCTCGGACGCGGCGCCGGTGTCGCGGACCCAGACCATTACGAGAAGGCGAATGCGTTCTGCGATGTGCTGGTGATCGGGGCAGGGCCTGCCGGGCTCGCGGTAGCGCTCGCCGCGGCGCGCACCGGCGCGCGGGTCATTCTGTGCGACGAGGATTTCCGGCTTGGTGGACGGCTGCTGGCCGAACGCCACGAGATCGACGGCAAGCCTGCGCTCGATTGGTTGAAAGCGGCGGAAGCCGAACTCGAGAGCCTGCCGGAGTGCCGCATTCTGCGCCGCACCACGGTGCAAGGCGTCTATGACGGCGGGACTTACGCGGCGGTGGAGCGGGTCAACGACCACGTGAAGGTGCCGCCGGCGCATGAGCCGCGGCAGAGGCTATGGAAGATCGTGGCGACGCGTGCGGTGCTGGCGGCTGGCGCGATCGAGCGGCCGGTCATATTTGGCGACAACGACCGGCCGGGCGTGATGCTGGCCGGCGCTGTGCGCGCTTATGTCAATCGCTTCGGCGTGGCGCCCGGCCGCCGCGCCGTCATCTTTGCCGACAACGACGATGCCTTCCGCGCGGTTGCCGACCTTGCCGACGCCGGCATCACGGTCGCGGCGGTGGTTGACGCAAGAAAAATTGCCTCCACCGCTTCACGCGACGCGGCCGAGAGGGCCGGCGCGCGCTATCTCCCAAGCGCGGTGATCGAACGTGTGCGCGGGCGTCAGGGCGTCAGAGGCGTCACGGTCAGGGACGCCGGCGGCAAGACCCACGCCTTCGATTGCGACCTGATCGCAACCTCCGGCGGCTGGGCGCCGAGCTTGCATCTCACCACGCATCTGAATGGCAAGCCGCAGTGGAACGAGGCTTTGTCGGCGCTCGTGCCCGGCGCGCTGCCGCCGGGCATGAGCGTGGCCGGCGCGGCAAGGGGCTCGTTCGGCCTCGGCTCCTGCCTCACGGAAGGCCACGCAGCGGGAGTCGCGGCAGCCGCCGAATGCGGCTTCGTCTCGTCAAGCGGGACCGTGCCGAAGGCCACTGACGAAAGCACGGCCGCGGCGCCGGTGTGGCAGGTGGAGAAGAGCCGGGGCAAGGCCTTCGTCGATTTGCAGAACGACGTTTCGGTCTCCGACGTGAAGCTCGCCGCGCGCGAAGGCTTCCGCATCCCGGAGCATCTGAAGCGCTACACCACGCTCGGCATGGCGACAGACCAAGGCAAGACCGGCAATCTCAACGGCGCTGCGGTGCTCGCCCAAGCCACCGGACGCTATCTCGGCGCGGTCGGCACCACCACCTTCCGGCCGCCCTTCACCCCGATCGCCATCAGCACCTTTGCCGGGCACCATCGCGGGCAGGATTTCCGCCCCGCCCGGCTTGCCCCGTCGCACAAATGGGCGGAGGAGCAGGGCGCGGTGTTCGTCGAGACCGGGCCTTGGCTGCGCGCTCTCTACTACCCTTGGCCGGGCGAGCAGCCGCAAGATTCGGTCAATCGCGAGGTGGCGACGGTGCGCGACAAAGTCGGCGTGTGCGATGTCTCGACCCTCGGCAAGATCGACGTGCAAGGCAAGGACGTCGGACTGTTCCTCGACCGCGTCTATGCCAATACCTTCTCGACCTTGCCGGTCGGCAAGGCGCGCTACGGGTTGATGCTGCGCGAGGACGGTTTCGTGATGGACGACGGCACCACCGCCAGGCTCGCCGAGGATCATTATTTCATGACCACCACCACCGCCAATGCGGTGAAGGTGATGCAGCATCTCGAGTTCTGCGAGCAGGTACTGTGGCCCGAGCTCGACGTGCAGATGGTCTCGGTCACCGAGCAATGGGCGCAATATGCGGT
>DATICH010000200.1:0-25445 GCA_035456885.1 Methyloceanibacter sp.
TTGCAGCTTCACATTATCGATGACACCGCGCTTGGCCAGTGCCGCGCGGACGCCAGAGGTCTGGAACACGCCGACCTTCAGGTCCTTGAGCTTGGGATCGTCGAGACCGGTCAGCTCAAGTCCCTTGTCGTTGCGATAGGCCAAGACATAAGGGGTCTTGTAGACGGGAAAGGTGGTCAGCAGGCTCCCGTAGTCGGCCGGTATGTCGAACATTACGTCGCACATATCCTGGCCGAAGGTTTCCCGCGTCAGGCCTCGCTCAATGAACGGGCGCCAATGGTAGCGGACGCGGGCGCCCATCGCCTCGCCAAGCAGGTTGGCAAGCTTATTTTGAAAGCCTTCCTGCTTGATGTTGGACAACGGCATGTTGCCCGGGTCGGCGCAAACATTGAGCGTTTCGAGCTTCTTCGCCTTGTAGGCGGCCTTGGCTGCGGCCCTGATGGCGATCTGCTCGCTCGGCGTGAGCTCGTCGAACTCTTTGCTTAAATCGCGCTTGATCTGCTTCTTGGCCGCCTCGACGGGGAACGAGACGAGAACCAGGGCAATGAGAGACACAAAGACAGTTAGGATTCGGGCATTCATGGAGGACTGCCGCTATTTGCTGATCGGGGACGCGGGGGACGAGCCCGCTCTCGCGTTCTACCCGGGTATTAAAGCAATGACGCCCGGTGCCGCAAGGGCACCGGGCGTCGTTTAGTCTAGAAAGGCCGTCCGCTTATTCGAAGATGCGGAAGGTGTTCAGCTCGCCGCCCTGCGGGATATGATTCAGGCCAGCTGCCTTGGTCATAGCCGTGGCGCCGATTGCACCGAACTTGTCGTTCAGGTCAAGACCAGCGGTGACCGGGAGACCGATCCAGCCGCCGATGCCGGAGTAAACGCCGACATACTGCTTGCCGCCGACCTTGTAGGTGATCGGGTTGCCGATGATGCCCGAGCCAAGCTTGCGGCTCCACAGGATCTTACCGGAATTCCGGTCGACCGCGCGGAAGTCACCGCCGAGCGAGCCATAGAACATCAGGCCGCCGTCGGTCACCATGGTGCCGCCCCAGTTCGGATAGGGATCCGGGATTTCCCAGATCGTCTTGCCGGTCAAGACGTCGTACTTCTTGATCTTGCCGGTGACGCCCTGCTTCTCAGGATACATGTACACGTTCGCGAACACGTAAACCGTGCCCTGATTCGTGTGCGTGCGCTCCTGGGGCTCCAACTCCATGCACCAGTTGTTGGTGGGCATGTAGAAGATGTTGGGCTCCTTCGGATCAACCGAGCCGGGCTGCTGGTCTTTGCCGCCCATAGCAGACGGGCAAGCAGAGACGTTGCGGCCGACTTCGAGTGGCGAGTGCTCGCGCACCTTGATCGGACGGCCAGTCTTCATGTCGACCTTCTCGGCCCAGTCCGTCGTCACGTATTTCGTGGCGCGGAGCAGAGTGCCGTCGGTACGGTCGAGCACATAGGCAAAGCCGTTACGATCGAAGTGAGTGAGAACCTTACGCTTCTTGCCATCGACTTCCATGTCGGTGAGCATGTTCTCGTTGATGCCGTCATAGTCCCACTGATCGAAGGGCGTCATCTGGTAGGCGAACACAGCCTCGCCGTTCTCGACTTTGCGGCCGAAGATCACCATCGACCACTTGTTGTCGAAATCACCCTGATTGCACTCTTCGTGGGTCTTGTCGGGGCAACGATATTGCGGGCTCCACAGGCCGGGGTTACCGGTCGAGTAGTAGACCATCTTCAGCTCGGGATCGTAGCTGTACCAGCCCCAAGCCGCGCCGCCGCCGATCAGATAGTCGTCGCCGGGGAACGTCTTGATGCCGAGATCCGAGCCAGCCGTGCCGAATTGCGGGTTGGCTTTGTTGGTGTCGGCCGTCAGGCACACGTCCTTGTCGGAACCCGTGCTGTGGCAAACCCAAGCCTCCGAGCCGTCCTTCAAATTGAAGGCAGCGATACGACCGCGTGCGGCGAACTCGTCGCCACCGAAGCCGATGATCACCTTCTCGTCGGCGATCAATGGAGCGGGGGTAATGGTCTCGCCCTTCTCAGGGTAAGCGTATTTGACAACCCAGACTTCCTTGCCGGTCTGGCCGTCCAGGGCAATCACGAAACCGTCGAGAGTGCCATAAACGAACTTGCCGTCGGCATAGGAACCACCGCGGTTGACGGTGTCGCAACAAGCGCGCGGAACAGCGGACTCGTCACGGTCGGTCGTCTTCACGTAGCTCCAGACCTGCTTCGGGTTGTCAGGGTCGGTCAAGTCGAGCGCCTGAACCACGTTGCAGTTCGACATGGCCGGGCAACCGGAGACCATGAACAGCATGGTCTTGCCGCCCACGTCCTTGATCACGAGAGGCTGACCCTCATGACCACGCAGGGCATTCGTTCCCTGCAGCCAAATCATCTGCAGCTTGTTGACATTCTTGGTGTTGATGTCCGCCAAGGTGCTGTGACGCGTCAGGGCGAAGTCACGACCGGGCGCTGGCCACTGGTCTGGATCCGCCATACGCGCAAGCTGCTCCTCGTCGGTACCAGCGATTGCCTGGCCGGAGAAGCCCATCATCACCGCGATGACGGTCCCGGCCAGAACACCAAACTTCATTCTCATGATTTTCTCCTCTCCCTAGCTACTCAGTTCACCGAACGAAAGCTGAGCTATTCTGTTTGCCGAGGCGCGTTTCTTTCTTGAGCGAAATGCCAAGAGAGCACCGGGCCCTTGCAAGTTTTCAAGCTGTCACTGTGGATATGGGAGGCTACCCGAAAGCGCCGAAGCAAAAAAAATCGCCTCGCACCCGCTCCAGGCGGCGGGTCCTCCGATGAACACATCACGCGGTGACACCTCACGAGGAATTACAGCCTAACGCAGAGTAGTATGCGGCGTTATCCTCGATGGAAACGAGCTTCCCACTCCAGCCAAGCTGTCCGCTCATAATTGCCAAATGTAATGGCTTTGCAAGCGAAAAGTGCTCGAAGCAATCGAATCTGCGCAACATGCATTTTCTCGTTGCACTGCATCAAGATATGCCGAGGCCCCGGTTTTCCGTGTCAAGTAAAAAGGTGCTCAATTTGTGTGCAGTCCGTGGAGTCGGTTAACTCGGGCTCGGATAGTCCAAGCCACAGGTTGCAGCGGCCTCCGCGATCCTCTCTGTAATCTTTTAGACCTTGCCGGCAGACCCTCCGTGGCCGCCAATACCGCCTTTACGACCACTCCCGAGGCGTCTTTCCCGAGGGCGGGGGAAGGTGTTGGATGGCAATACGCATCAGCTCCGGGAGGGTGCGGACTCCGAGCTTGGCCTTGAGCTGAGTGCAAGTATTGGCGACGGTCTTGTAGCTCACGTGCAGATGTTCGGCGATGACGCCGTAGGGTTTGCCTTCGGCGACCAGCGCCAGGGTCTGGAGCTCCCGCACACTCATGCGGCGCAAGGGATTGGTGGTGCCCCTCGCCTCCATGAAAGCGACCTCCGAAGCCAGGTCGTGACTGAGATAGGGACGGTTCTCCCGCACCTTCTGAAAGGCCTTCACCACCTCGTCGGAAGACGTGTCCTTCAGCACATAGCCCGTGGCGCCAACCTCCAGCGCGCGGCTGACGATCACCGGGTCAGAATGCATGGTGAACACAAGAATCGGCGTCTGCTCATCATGCAATCGCAGCCGGCGAATGAAGGACAGGCCGCCGAGCGCGCCAGTCCGCACGGCGAGATCGACAATGATCACGTCGGGCTTCTGCATGCGGTACAGGCGAAACCCGTCGGCGAGACTTTCCGCCTGCAGGATCTGTTCGACGCCGACATCCTCGAGCAGTTGCCGGCAGCCCTGAAGCACGATCGGATGGTCGTCGATGACAAGCACGCGGGTCATCACAGTCCCTCAACGAGTTCGGCGGCGCGCTTCGCTGCCGCTCCGGGGCGCTTCGTCGACGCACTCGCCCGCCTCACGGGCCCCGCAGTGCGCTCAACCGGGATTTCGACATGAATGTTGGTTCCCTTCCGCGGCGTACTTTCAATCACGCAAGAGCCTCCGAGCGATCTAACGCGCTCGGTCATGGCGGTGAGACCGAAGCCTTTCGGCGTGGCGGGTGCGATGCCTTTTCCGTTGTCTATGAGGCTGAGCCTTAGGTTGGCGCGGCCGCGCTTGCCGCGGCGCGATTCGGGAATCGCGGCAAGGCGGACGGTGAGGGTCTCGGCATTTCCGTGGCGGATGGCGTTGGTGATTCCCTCTTGTACGCAACGGTAAAGCGTGAGGTCGACGGCTTCGCCATATGACTCGGCGAGGTCCCCGAACGAAACCGAAATATGCGTATCGGGGTGACGGCGCTGGAAGCTGGCGATGAGCTCGTCGAGCAGCTCAGCGAGCTTGACGCGCCCAAGCGGCCCCGGCCTCAGCTTCTTGAGCAGAGCGCGGTTCAACAGCTTGAGCCTTTCCGCGATCGAGAGAATCTCCCCCACGCGTCTGGAAATTTCGGTGCTGCGCCTGTTGGGCCGCTGCTCGGCGAGATTTTGGATCGATGAAGCATTGGCCGTAATGCCGAATAGACAGGGACCGGCTTCGTCATGCAATTCGTTGGCGATGGCGCGGCGCTCTTCCTCTTGCACGGAGATAAGCTGCCGGTAGAGGCGGCTGTTCTCGTCGCGCGCCATATCGAGCGCGCCGGCCAGCGTGTTGAAGCGCTCGGTGATGCCGGCGAGTTCCTTGATTTTCGGCAATGGGAGGCGTGTCGCATAGTGACCGTCCTCGAGATTGAGCATGCCTTTGGAGAGATGGCCCAGCGGATTGAGCATGCGCCCAAGCACGACATAGAGGACGGCCAGGATGAGCGCGTTGAGCACGAGCCAGACGAGGGCAAGCGATGAGAAGTCCTGCCAAGCTTCCGCGATCTCGTCCCCCGGTTCCCCGACGATGATCACGGGATTCACGCCTTCGAGCGCGACCACCTTCACCGCGCGCCCGGCGAGTTGGGGACGCACGAGCGCAGCGAACCAGCGTGGAACGTTTGCCGTCCCGGCAACACCATTGGCCGGTTGCGGCGAGATCACAGTGAGTTGCCCCATCGAATCCATGAACATGATGCGGACGTGGCGGAGATGCTTGAGCTCCAGAGGCAACTCCTGATTGAGGGGTGTCAATTGCTCTCTGGCGGAGAGATCCTTGATGGTCGCAGCGACGAAGCGTTGGGCAACTTCGAGCGAGGCCTCGATCTCAACTTTGGTGGCCGCCCGCGTGTTCATAATCGAGACCGCTCCGGCGAAAAGTGCGGCGAGGAGATTGATGATTCCAACGGCCACCAGGAGTTGGGTGCGGACCGGCCGGTCATACCAAAGCTTTTGCAGCACGGCTCAATGGTCTCCACAGCCCGATGCTCTAAGCCCCGTTATATTGGGCTCGTCGCGGCAACTACGCATATTTTGCCGAATCATTCCCGAGTTGTCTCCGCCACTTCCATATCTCGTTGTTTGAGGGGTTTGGCGGCGCGGATTCAATTGAAACTGCACTCCATTTGGTACGGGAAGAAATTGCAAGGGCAAGCGTGGCAATAGGATTGCCAAATGTTCCCAATGCCGGGCCGGAAGCTCACGAAATCCCGATCGAGAGGAGTCCGGCCGAGCCTCCCACCCAGTTTCAGGCAGCCGTTCGTTCGGCCTCAATCAGGTAGCACGTTTGCCGAAGGCAAGGATGCCGGCCACCGGCACGATGAAGCCGATGGTCACCGCGACAATGGTTAAAGCAGCCAGATTGGCGTAGGAGGCGCGGTCGATCTCGAAGAACAGGTTGAGATATTTGGTCTGGAGCTGACCGGCCACCAGCGCCACGTTCATCAGCGAGGCCATCAGCGCGAACCAGGTGGCGCGCCGCCCGGCCGGCGCATTGATGGCAACCAGTGTGAGCGCCGGAATCATCGATAGCTCGGCGAAGGGCGAGGTCACCGTCGTGTCGACGAAGGCAATGGTCCGCGCGCCGAAACCGAACGTCGCCTCGGTCCATTGGTCGATCCGAAGCGCAAGCCCAATGCTGGGCAGCGACAGGATCGTACCGATGACGGTGAGCCAGAGCAGTACCTTGGCGATCGGCTGACGGGTGATCACGTCGGAGAACAGCCAGGCGCCGGCGAGGCTCAGCCCGGCGCCGATCTGGGCAAGCGTGCCGTAGAACCCCTCGTCGAACCCGAGCACGTCGATGGTGAACCAGCGATAGCCCTCCCCCACGGCGGGACTGGCGCGATAGAGAAAAATCACGATCGCGGAATAGAAGATGCGTTTGCGATGCACGTCGTCGAGATCCTGGCCGATCCGGTAGAGCATCAAGGCGATGACGGTCAGCGAGATGACGAAGACGAGCTCCTGCCCCATGGGCACGCCGCCGAGGCCGATGGCCAGCACGACGGCGCCGAACGCCAGGCCCCCGCCGAGAATGCGCCAGTCGATCGGCTTGGGCGCCGTGCCGTCGAGCCTGACCAGCATGGCGCCGGTGAGCGAGATCGCCGGTATGGCGAGACCGAGCAGGAACACCGTCTCGTAGCTGTAAAGCTGCGCCAGCCAGCCGGAGAGTCCGGCCACCGACAGAACGCCCGACCAGAGCGCTAGCCGCCCCAGCACCTGCACCAGGCCGAGCTCGCGCTCGACCTCCGCCTTCGGCCGGGGCGTGCCGTCGGGATAGACGCGCTCGACCACCTCCGTGGTCATGGCGTCGGCGATCACATCTTGCAGCACGACGCCGATCACGATCACGAGCTGCGCGGTGACGTAGAGCGCATTCTTGCTGGCGAACGCGATCCACCCTCCGGCCGCACCGGCGAGAAGCACAAGCCCTGAAGCGACCAGGCTCGCGCCGATGAACACATAGGCGCGACGCTGCGAGCCCATGATCGGCACCGAGTCGGCCAGCTGCCCGAACACCATTTTGATGGTCCAGGGCAAGGTCAGCCACACGGCGATGGCGGCGAGCTGCGCCGGCGTGAAGGTCAGCGCCTCCTTGATCCAGAACGCCTCGGCGATGGCGACAAGCCCGAGCGCGCCGTAGGCATAATAGATCATCAGCAGCGGCAGATAGCGCAGCCGCATGGCGCGGACGGGCGTGAGCAGCGCCGCCCTGAGCTTTTCGACGAGACGTCGCCGCTCGGTGCTGCCCGCCGATGAAACCGCCGTCATGGCCGATAGGCCCTCCGCTGCGTCAGGATCATGCAAGCGATCCTTGACGATTCGATGCTCCGCTCTGAGCTAGTGGGCAAGACGTGATTTTTCTCAAGGCCTCGGGCGACCCCAGCGTAGGGCTTGCGCTCAGCCGACCGACGACACTGATGGGATCGAAGGCTTGGTTCGTGTCTTCGCGGGTGCTTCCCCGGTGTCCCGCTCACGGAGTTTCCAGCCCTTCACCGCGGCGTAGATGGCCGGGATGACGATCAAGGTCAGCAGTGTCGACGACACCATGCCCCCGATCATCGGCACGGCGATGCGCTGCATCACCTCCGCACCGGTGCCGTGGCTCCACATGATCGGCAAGAGGCCGGCCGTGATGGCTGCGACCGTCATCATCTTCGGGCGCACGCGCTCGACCGCACCCGACATCACCGCACGATGGAGATCTGCGCGCGTGAACGCGCGTCCTTCCCGCTCGCACCGATTCTTCACCTCCTTCAGGGCCTGGTCGAGATAGATCAGCATGACGACACCGGTTTCTGCGGCGACGCCGGCGAGCGCGATGAAGCCGACTGCGGCCGCAACCGAGAAATTGAAGTCGAGCCACCACATCAGCCAAAAGCCCCCAGCCAGCGCGAATGGGACCGAGAGCATGACAATCAACGTTTCGGTGATGCGACGGAAATTGAGATAGAGCAGCAGGAAGATGATGAGGACCGTCACCGGAATGACGAATTTGAGTCTTGCTTTGGCGCGCTCCAGATACTCGAACTGACCGCTCCAGGTGACATAGTAACCGGGCGGGAAGTCGACTTGGGCCGCCACGGCTTTTTGCGCCTCGGCGACATAGCTGCCGATGTCGCGATCGCGAAAATCGACAAAGATATACAGCACGAGTTGGGCATCCTCGGTCCGGATGCTGGACGGTCCCTGCGCACGGCTGATTTTGGCGACCTCGCCGAGCGGCACGGTGCCGCCATCTGGCAGGGGGATCAGCACTTGCGTGGCGATGGTTTCCGGGTCGCTGCGATAATCGCGCGGATAGCGAATGCTGACGGCGTAACGCTCCCGCCCCTCCACGGTCGTGGTCACCGGCTCGGCACCGAGCGCCATGGCGATCACGTTCTGCACGTCGCCCACCATCAATCCATAGCGAGCGAGTTGCGCCCGGTCGGGGTCGACATTGAGGTAGTAGCCGCTGATCGCCCGCTCGGCATAGGCGGTAGCCGTTCCGGGAACCGTGCGGATGGCGGCTTCGATCTGGCGGGCGAGCGCCTCCATCTCGCCGAGATCCTTGCCGAAGACCTTGACGCCGACCGGCGTGCGGATGCCAGTCGACAACATGTCGATGCGTGCCTTGATCGGCATGGTCCAGGCGTTGGAGACGCCCGGGAACTGGAGCGACTGATCCATCTCGGCGATGAGCGAATCCACCGTCATACCCGGGCGCCATTCGCCTTCCGGCTTCAGGTTGATGATCGTCTCGATCATTTCCGTCGGCGCCGGGTCGGTTGCCGTCGAGGCGCGGCCCGCCTTGCCCCAAACAGATTCCACCTCTGGAAAGTTCTTTATTATCTTGTTCTGGGTTTGCAGCAGCTCCGCGGCCTTGGTGACGGAGATGCCGGGTAACGTGGTCGGCATATAGAACAAGGTGCCTTCATTCAGGTTCGGCATGAACTCGGTGCCGGTCCTTGAGGCCGGCCAAAGGCTGATGCCCATAATGAGCAGCGCAAGCAGGATCGTGACTGCCTTGAATCTCAGAGCGAGCTCCATCACCGGGCGATAAATCCAGATCAGGAAGCGATTCAGCGGGTTCTTGCGCTCGGGCATGATGCGGCCGCGCACGAAAACCGTCATCAGCGCCGGCACCAGCAGTATGGAAAGTGCTGCCGCCGCGGCCATGGCGAAAGTCTTGGTGAAGGCGAGCGGCTTGAATAGCCGGCCTTCCTGCGCCTCGAGGGTGAAGATCGGCAGGAAAGAGACGGTGATGATGAGCAGGCTAAAAAAGAGCGCCGGACCGACCTCGACGGCGGCCTCGATCAATACTTCACCCCGCGGCTTGCCGGCAGGCGCGCGCTCAAGGCGCTTATGCGCGTTCTCGATCATGACAATGGCGGCGTCGACCATGGCGCCGATAGCGATGGCGATGCCGCCGAGGCTCATGATGTTGGAGCTGAGCCCCAAGAGCCACATGCAGATATAGGCGATCAGCACACCGAGCGGCAGCGTGATGATGGCGACGATGGCGCTGCGCGCATGCATCAGGAAGATGACGCAGACGAGCGCCACGATGAGGCTTTCCTCGATCAAGGTGCGCTTCAACGTATCGATGGCGCGATAGATCAGGTCCGACCGGTCATACACCGTCTCGATGCTCACGCCTTGAGGAAGGCTTGGCGCGATTTCGGCCACCCGCTCCTTGACGTTCTTGATGACGGAGAGTGCGTTTTCACCGAAGCGCTGTAGCGCGATGCCGGTAACGACTTCGCCCTCCCCATTAAGCTCGGTGATGCCGCGGCGCTCGTCGGGCACAAGCTCGACGCGGGCCACGTCTCTGAGGAGGACCGGCACGCCGCCATCGTTCTTGACGACAATCTGCTCGAGGTCCGAGAGGCTTTTGATGTAGCCGCGCCCGCGTATGGCAAGCTCAGTCTCCGATACTTCTAGAGTGCGCCCCCCGACATCCATATTGCTTTCGCGGATCACGGTCTTGATTTTGGAAAGCGGGATAGCCAGGGCTTGCAACCGTCGCGGATCGATGACCACGCTATATTGTTTGACGAAGCCGCCAACGCTCGCCACCTCGGCCACGCCCGGCGCGCTGACGAGACCGAAGCGGACGTACCAATCCTGGATGGTACGCAGTTCGGCGAGGCTCTTCTGCACCCCCCGCACCACATACTGATAGACCCAGCCGACGCCGGTCGCGTCGGGGCCGAGGCTGGGCGTCACGCCTACCGGTAATTGCTGTGCCGCGGCGCTCAAATATTCCAGTACGCGAGATCGCGCCCAGTAGAGGTTGGTGCCATCCTCGAAGATGACGTAGACGAACGAGACGCCGAAGAAGGAGAAACCCCTGACTACGCGCGATTTCGGCACGGTCAGCATGCGCGTGGTAAGCGGATAGGTGACCTGATCCTCGACCACCTGGGGGGCCTGACCCGGATACTCCGTAAACACGATCACCTGCACGTCCGAGAGATCGGGAATCGCGTCGAGCGGCACGCGCGAGACGGCGTAGATGCCCGCGAAGGTGACGAAGATGGTCGCCAGGCCAACGAGGAAAACGTTTCGCGCCGACCAGCGGATGACGGCGGCGATCATGGCTTCGGCTCAGGCTGACTGAAGGCCTGGAGCGCGGCCCTCAGATTGCTCTCGGCATCGATGAGGAAGGTGGCGGAGGTGACGACTTCCTCGCCAGGCTCGAGGCCCTCTTTGACCTCGGTGTAGCTATCACCTCGGCGCCCAAGCTTCGCTTCCCGCGGTTCGAAGCGGCCGTCGCCCTTTGCCACCAGAACCACTTGGCGCGTGCCGCTGTCGATGACGGCACTGTTCGGAACCGCTATCACGGGCGATGCGTCGGCGCCCGGGTGGAATATCACGTCGGCATACATTCCGGGCTTCATCTGCCCGTCGGGATTTGCCAATTCGATGCGAACCGAGACTGTCCGCGTTTCCGGCTTCATCAACTCGGGATAGATGAAGGTCACCACGCCTTCGTGCGGCGCGGTGGTAAAGGCCCGCAACGTCACCGTTGCGGGTATGCCGACCTGGATCGCCGCAATATCGGCCTCGGCAATTTCGGCGACGACCCAGACACTGGAATGGTCGGCGATGCGGAACAACTCGTCCCCGGCCATGACCCGCTGGCCCTCGATGACATTCTTCGCGACGATGTCGCCGGTGGCTGGCGACGCCCAGTCGATGGTCCTCGGATTAGCCATGGTGTTGCGGACTTCCTCGATGCGGCTGTCGGGCACATCGAGATTGCGCAATCTCTGCATGGCGCCGGCAAGATTCCTGCTCGCCTCGGAGTTCGATGACTTGCTATCCGCCCGCAAGGCAACCAAAAGGTCGGCCTGCGCCAACTGAATCTGGGGACTGTAGAAACGGAATAGCGGCTCACCCTTGCGAACGTGCTGTCCGGTCCGGTTGACGAACAGATCCTCGATATAACCGTCGGAACGCACGGTCACGACCCAGAGCAACGATTCGTCGTGCTGAACGGTGCCGACCCCGCGAACCTCGCGAGAGACAACCTGTGCCGCGACTTTTTCTGTACGCACACCCGTGCGCTGGACCTTATCGAGGCTTACTTTGACGGTCGTGCCGTCATCCTGCTCGTCGGCATAGACCGCGATGTAGTCCATCCCCATGGAGTCCTTTTTCGGCACCGGCGAGGTGTCGGGAAGACCCATCGGATTGCGGTAATAGAGAATCTTGCGATCGCCCTTGCCTGGCACGGTTTGCTCCGTGGCAGCGGGCGCAGCGGTCGGTTCGGGACGGCGTTCGAGCCAGTAGAACCCGCCTGCCCCGGCTAGGATGCCGACAGCCAAGATCATCAAATTGTTGAGACGCCGCATGGCGCACCTTCCAATCCTCATCGAGCCAGTCCCGCGAAGGACGAGCGGACTGGCGTGTTCCCAAGACGCGAGCACGCGGCTCGCGCTTAGACAGGAAGAGAGTCAGTGAGGATCAGGCGCGGGGAGGCGGTGAAGGGGGATTGGGCGCTTGGGTCTTGGCGATTTCGGCTATGCGCGTAGCCCTGTCCAGGTCCGATGGACCGAAGGCGGCTTCCGATTTTTCCAGCGGGGCGGCGGACACGCTCGAGCACTTAATCAGGCATTCAGCGTCCCCGCACTCGCCCTTGTTCTGGTGATCGCAATGCTGCGCGTGCGGGCAGCAATCCGATGTCGCGGCAACCTGGGATGTCTGAGACATCGACGCCAATGCATGGGCACCGGCCAGGGGAAGCAGCGCAACGGAAAGAGCCGTCAAGGCAACGACGATGGCGCGGACGAGGCTCATTATCCTCAAAGACTTAGGCCTCACCCAGAGCCGACGTCAAGTGACAGTGCCGTGAGGTTAAGATCCCGCAGGCCTAGCGCGCGGGCGCCAGATGCCCGGTCAGATCGTGGTCGGGGACCTTGGTCAGATCCTTTTGCAGATCGTCGACCACAAGTTCCGCCATCGATTTGCTGAGATTGCCCTTGAGCTCGGTCAGCACGCCGGGTGGCGCGACCAGCACCAGATTGTCGAACTGGCCCCGGCCGTGCTCTTGGTCGATCTGTTCGGCCACCAGCTTGACGAAATCCTGCTTGGCCGCCTCTTTCAGGTCGCGGCGCGGCTCGACCGCGGAACGTCCCGGCGTTGCGCTCTCCATCACGCGCGCCGGACGATCGCGCCCGAGATCGCTCGACTTTGCATGTAGCTCGGTCGAGACGAAGCTGGAAACTGTGCGGAAAGCGCCCTGCTCGTCACGCTCGACGAAGCGCGCCCTCCCCCCGTCGGCGATTACGTACCAGATCTTGGCTTTTTTCATGGATTCGGCCGCAGTCCTGTATCACGCAGAGTCATTATATAGGCGGCGAGGTCGGCAAGTTCACTCTTGGTGAGCGGGATCGTCGGCATCGGGTGCTTGGGCAACACGATCTTGGCCATGATCGAGCCTTCGGTCTCGCCCTCCTGGTTGGCGATCTCCCGAAAACTCGGCACATCGACCTGGGCCTGCTCCTGCGCGGCCCCCACCAGATGGCAGTTCGAGCAAAGCTTTTCCGCCAGGCTTTGGCCATGAACCGGGTCGGGCAGGCTCGTCACCGGGCCGGCGAATGCGGCCGCCGACCCGAGGAGGGATAGACAGGCGATACAGAAGGCGATGCGCCGATGCATGGAGCTCCTCCCGTTGCGGCGCCTGGGACGCCGCACTCGATTGCTGCCTAGCGTGAACAGTAACCTATCGAAACGTGGGATTCCGATCCAGAACCCAGGACGAATTCAGGAGCTCATCGCCTTCAGCCCGGTCAGGTCGAGCAAATGCACACGGCGCGCCGATTCCAGCTTGATCGTCCCGATCTCCTTGAGCTCGGCGAACATGCGCGACACCGTCTCGAGCGTCAGCCCAAGATAGTCGGCGATGTCGTGGCGCGGCATGGCGAGATCGAGCTTGTGCGTGGATCCTGTGCGCCGATCCATCTCAAGGAGAAAGGCCGCGAGACGCTCGAGCGCGCTCTTGCGGCCGAGCAGCAAGAGATGGTCCTGCGTGTGTCTGAGTCCCTTTACCGCCAAGCTCAAGAGCTCGCGCAACAGGCTTGCGGGTTGTCGCGCCACGCCAAGCAGCCCGTTCCATTTGAAGGCAATGACCTTGACGGGGGTTACGGCTTCAGCCGAGGCGAGATGCACCTCGTCCGCCTCGAAGCCGAACATCTCGTCGGGCATATGAAACGCGCTGATTTGCCGGCGGCCGTCCGGAAGCAGCTTGGAGATGCGGACGACGCCCGAGATCACCTTGTAGACATAGCCGGCTCTCTCGCCTTCGGCGTAGATTTCGGCATTGCGCCCGAAGCTCATGACGACGCCCAACGGCGGTGAGCCGGAGGAAGCAAACCGGCTCCTCTCCGGAAAGGCAATCGGGGTTTGCGGGCGGGGCGACTGGGCGGCGGCACTTTGCGTCAGCATTCCAAATCCCCTCCAAAAGTGCATTGCGTCTGACGCAAATCAGGTAAGCCACGCGAAGCGGTGTGGAAATTCGGGTCGATTGCTTAAGGGAAAATACGGAGTTGTGCCCGGAATAGCCCAGGCGGCTGGGAAATTTCGTCAGGCTGGACGCTATGCACGCGAGGCCGGGTGATCCAGCGACGCCTTGACCGCGTCGAACAGATCGTTCCCGAACAGCGGCGTTTCCACCACTTTAGTCACGCCAACCGCCTCGGCGCGAGCAACGAGGCGGTCGGTCCTATGCCCCACCATCAGCACGACTGGGATGCCCCACCGCGCGAGATCGTGCTCGCGTTCCGCGATGCGGGCAAAGACCGTCTGATCGGCCACGAGGCAGCGTCGTCTCGCATTGGTTGCCATCGCCCGCGGCAAGGTAAATTCGTCGCAAAGCTTGACCGTGAAGCCTTCGAGCTCGAGCGAAAAGCGCAGCGAATCCGCCAGCACGCCGTCTGCTACGGCAATCAGAATGGTTCCGGCCTCCGCCAAATCAATCTCCTTTAGGCCCTGGGAGATTGACTACGCCAGGCCAAGCGAGAAGGCCTTGAGCTACGTCAAGGGCGTTCAGCATCAGAGCACGCGCCTCAGGGGGAGCCGCGCCGTGCCGGGGCAAAATTGGCGAGGATCGCCATCCTGATCAGCTCGGAGAGGCTCTTGGCTTCCATCTTGGCCATCAGATTGGCGCGGTAGACCTCGACGGTGCGAGGGCTGATGCCGAGATCGTAGGCGATGGTCTTGTTGGGATGTCCGGCGATCAGGCCTTCGAGCACTTGGCGTTCGCGTTCGGAGAGTGAGGCGATCCTCGCGGCAATGACCCGTCCATCGCCTCCTTCACCGCCCGCGGAGCGCTGCAGCGCCGATTTGACCGCGTTCAGGATCGCTTCGTCGTCGAACGGCTTCTCGATGAAATCCACCGCCCCCGCCTTCATCGCCTCGACTGCAAGCGGCACATCGCCGTGCCCGGTGATGACGATGGAGGGAAGCCCGCAGGCCTTGGCCTGCATGGCGTGCAGGAGCTCGATCCCGGTCATTTCCGGCATGCGAATATCGGTGACCAGGCAGCCGCCCTCGACGCCGTCGAGGCCATCGAGGAACGCCCTGGCCGAATCGTAGAGACGCACGGCGTGACCGGCGGAACTGAGCAGAAAGGCGAGCGACTGCCGCACCGCCTCGTCGTCGTCGACGATATGAACCACCATGCTATCGGACATCGACTGGGGCCCCTTCGGTCGCCGCCTGAAGCGTGAAGCGGAAGATCGCGCCGCCATCGGGGTTGGGCTCGGCCCACATCTTGCCGCCATGCGCCTCGACGATGCGCTTGGAAATGGACAGTCCCACGCCCATGCCCGCGGCCTTGGTGGTGACGAAAGGCTGGAACAGGCGATCGGCGATGTCGGCTGACAGTCCGTGGCCGGTGTCGGCGACGCTCACCTCGATCATGCCGTCCTTGGCCGCGGAGGCTGCGACCAGCAACTCCTTACGCTCGCAGCCCTGCATCGCCTCGATCGCATTCCGCATCAGATTGAGCAGCACCTGTTGGATCTGGACCTTCTCGACCAGCACGGAGTCGGTGTGATTGGCGAACTCGAATAGGGACTTGACCCCCTGCTCCTTGGCGCCGACTAGAGCCAGCGCACTCGCCTCCTCGACCAGCTTGCTGATGTTCTCCGGCCGTTTCTCGATCTCGCCGCGCGCCACGAATTCGCGGAGCTGACGAATGATATGGCCGGCCCGCAAAGTCTGCTTGCTGGTTTCGGTCAGCGCATCGCGGATCTTTGGGATGTTCTCATGCTCCACCGGCGCCAGCAGCCGGTTGCAGCCTTGCAGATAGTTGGAGATCGCCGACAGCGGCTGGTTGATCTCATGTGCCAAGGTGGAAGCCATCTCGCCCATGGCGGTCAGCCGCGACAACCGCGCAAGCTCGGTTTGCAGCTCCTGGAGCTGTTCCTCGGTCTTTTGCCGCTCGGTGAGATCGCGGATGAAGCCGGTGAAGAAGCGGCGCTTGCCCGACCGCATTTCGCCGACTTCGAGCTTCATGGGGAAGGTCGAGCCGTCCTGGCGCTGGCCGGTAACCACGCGATCGATGCCGATGATGCGTTTCTCGCCGGTGGTGAGGTAGCGGGCAATATAGCCGTCATGTTCGCTGCGATAGGGTTGCGGCATCAGCAGCGAGACATTTTTGCCGGCAACATCGGCCTCCTTGTGGCCGAACAGACGCTCGGCAGCGACGTTGAACGACTGGATGATGCCCTTGTCGTCGATCACGACGGTCGCATCGGGCACGGTATCGAGGATCGAGCGGAGATGCGCTTCGCGCGCTTGCAGGTCCTCCGCGTGCTGGCGGTCGCGGGCGCGCGTGCGACGGAGCTCCTCACCGAACCAGGAGATGCCGCCCCCCACAATGGCGAAGATGCCGGCGATGAGGGTGTCCTGAGATGTCAAGCCATCGGTGCTGAGGAGCAGAAGACCCAAGACGAGACCGAGCGCGGTGGCAAGAAGGCCGGGGCCCAGGCCACCGCGGCCGGCGGCGAAGAGGATGGCCGGAATAAAAATCAGGAAGGAGCCCCGTCCATGAAGCCATGGGTAGAGCCCCCATGGGATCAGGAACATGACGCTGACCGCCGCCGCCGCGACCCAATAATGGGTGCGCGATGTCCTCAGGTCTGCGAGAGCGCTCGAGGGGCGCTCCGCGCGACCTGGTTCCGGACGCGGCTTAACGGGGCCGTGCATGGCGAATTCTAGCCTCTTCACGTGCTTCGCGGAACCAAAGCACGACGCCGGAAACCGTTCGTCATTCGGAGAAATACCGCTTCGCGCCTGCCCAGTTCTTCGGGCGCACGATGATATGGTTGTTGACGGAGACCACGCCCGGCGCGTTCTCGGCCGCGACGCCGGCCGCGGTCTTTTCCTCCGCTCCGTTGGCGATGCCCCAGAGATTGGCGACACCGTCCCTGACGGTAACGTTCAAGAGCCACGGACGCCAGGGTGCGCCGCGCAAACGCTCGATGATTTCTTCGCGGATCTCCGCATCCTTGCCGGCCTGCGGCGCGGACGTTTCGAGTTTCAGCCCTGCCAGCGCCTGCAACAGATTGGCGCGGGCGACGATGCCGACGAGCCTGCCCTGATCGAGGATCGGCACCCGTTTGATTGCGTGCTTCTCCAGCAACAAGGCGATCTCGTTGATCGGCGTTCCGGGCGCAGCTGTGATCGGTTTGTGGCTCATCACCTCCGAGACTTTGCGCCCATGTGCCTTCGCATAGTCGGTGGCGAGGGTGCTGTCCGAGGTCAGAAGCTCCAGCCACCAAGACCGCTCCCGCTCGGTGCCGAGCTCAGCGCGGCGCATCAAATCGCCTTCGCTGACGATGCCGACGAGTTTTCCGTTCCGGTCCAGCACGGGCAGTGCGCTGACGCCGTGCCGTATCATGAGCGCGGCCGCTTCCTGCACGGTCGCATCCTCCGTGACCGTGACGACATTTTTGGTCATGAGGTCGGCCGCCTGCATCGCTTCGATCTCCTGTGTTGGCGGCAGCACGATCTTCCCGCGCCTTGCTCGCCGCCTTGATCCCTCTCAACCTTGCCAAAGTCTTGGTAAGTTGTCTGATTTTCGTCAATGCGAAAGGCGCCTTGACTGGCCAGGTTTAGCGGCCACCAATGCCGGAGGGCAGCAGGTCAAGGAGAGAAATATGGCTGCGAAAGACGCCGAAATGCCGGCCCATCACGCGCTGGCCGAGGAAGCCGAGGAAATCGCCAAGCATCTTCGGACTTTGCGCAAGGACATCGAAGATCTCGGCGGTTCCGTGGCACGGGCCGGGAGCCATCAAGCCGAGCGTGCGGAAGATGCGATGAAGGAGGCGGTGGCAGCGATAGAGGCCGCCGCCAAGCGCAATCCCCTTTCCACGGTCGGCATCGCGCTCGGGGCCGGCTTTCTGCTCGGCATCATCCTGCGGCGCTAACCCACGCCGGCAGGCATGGGTCCGGCGGCTTTTGACCCACCTCAATGAACGTTTAGCCATTCCCGCGCATTGTAGAGATGGCGGACCGGCGTGGGCGAGCCGTCATGGAGGTTGGTCATGAAAATCAGGGAAATGATGCACAAGGGCGCCGAATATGTCGCGCCGAATGCAAAGCTCCAGGTGATCGCCAAGAAGATGCGCGACTACGATATCGGCTCGATTCCGGTTTGCCAGGGCGGCAAGCTCATCGGCATGGTCACGGATCGCGACATCGCCATCAGGGCGCTTGCCAACGGCAAGGACGTGTCTAAGCTCGAGGCGAAAGACGTGATGAGCGAGGACGTGATCTTCTGCAACGACGACGAACAGGCCGAAGACGCGATTCGGATCATGGAGGACAACATGATCCGGCGGCTTCCGGTACTGGACGAGTCGAAGAAGCTGGTCGGCATGGTGAGCCTCGGCGACATCTCGCATGCTTTGTCGCAGAACCTCACCGGCGAAGTGACCCGAGCCGTCACCGCCCATCACATCTAGGTCATCAAGTGGAAAGTCAGTCGCGCGATGTCGATACCGTTGCAGATCAGTTTCCGGAACATGGACCCCTCCCCCGCAGTCGAGGAGCGCATTCGCAAGAAGGCGGCCAAGCTCGAACGCTTCCACGACCGCATCATCGGCTGCACCGTCGTGGTTGAAGCGCCGCATCGCCATCAGCACAAGGGCAAGCTCTATAGCGTGCGGGTGGACATCAGCGTGCCGGGGAAGGAGGTGGTGGTCGATCGGGCAAAGCCCGGCGACCACGCGCATGAAGATGTCTATATCGCCATTCGCGACGCCTTCAGTGCCGCAACAAGAAGGCTGGAAGATCAAGCGCGAAAGATGCGCGGCGACGTGAAGACGCACCCTGGGCGTGCGCCGGCCGCAGGTTGAGGCATCAGGTTTTCCAAAAGGGCTTGATGTCGGCGAAGCGCGCGAAGGCCTGCTCCGCCTTGAGCAGCAAGGTCTCGGCTTGCTCTTGGTGGGTCGAGAAATAGCCGCTGGCGACAGACTCGTGCGCGCCGAGTTCCGCGTCGCCAGCCTGTTGGGTAAGCAGCGACCGGTGCGTGGCGAGATCGTTCAGGCCGCCGAGCGCATCTTGCCAGTCCTTGAGAGCACCGAGTGACTCCATCCGTCGCTTGGCGGCTTCCGCATCGGGAAAGGCCGTCGCGAAGAATTCGGTTGCGTAGCGGAGACGTTTGATGCGGATGCGCAGGCGATGCCGCTCGGGCACGCTCAGATGCCGCAGGTCGGCGCTCTTGCGTCTGATCCGCTTACGCAGCCTCCGCAGTTTCTCCCGCGCATGCTCGGTGGCCGGCCGGTCGCGAGACTCTGCCCTGTCCACATCCGTCGTCCAGGCGCCCGTCTCGATCCATTCGGCAAGATCGAGAATCGCAGCGCGGAAGCGGTTGGACTGGATCGCGTCGATAGCCGTCGCGTAGGCGGCAGCTCGCCTCTCCTCGAACTCCGCGTGGGCAGCGGCGATCGTCTCGTCGCCGGGGTGTCGATCCTTGAGCGGGGCGAGCACGTCGGCGGCGAATACGTCGAGATCACGCGCCGGCCCGAGCTGTTGGGTAATCCATTTCAGCTCGCCTTTGATCTTCTCCAGTTCTCCGTCGCCGACGACATCGGCGAAGACGGCGACCGCGGCGCGCAGGCGCCGCAGCCCGATGCGCATCTGATGCAGCGCTTCGGCCTTGCCGCTGCACATGGCCGGCTCGTTAGCGATGATCTGTCTGAGGCAGCTCAGCGCGATGGCGCGAAATGCTTCGCCGGCCGTCATTTCCAGCGTGACGCTGACCTGGGTTGCGCGTTCGGGTTTGAGCCGTCCATCGCCGAGCAGCTCGTAGCCCCGCTCAGCCTTGGTCTTCACCTCGAGTCTAAGCGGCACGTCCTCGGCAAGGATCTGCGCCAGCCGGAACAGCGCCTTCGGCTCACCGCGTTTAAGCTCAAGCTCAAGCTCGCAGACCGGGCAGGCTTGCGTCGCGGTGCTGATCTCGCCGCGGTCAATTGCTGCTTCGATCTCGGCGTCGTCATGCTCGATACGATAGAGCGTTCGCCGGATGCGGGTCTCGAAGACCGGCTGAAGCTTCTCCCTGATCTTTTGCGTCAGGAGCGGTTCCAGAGCGGTGCCCTTGGCCGCGTCAAGTGCCGGCGTGCGGCCCGACACGTCCCGCTCCCACTCTTGGCGTTCGATCAGATCGTCGCGCTTGGCGGCCTTGATCGTCTGCACATAACGGCCTGCGCTCTCGCGAACGCGGAGACAGACACCGGCCTTGTGCAGGACGGAGTCGGGCGTGTCGAAATAGATCGAGAGAAGCTCGCGCTCTTCGGACGGAGCAAGGGTTGCTTGCAACGCCGGGTGGGCGGCGATTCTTGACAAGTCGGCAGGTGCAAATTCGAGCTTGAGCTCGATTTCGCTCGCCTGACGCGCAGAATCTCGAGCAGCGACCATCGACTTTCCCATGCTCGGCTTTTGCGCTTTCCGCGCCGGAGACGCGCAACTGCGGCGCGACGGGCCGACAGAGCCTACATCTTATTGTCACAATCAAGCGTGTTCTTGCGGGGGACCTCGCGCGACGGTAGCCCAATACAAACGAGTCGTTGTAGCGAGGCTCAGGCTCGGAGCTTGGCGGTCAGGGCGTCGGCAAAATTGGGGGGAGAGGAGCGTCTCGCCGCGCGTATCGCCGCCTCGACTTCGGCCATGGGGCTCGCGTCGTCAGGTCCCAGCATTTCCAGGCGGTTGCGCCCCGCGCGCTTGGCCACATAGAGCGCGGCGTCGGCCCGGCGGAATAGAGCATTGAGGTCGCCTCCTCTGGCTGTCTCCCAGGCCGCGCCGACACTGACAGTGCCGCCGACCGGCAGGCCGTCGACAAAGGCGGCGGCTTCGGCGAAGGCCCGCCGCACGGTTTCGGCCGCGTCTGCTGCCGCGAGTGGACCAGTGCCGGGCATGATGGCGGCAAATTCCTCGCCACCGAGACGCGCGACGACGCTCATGCGGTTCAGGCGCTCAGCCGCGGTCCTGGCGAATAGCTTGAGCACGCGATCGCCAACGTCATGGCCGAAGCGATCGTTGGCTTCCTTGAAATGATCGAGGTCGAAGATCAGCACTGAAAGCGGGTCGCCCTTCAACTCGCGATCCTGGCTGAGGGCATCGGCGGCCTCAAACAGTCCACGCCGGTTGGGCGGGCCCGTCAGCGCGTCGGTCAGGGCTTCCACGCGCTGCTCCAATTCCCGGCGCTCCTTGGCCATGGAAAGCACTATGAAGGCGAGGGCGATACGAAGCAGCAGAGTCAGGAGGATGGTGACCAGAAACCAGAAGCTCACCATGACCGATTGCGCCTCGCGGATCGGCATGGCGAGATTAAGCGGCAGCCAGGAGAGATAACTGAGACCGGTGATCACGAGCAGGATAGCGGCAGGCCGGCGCGAGAGAAGTTGCTCGCCGCCGGAGGGCGCCAGCGCCAGCGCCGCCGCGAAGTTGTAAACAGCAAGGATGGTGCAGACGGTATTGAGGCGCTGGTCGAAGGATTCGAGATAACCCATTCGCACCGCGAGCAGGAAGCCAACCGGACCGAGCAGGATCCAAAGTAACCCCGCCGATGAGTGAACTCGCGCGAGGCCTTCCACTTCAGGGCGTCGCCGAGAATGATTGAGGCGGTGCCGATCGCCACGAGCTCATTGGCGTTGACGGGCGATGCCACCGCTGCGGCGGCAACGCCGGCCGCTTGCAGCAAGAGTGCATCCCCACCAGCCGACAAAGGGGCTCTCTTGCTCCCTCAACCAGGTCAACAGCAGCACGCCGCCGAGTACCGCCGTCACGGACGTTCACGGCCGACATCGTCTGCATGTCGAGCTGCATGGGCTGCCCCCCACGGCTAATCTTCACGCATGACCCTAGGCAGCCTTCCTGACGACGAAGTTGACCGCTTCGCCAGCATTTCAATGAAATTAGAGCGATTGCCCGCGGTGCAGTAACGCATGCCGCGCCGCGAAACATCCCGGCGATGAATTTGATCGTTAACCGATTTCAGTCGAGCGCTTCAGGGGCGCTGTTCGGCTGGCATGCTGGCGACGCGCGGCTTCAACACGAAGATCGCCTTACCCCCGCACCCCACTCAAGCGCGGCTTGGCGCGGGAACGGCCCGCTCTCCTCATAGGGCGCATAGAATGTGTGCCGGCCGATCTCCTGTCCCTCGCCGCGCGCCCAAGCCGGCAGAGAACCGCCGCGGCGCGCCCGGACCACTTTCGGATTGAGGAAATGCGTCGCGCCCTCGGTCGGATCGGGGAGCTGCCCGGCGAGTACCGCGTCGGTGATGCGCGCGGCATCCCGGTAGCGAGGATCGTTCGGAGACAAATGTTCCATCTCCTTGCGCCGGGTCATCCACGGTTCGAACTGCCATCGCTGCGTCACGACTTCCTTGACATCGTCGCCCCATTTCTCGCTTCGCATGCGGTTGAGGATGACGTGAATAACGGCGGCCTTGCCGACATCCGGTTCGTTGGGGGCTTCGAAGGCCAAGGTCCGGATGAGATAGTCGCGCGCTCGATCGTCGTATTGCGCAAGCGGCGGCCGCGGTAGCAGCAGGGGAAGCGTATTGGCGGTGTCCGCGGTTCGTTGCGGCGCCGGCGAGGAAAGGCATCGGGCGGTACTGATGAGACCGGTGTCGGGCGGCGTCGCACCACCCAACAGGGTAAGCGAAAGCACGAATAACAGGCGTCGAATCCGCAAGTCGCATCTCCATCGGCTTTTTCGGTGAAGACGCGGATTCGACGGAAAAAAGTGCTCATATCATGTCGGGAAGGAAGCCAAGTTGGGATCAATTTGGGCAATGAAATCAAGATCGTGGCGTTAATGATCGCGGCCATTTCAGGGCATTGCAGTGACCGGTTCCGACGGGGCCCCGACGCCGGTTTATCCTCGAATCCTCGCCCGCTTTGCCCGCATGCCGGCCTGCCGAGCGGCAAGCCATGCCCGCCAGCCGCCATATTCGGTGATGTCTTCTGCGCCGCAAGCCGCGTGGGTCTCGCAGAGAAATCCTTTGACGTTTCGTCCGTCGGCGAGGCGCAACGTGCCGATACTCAGTGGCGGCGGCACCAGCGCGACGAATGAGCCGAAGCTTTTCTCGTCCATTTCCCACAACTCGACCTCGATGCCGCCCGGTCCGGCGCCATCGAACACCAGGCCTGGCTTGGCGGGCGAGGTATTCGCCAAGGCATAGAGGCGATAGCCGGCGCCCGTGCGCGTCGTCTCGACGAGTCTTGCGCAGCGCTCGACAAGCTGAGCGTTGAGCGGCTGGCCGGAGAGATGTGCGCCCACGACGGCGATTACGATCTTGCCTGAGGCTGGCTCGACTTCGACCGGAGGAGTCGAGGCCAGGGCATGCGGCGTTGCGCCAAGTTTTGCGCCGCCGAGCGACCTGTGCAGTATGTCGGCGACCGAGGCGAGCATGCCATCGGACAAGGTAGGGCCAACCAAGGTCGCGCCGAAGGGAATGCCGTCCGAGCGAAATCCCGCCGGCACGGCGATCGCCGCGAGGTCCATCAAGTTCACGAAATTTGTGTAGGCGCCGAGCCGGGTATTGAACTCGACGGGATCGGCGAGCATCTCGGCGATGGTGTAGGTCGTGCCCGCGGTCGGCAGCAGCAGCAGATCGATCTTGGTCCATTCGCGCCCGGCGGCGCGGATCAAGTCGGCAAGGCCGTAGACGGCCTGGAACGACTCGGCTGCGCTTTTCCCACGCGCGCCGATCAGGATGTTGCGCACGACCGGGTGAATCGCTTCAGGATCTCGGTCGAGAAGATCGCTGGTGGCGGCTAGGCGTTCGGCAACCCAAGGGGCGGCATAGAGCATCGACGCCGCCTGCGCGAAGGGCGTGTAGTCGATGGGAACGATTTCGGCCCCCTGCCCCGCCATGCGCTCAACGGCGGCCCAATAAAGCGAAGGGTATTCCTTATCGCCGAAGAACGGGATCTCGCCGTTGGGCACGCCGACCTTGAGCGGCGGCGGCGCGGCTTCCACGGCGAAGCGCGGCGCGTCGGGGCGGGCGAAAGCGTCCTCGGCATCGAAGACAAGGCAGGTCGCCGCGACTTTCGCCGCGTCGGCGACCGTCAGCGCCAGGATCGAGACGGTGTCCTGGGTGCGGCAGGCCGGCACCACGCCGCGCATGCTGATGAGGCCCTTGGTGGGTTTAAGCCCGACAATATTGCTGAAGGCGGCGGGAACGCGTCCCGAGCCCGCCGTGTCGGTGCCGAGCGCGAAGGAGACAAGGCCGGCGGCGACCGCGACGGCGGAGCCCGAGCTCGAACCGCCCGCAATATAAGTTGGGTCGAACGTGCTCGAGGGTATGCCGTAGGGCGAACGCGTGCCGTTAAGTCCCGTCGCGAATTGGTCGAGATTGGTCTTGCCGATGAGGATGGCGCCGGCCTGTTCAAGCAGTTCGACTACGGTCGCGGAACGCTCAGGCACATAGGCAAACTCGGCACAAGCGCAGGTGGTCGGCAGCCCAGCGACATCTATATTGTCCTTCACGGCGAAGGGAATGCCATAGAGCGGTCCCCGCGGCGCGGCGCGAGCATTGGCGAAGGCCATATCCTCCTCGACAAGCGTGATCCAATCCGGTCTGACGCCTTTCTTCCGGATGCGCGCATAGACCTCGCGCACGATCTCTGCCGGCGTCGCCTCGCCCGAGGCATAGAGACGCTCGAGATTGGCGATGTCGAGCGAGACGGTCACGCCGCCGTCTCCCCCATGATGACGAGCGCCTGGCCGAGTTGCACCGCGCGGCCCTCGGCGCAGCGTATCTCGCGCACCAAGCCGCTCGCCGGCGCCAGCACCGAGATCTCCGTCTTCATCGACTCGACGATGATCAGGGTCTCGCCTTCGGCGACGCGGTGGCCGGGCTCGACCAGGATCTTCCATACGTTGCCGGGCACCGGGCTCTCGATGGCCGTTGCGCCGGGCGGCAGGGTCATGTCGCCGTCGAAACCATCGAGGGCGTATTCGGGTGCGACGAGGCTTGCCTCCTGGCTTGCCTCCTGCCAGCGCGCGCGCTCGGCCTCGAATGCGGCCTGCTGGCGCGCCTTGAAGGCGGCAATGCTTGGGGCGTTAGCGTCGAGAAAGGCGAGATAATCCTTCAGCCGGAAGCGTCCGGGCGTGATCTCGACATGACGCTTGCCTTGCAAGAACGCGTCGCGAAACTCGGCGAGTTCTCCCGCCGAGACCGGATAGAATTGCAGGCGGTCGAAGAAGCGCAGCAACCACGGCTTCTCTTCCGTGAAGTCGGAGGTGGCGCGATAGGTGTTCCACATCTGGCAGGTCCGGCCGAACAATTGATAGCCGCCGGGTCCCTCCATGCCGTAGATGCAGAGATAGGCGCCGCCGATGCCAACCACGTTGTCTGGCGTCCAGGTGCGCGCCGGATTGTATTTGGTGGTGACCAGCCGGTGGCGCGGGTCGATCGGCGTTGCGACCGGCGCGCCGAGATAGACATCGCCAAGGCCGAGCACGAGATAGGTCGCGTGGAACACGATGCGGCGCACATCCGCACGCGAGTCGAGACCGTTGATGCGACGAATGAACTCGATATTCGACGGGCACCACGGCGCGTCGTCGCGGACG
>DATICH010000201.1:0-21198 GCA_035456885.1 Methyloceanibacter sp.
TAGCGCGCCAGCTCCTCGACCACCCAGGCGCTTTCCGTCTCGCGCCAGCGCCGCTCGATATTGTTGATCACGCCTTCGAACGGCTTGGTGGTGGAGTAGCGGCGCACGCCGTCGTCATAGGTGAAGGCGATCTCCTCCTCGCCCGAGCCGTATAGGACAACTTCGCGGAATTTCTCCGGCAGGTCCTTCCACGGCCTGGTCATCGGCTGGCGATAGTGCTTGGCCAGCGCCTCGAGGGTCTGCAGGTAGTAAGGCGAGGTGGCGCTGGTGCGCGCCCAAGGCGCGATCGCCCCGCGGGCGAGCGAGAGAGTTTCGTCCGGCACCACCAGCTCCGGCTCGAAGAACAATTCGGTGCCGAGCCCGTCGCATTCCGGGCAGGCGCCATAGGGGTTGTTGAACGAGAACAGGCGCGGCTCGATCTCCTCGATGGTGAAGCCGGACACCGGGCAGGCGAATTTCGCCGAGAACACGATCCGCTCGCCGTCCCCCCGCGACGGCGGATCGGCGAATTGAACGACGGCGATTCCGTCGGACAGGCCAAGTGCGGTTTCGAAACTGTCCGCGAGCCTGGCGGACATGTCGGGACGCACGACGATGCGGTCGATGACGGCGTCGATATCGTGTTTGAATTTCTTGTCGAGCGCCGGCGCCTCGGCGATCTCGTAGAATGTGCCGTCGATCTTGACCCGCTGAAATCCCTTTTTCTGCAGCTCCGCCAACTCTTTACGGTACTCGCCCTTGCGGCCGCGGGCAATCGGCGCCAGCAGATAAAGCCTGGTTCCTTCCGGCAATGCCAGCACCCGGTCGACCATCTGGCTAACCGTCTGGCTTTCAATGGGAAGCCCGGTCGCCGGCGAATAGGGCACGCCGACCCGCGCCCATAGCAGCCGCATATAATCGTAGATCTCGGTGACCGTGCCGACCGTCGAGCGCGGATTCTTTGACGTGGTCTTCTGCTCGATGGAAATCGCCGGCGACAGCCCGTCGATATGGTCGACGTCGGGCTTCTGTATCATGTCGAGGAATTGCCGTGCATAGGCCGATAACGACTCGACATAGCGCCGCTGGCCCTCGGCATAGATGGTGTCGAAGGCGAGCGACGACTTGCCGCTGCCCGAGAGCCCGGTAATCACCACGAGCTTCTCGCGCGGCAGCTCGAGCGAGATGTTCTTGAGATTGTGCTCCCGCGCGCCGCGGACGGAGATGAATTTGGAGGTCATGCTAAGGGCCAATGTCGGGGCTCGCAGGGCATCCGGCAAGCCTGCCAAAGGCTTAGTCCCCAGCAGGTTCGCGGACAAGGGGTCAGGCAGAGGTCCAAAAATAGGGAGGACGGCCGGCCGAATCTCGGCCTAGATGCGCGGCCATGAGTCTTCTCCGTTGGCAAACCACGCTCCTCGTCGCCGCGATTATCCTCGCGGCCGCGCTCGCGCTCTACCTGATGGGTCATCCGCTCATCTGTAAATGCGGCACCGTCAAGCTCTGGCATTTCGAGGTGATCAGCGCGGAGAATTCTCAGCATCTGATCGACTGGTACACGCCCTCGCACATCATCCACGGTTTTCTGTTCTATTGGCTGCTTTGGCTTGTCTCGCGCTATCTGGTGCCGATGTCGTTCGGGCTCAGGCTGGTGCTTGCGGTCGCCATCGAAGCCTCGTGGGAAGTGATCGAGAACACCGACTTCGTCATCAATCACTATCGGGAGCTGACCATCTCGCTCGACTATTACGGCGATAGCGTCATCAACTCGGTGATGGACATTCTGTTCATGATCTTGGGCTTCTTCCTGGCCGGCTGGTGGCCGGTCTGGCTCACGGTCGCAGCCGGCGTGGCGCTCGAGCTCATCGTCGGCGCCGCGATCAGGGACAATCTGACCTTGAACGTGCTGATGTTTCTCCGGCCGCTCGACTCAGTGCTCGAATGGCAGCAGAGGAGGTAGCTGGCGCAGCTCAGAGATTGACCTGTACCCCGAACACCATTCTCACGATGAGCCAGAGATAGACGGCAACGGTGGGATAGAAGGTGAGGCCGAAGCCGAAAGCTCGGAGATAGGGGTTATAGTGATAGCCGATCCAGAACAACACGCGGCCGAGCACGAATAGGGCGGTGAGAATAATCAGCGTGCGCGCTTCTTCGGGCGGGCAATAGAGCGCCAAGCCCGCATTGCCGATGAAATAGAGAATGAACTGCTCGACCGTGTTGAGGATGAACCGATTGTTGATGTCGACCGCCGAGTTGGGCTTGGGCACGCGGCCGACGAACATCGACGGGTTGAGCCGCTGCGCGGCGACGATACAAATGGCGAGCACCGCCGGCAGCACGGCAACGACGGCGTCCTTGATGACCAGTTCAAGCCTATGCCCGACAGTCCACTCGTCCGGCACCCAATGCCAAAGCAGCTTCGCGGTCGCAAAGAAGGCGGCGGCGAACAGCCAGTTGCCGACCAGCACGAAGATGAATGGCCATTGCCGCGGGGTGAAGCCGAGGACTTGCTCACGCGGATGACGTCGCGCGCCGACTTGGCGCTTGGGTCCGTGCCGCTGCTCGACAGTTCGCTGCATTGCTTCGTCGTCCCTGCATCAGACGGGCGGGTTGGCCGGGAGCGAATCCGCCGGCGCTCCTCGCCCTGTGTTGTGTTGTCTGTAAGGGATAGGGTGCACCTTGGGAAATCTCAAGATGCGAGGGCTGGACTAAGGAGAACAAAACGTGTACAACTGGATCGGCGTCCTTCGCCTGTGGACAGGAACTCTGCCGGCTGGCAGGCGCCGCCTCGCGGGCAGTAGAGTGGGGCGGGCGCCGGCTTGGCGCCGCGAGCCCGTGTGGAGGTTTTTGCAATGGCCGGATCGGTCAACAAGGTCATTCTGATCGGCAATCTCGGCGCCGATCCCGAAATTCGTCATACCCAAGACGGCCGTCCCATCGCCAATCTCAGGGTCGCCACCAGCGAGAGCTGGCGAGACAAGGCGACCGGCGAGCGGCGCGAAAAGACCGAATGGCACCGCGTGGTGATCTTCAACGAGGGCCTTGCCCGGATTGCTGAGCAATATTTGAAGAAGGGCTCCAAGGTCTATCTCGAGGGCTCGCTCCAAACCCGCAAATGGGAAGATCAGCAGGGACAGGAGCGCTACACCACCGAAGTGGTGCTCCAGGGTTTCAATTCTCAACTCACCATGCTCGACGGGCGGCAGCGCGACGGCATGGGCGAAGGCGAGCAAAGGGGCGGCGATTTTGGCCGGTCCGGACCCTTCGCGGGCGCCAAGGGCGGCAGCTCCTTCGACAAGGAACTCGACGACGAGATCCCCTTCTAGCTAGGATACCGAACGAGGTCGGGCGTTAAGCACAAGCCTTAACGCTAATCCTCGCCCCGCCTGTTGTCCGGACGGTCCGCCCGGTACGGTGCGGGGGAATTGCGAGCGCGAGGTGCAAATCCAGTGGCCCGCGTAGGTATTTAGTCCAAGCGGGGCGCAGGATGAGCCTATGGCGAAAACCATCGCCACGTCTCTTTAGGGCAGAGACAACAATTTTAATCTCATTCGGTTCATCGCGGCCTCGGCCGTGCTGCTCGAACACTGTTTCGCTCTGGTTGCTCCCGAACAGGCGGCGGACGCGGCGATAAATTGGGAGATGCTCGAGATCGGCCGCTTCGCGGTCGATGTGTTCTTCATCATCTCCGGGTTTCTCGTCACCCGCAGCGTGCTGACCCAGCCGACCCTGGTCGATTACGGGGTGGCGCGCGTGCTTCGGCTGTTCCCGGCGCTGGTCGTCACCTGCATCCTGATTGCCTTCCTGCTCGGCCCGCTGGTGACGACCGTGCCGCTAGCGACCTATTTCACCGATCCGCGCACCTGGCTCTATGTTCCGGTGACCGCTTCGCTCATCACCCATGCAATGACCCTGCCGGGCGTGTTCGACTCCGTGCCGGTCAGCGGCGTGATCGATTCCCCGCTGTGGACGCTACGCTACGAAGCTGCCTGCTATCTCCTGCTCGCCGTGTTTGCCCTTGCCGGCGGGCTCGCCAGCCGCTCCCGCGCCACGGTCACGCTCGCGCTCGTGTTCCTGTTCTATCTGTTCGTCACCTTCGCCACGCCGTGGCGCGCCGAAAGCGCCCCGATCGACAGCACGGCCCGCTTCGTGCTCGGCTTCTTCGTGGGGGGCGCCCTCTACATCTTCGCCGACAAGGTCAAACTGAGTCTTGGCGTGGCGGTGGTGCTGGCCCTGATCGCGGTGGTCAGCTACCGCACGCCGCTCTATGAGATGGCGCTCCGAGCCGCCACGGCCTATGGCGTCGTGTGGTTCGCGTTGGTGCCCTCGGGCCCCATCCGGCGTTTCAACCTGATCGGCGACTACTCCTACGGCATCTACATTCTCTGCTTTCCCATTCAGCAGACCCTGGTGCTGCTTCACCCGGAGATCACACCGCTGCGGTTGCTGCTCGTGAGCTTCCCGCTCGTGCTCGCGCTCGCCATCCTATCGTGGCACTTCATCGAGCACCCGTCACTGAGGCAAAAGGCCTGGGCGGGCGACAGCGTGGGCAGTCTGCTGCGAATTGGCCAACAGCGGATCACCACCTTCCTGGGACTTGGCGCGGCGCCGAAGCCGGAAAAGTCGGAGACCGACAACTAGCCCGGCGCCCAAAAGGAAGCCCGGCCTGCCGGGTATGGCTGGCCGGGCTCGAACCCCTTACGCTTTACGAACTGACAGGGGCCGGAACTTTAGTAGTTTTCCGACGCGCCCTTTTGGACGGCATCATCGCGGTCGCTATCCGCGCCGACGGTGACGCTCTTCTCGGACAACGTCACATAGTCGGGAGCCGAAGCGATCGTTTCACTGTCCAGGTTGGCGATCACTTTGATGTTGTTGTCCTCGTCGCGGGTGAGCTTCAGGTCCGCAAAGCGGATCGCAACGTCCTTCTCGCCCATGCCGAGAAAGCCGCCATGGCCGATTAGCGCAGCGACGACTTTGCCGCTGTCGTCGGCAACTAGGTCATTGATGCTGCCAATCGACTCGTCTTGACCGTTGTAGACCGTCTTGCCGATCAGGCTGCTGGCCAGATAATCACCGCTCTCCTGCTTGGAGAGAAATTGCACGTCGCCGGACGCAGCTTCGGCCGACTTCGGCGCAGCAGGTTCGATCATCTGCGGCGCCTCAGCGGACGGCGGCATAGCCGGTTCCGAGGGGGCTTCAGCGGACGGCGGCAATGCCGGATCAGACTGCCCTTGCGACGTGTCACCGGGGATCGGCGAGGCCGGATCGGTGGGTTGCGCAGGCTCCGACGGAATCACCTCAGATGGCTGCTGCTCCGAAGGCATCTGCTCCTGAAGCGACGGCGGGTCCTGAGCATCTTCGCCCGGCTGTTGCGCCAGGGCCGGCGAAAGGCCGAGAATGAGGCCCAGCGCCGTACAGGTAAGAAGTCGATTCATCGTTTCGCTCCGTAGGTTGTTCAAAGGGGGATACGCGTCGCGGCCAAGCCGTGGGAGGCCGGCGATTGACCGCCTGTCCCAACAACGTTTGCGCGACTCGTTCGTTCCCCGCCGATGCCCTTCAAAAAGATCATCCGAGGACTGATTAATGCGGTCTGGTCCAAGCCGGTTACGATCCCATAAGCAATTGTAAAATAGGGCAAAAACAATGCGGCTCGGTCCGCGATCGGGGTTGCGAATCTGCCGCCAAATCAGCTATAGAAAGAACATCTAGCGGCCCTCGCTTTCGGCCTCGCGCGCGGCGGTTTCCGACCGTCTCCCGGCTGGCGGCGTGGGCCTCACGTACCTCTTGAAACAGGCATCCTCCGTCCTTGGCCGACAACGACGAACCAACCGTCGAGGGCCCGGCGCCCTCTGACATTAGGCCCATCTCGCTCATCGACGAGATGAAGCGCTCGTATCTCGATTACGCCATGAGCGTGATCGTGTCTCGAGCGCTGCCCGACGTGCGCGACGGATTGAAGCCGGTGCATCGTCGCATCCTCTATTCGATGCACGAGAACAACTACACGCCGGACCGCGCCTACAACAAATCGGCGCGCGTCACCGGCGACACCATGGGTAAGTATCACCCGCACGGCAATCAGGCGATCTACGACGCGCTGGTGCGGCTGGCGCAGGATTTCTCCATGCGCCTGCCGCTGATCGACGGGCAGGGCAATTTCGGCTCGGTCGACGGCGATCCGCCCGCGGCCGAGCGCTATACCGAGGTGAGGCTGGCACGCCCGGCGATGACCTTGCTCGACGACCTCGAGAACGACACGGTCGACTTCCAGCCAAACTATGACGGGCGTGAAAAGGAGCCGGTGGTCCTGCCGGCGAAATTCCCCAACCTGCTCGTCAACGGCGCCGGCGGCATCGCCGTCGGCATGGCCACCAACATCCCGCCGCACAATCTCGGCGAGGTGATCGACGCCTGCGTCGCCTATCTCGACAACCCGGCCCTCACCGTCGACGAGTTGATCGAGATCGTGCCCGGCCCCGATTTCCCGACCGGCGGACTCATTCTCGGCCGCACCGGCATTCGTGCCGCCCATCACAAGGGCCGCGGCTCGATCCTGATGCGCGGCCGCGTGGTCACCGAGACCATCCGCAAGGATCGCGAGGCGCTCGTCATCACCGAGATTCCCTACCAGGTGAACAAGGCGGCGATGATCGAAAAGATCGCCGAGCTGGTGCGCGAGAAGAAGATCGAAGGCATCGGCGACATCCGCGACGAATCCGACCGCCAAGGCATGCGCGTGGTGGTCGAGCTGAAGCGCGACGCCATGGACGACGTCGTGCTGAACCAGCTCTACCGTTTCTCGCCGCTGCAATCCTCGTTCGGCTGCAACATGGTGGCGTTGATCGGCGGCAGGCCGGAGCTGCTCAGCCTCAAGGACATGATCCGCGCCTTCACCGAATTCCGCGAGGAGGTGGTCGGCCGCCGCATCAAGTTCCTGCTGCGCAAGGCGCGCGACCGTGCGCATGTGCTGGTGGGCCTCGCCATCGCCGTTGCCAATATCGACGATGTCATCGCGGTGATCCGCAAGGCGCCGGACCCGGCATCCGCGCGCGAGCAATTGATGGCTCGCGACTGGCCGGCGCGCGACGTAGTCGCCCTTGTCGAACTGATCGCCGACCCGCGCCACAAGGTTTCCGCCAAGGGCACTTACCGGCTCTCGGAAGATCAGGCCCGCGCCATCCTCGATCTCCGCCTGCAACGTCTCACAGCGCTCGGCCGCGACGAGATCGGCGACGAGTTGAAGAAGCTCGGCGAGCAGATCGGCGATTACCTCGACATTCTGCGCAGCCGCGCCCGCATCGTCGGCATCGTCAAAAACGAGCTCAACGCCATCAAGGCCGAGTTCGGCACGCCGCGAAAGACCGAGATCGTCGACATGGTCGGCGAGGTCGAGGATGAGGACCTGATCCAGCGCGAGGACATGGTCGTTACCGTCTCGCACAAAGGTTACATCAAACGCGTTCCGCTTTCCGCCTATCGGGCGCAGCGGCGCGGCGGCAAGGGCCGTTCTGGCATGGCCACCCGCGACGAAGACTTCGTCACCCGCATCTTCATCGCCAACACCCACACGCCGGTCTTGTTCTTCTCCTCGCGCGGCATGGCCTACAAGATGACGGTTTGGCGTCTGCCGCTGGCCGCGCCCCAGGCCCGCGGCAAGGCATTGGTCAATCTCTTGCCGCTCGGCAAGGACGAGAACATCACCACCATCCTGCCGCTGCCCGAGGATGAAAAGACCTGGGAACAGCTCGACGTTATGTTCGCCACCAATTACGGCAGCGTCCGGCGCAACAAGCTCTCCGACTTCATCGAGGTCAGGCAGAACGGCAAGATCGCCATGAAGCTCGATCCCGGCGACCGCATCGTCGGCGTGGATGTCTGCAACGAACAGCAGGACGTGCTGCTCACCTCGCAGGAGGGCCAGGCGATCCGCTTCCCGGTTACCGACGTGCGCGTGTTCAAGGGCCGTGAGTCACCGGGCGTGCGCGGCATCAAGCTCGCCCGCGGCGACGAGGTCATCTCCATGGCAATTCTTGGCCATGTCGAGGCTGCGGCTGCGGAGCGCGCCGCCTATATCCGCCAGGCCAACATGATCCGGCGCGGCGGCGCGGAGCCGCAGGAGGTCGAGATCGACCCCGAGACCAGTGGCGAGGAGACGGTCGTGCTGACCCCGGAGCGCTACGCTGAGCTCAGCGCGCATGAGGAATTCGTGCTGACCGTCTCCGAGAACGGTTACGGCAAGCGCACCTCGGCCTTTGAGTATCGAATTTCCGGGCGCGGCGGCAAAGGTATCATCGCCATGGTGGTCAACCAGCGGAACGGCAAGCTGGTCGCTTCCTTCCCGGTCGAGGAAACCGACCAGATCATGCTGGTCACCGACGGCGGCCAGCTGATCCGCGTGCCGGTCAAAGACATCAGCATCACCGGCCGCTCGACCCAGGGCGTGATCGTGTTCTCAACCGCCGAAGGCGAGCGCGTGGTGTCGGTCGAGCACATCCCCGACGAGAACGGCGACGAGAATGGTGACGAGAGCGACGCCGAAGGCATCGAGCCGGCGTGAGCGGTGGTGTTAGAGCGCGGCGCCGAGTGAAGCCGTGCATCGACGGGTGACGCCCACCTCCAGGAGCGGGCCCGCTACCGGCGATCGGGCCGCCAGCGTGGAGAGATCGCGCACCACGACGCGGTTCCGCTGCGAGCGGGCGATCAGTCCGCCGGCAGTGAAACGGGACATGATGCGTGACAACGTATCGGGGTTGAGCCCGAGAAAGTCGGCGATGTGCTGGCGGTCGAAGGGCAGCTCGAACACTGCGCCGCCGCCCGAGCGCGTGCCGATGCGCAGGGCAAACTCAAGCAGAAGCGTCGCCACTTTCTGCTCGCAATCGAATTGGCCGAGAGTCACAGCGTGCAGAGCCTGCCGCGCGATGCGGGTCGAGACTGCCTCGTCGAGATAGCGGCGCACCGCGGGATCGCCCGCGGCAAGCGTCTCGAGTCCCGTGAGGCGCAGGCGCCAGACCTCGCCCGGGGCAGCGGTCACGAATGCCGCCCCGGTATGCGGCGGGGCGAAGCTGGAGCGCAACAAGTCTCCCGGATAGAAAATGCCAACGATCTGCCGCTGCCCTGCCGGCAGCGCCAGCTCCAGCATCAGCACACCCGAGCGGACGATGAAGACGGTCTCGCCCCCGTCGAGCCCGAGCGGCAGGCTTTGGTCCCGGCGGGTGCGGATACTGGTGGCGTGAGCCTCCAGGGCACAGGGCACGCCGATCGCTTTGCAGGCGCTGCAAGGCGCGGTGGTTGCCAAGGTGACCTGATCGCTCGTCTTGTCCCCAAATGTCGTCGACAAGGTCTCTCCCCCAAGCGGAGTGTTCCTAAGCATTAGCTGTCGGCTCCCCGGAACCGCTTCGCCTTGATTTCGATCAAGGGGCGGCAATGTTCAGATCATGTTCAAGAGCGTCGCAAGCGCTTGACCTGGATCAAGACTCTGTGGCGCTGCCGCCACAGCGTCACCGAGATGCGCGGCTGCCTGACCTTGGTCAGCCGGAGCCCGCCTGCGGCGCTTTAACGCCACCGCACGGCGTCCCAAGATCGAACTGAGATCGCAAGGCAGGCTCTCATCGAGCTGCAACAGGGGGACCCGGCAATGACAGCATCGGCACGGGGCGCTTTGGCTGCCCTAGGTGGGGGGCTCGCCATGTTGTTGAGCGGTTTCCCCGCCGCAGCGGGCAGCGACGACGGCAACGTCATGGTTCGCGTGCTCGGCACGGTGGTCGATCCAGACACGGACGCCACCGTGCGGGCGGGCGGCGTCGTCATTCCCGGGGCCGACGCCGATGTCAGCACCGAAGTGATCCCGGCGCTCACCCTCAGCTATTTCTTCAACAAGAATTTCGCCGTCGAGCTGTTCTGCTGCTTTGCCAAGCACGAGATCGACGGTGCGGGGGCGATCGCCCCGCTCGGCGAGATCGCCGACACTTGGATCTTTCCGCCAGCTTTGACCCTGCAATATCACTTCACCGGCATGGGCGCCTGGAAGCCGTATGTCGGGGCTGGCGTGCAATATATCGATTTCTTCGACACCGGCACCGGCCAAAACAGACTCGGCGCAACCAAGGTGACGATCGACGATGCGTTCGGCTTCACCCTGCAAGCCGGTCTCGACCTCTCGATCGGCAATGGCTGGTATCTCAACGCCGACGCGAAGAAGACTTGGCTCGATACCGAGGTGACCTGGCACAACACCGCACTTGGCGTGAACGTCGTCGGCGATGCCAATCTCGACCCCTGGATCTTTTCCATCGGCGTCGGCTACCGGTTCAACTTGTTCGGTCACGGTGCCGAAGCGGCGCCGGTTACCCCAATAAAATAACACTCAATTGGTTGGGGTAGAGGAGGGCCCGGCTACGCCGCCGGGCCCTTTACCATTGCCATGCCATCAGCAGCCTTGCCGATGCGGGGCTCGCGCGGCTAGAAGGTGGCTCGCGCGGGAGCCACGCGCGCTTTGGGAGTACGGCATTTGCGCGTTGGTCTCTATCCCGGCAGCTTCGACCCCGTCACTTACGGCCATGTCGACATCGTGCGCCGGGCGGCGCATTTGGTCGACAAGCTCGTCATTGCCGTCGGCACGCATCATGACAAGCATCCTTTGTTCACCGCCGAGGAGCGGGTGAAGCTCACCAAGGGCGTGCTCGGTCCCGTCGCCGAATCGATCGGGCTTGCTCTTGAAGTCAGGACCTACGGCAATCTCACCGTCGATGCGGCCAAGGAGGCCAAGGCGACGGTGGTGATCAGGGGTCTGCGCGACGCCGGCGATTTCGACTACGAGATGCAGATGGCGGGCATGAACCAGACGCTTGCGCCGGAAATCGAGACGGTGTTTCTGGCCTCCTCGCCGGAAGCGCGGCATATCGCGGCGAGCCTTGTCCGCCAAATTGCCGAAATGGGCGGCGACGTTTCATCCTTCGTGCCGCCCGTCGTCGCGGCCGCGCTGAAAAAGAAGTTCGCCGGCTAGGCCGGCCCAACGATCTGCCAAGGGAGGTGTCATGAGATTTCAGGCAAGCCTATTGTTCGCCGCCGCGCTGGTGCTCGGTATGGGAATTGCGTTAAGCCCGGCGCGCGCCGGCAATCTGTCGGATCCCGCCAGCCTGAATGAGCAGGCGCCGGCCGCCTACAAGGCAAAATTCGACACCAGCAAAGGCAGCTTCGTCGTCGAAGTGCAGCGTGACTGGGCGCCGAATGGCGCCGACCGTTTCTATAACCTCGTCAAGAACGGCTTTTACGACAACACGCGCTTCTTCCGCGTGATCCCGGGCTTCATGGTGCAATTCGGTATCAATGGCGATCCCGCCGTCGCCGCGGCCTGGCGCGACGCCAATATCAAGGACGATCCGGTCAAGCAGAGCAATGCGCGCGGCACGGTCACTTTCGCCACCGCCGGACCGAACACGCGCACCACCCAAGTGTTCGTCAATTTCGGCAACAACGACTTCCTCGACAACCAAGGCTTCTCGCCCTTCGGCAAGGTCGTCTCCGGCATGGATGTGGTGGACTCGCTCTATGGCGGCTACGGCGAAGGCGCGCCCGGCGGCAAGGGTCCGAATCAGGGCCTGATCCAGCAGCAAGGCAACGCTTATCTCGAGCAGGGCTTTCCCAAGCTCGACTATGTCAAGAAGGCCACCATCGAACCGTAGCCGCATACACACCGCATTCGGAAGGAAAGACCCATGGCGAAACCCGAAGACACTCTCGTCATCGAGACCAGCAAAGGCCGCGTGGCGATCGAGATGCGCCCCGACCTGGCGCCGAACCACGTCGCCCGCATCAAGGAACTCGCCCGCCAAGGCTTCTACGACGGCGTGGTATTTCACCGGGTGATCGACGGCTTCATGGCGCAGACCGGCGATCCCACGGGGAGCGGCATGGGCGGCTCCGGGCAGAAGCTCGGCGCCGAGTTCAGCGCCGAGCCGCATACCCGCGGCGCCGTGTCGATGGCGCGCGCGCAGTCTCCCGACTCCGCCGACAGCCAGTTCTTCATCTGCTTTGACGACGCCAACTTCCTCGACCGCAAATACACGGTCTGGGGTCGCGTGATCGAGGGCATGGAGAATGTCGACAAGATCAATCGCGGCGAGCCGCCCGCCAATCCCGACAAGATGCTTTCGGTGAAGGTCGCGTCCGACGTCTAGCTGCTGGCGAACAGGGAGAAAGCCGATGACGCTGCTTGGTCTGCTCCTGACCCTTTTTGCGCTCGGCGCCGGCGCCCTGATCTCGTTGCAGGCGCCGATCAACGCCGAGGCGGCCGCACGCCTCGGCAACCCGATCGCGGCGTCCACCCTGTCGTTCTGCGTCGGTACCGTCGCCCTGATCGCCATCACGCTGTTGCTGCGGCAGGACGTCAATTTCTCGGCGCTCAAGACCATGCCGCTCTATGTGCTGTTGAGCGGCGGTCTGCTCGGCGCCATGTATGTCACCGCCAACCTGATGTTGGCGCCGCGCATCGGTGTTGCCGCGCTGATCGCGCTCGGCATCGCCGGTCAACTGGTGGCGGCGCTGTTGCTTGACCGCTACGGCCTGTTCGATCTGGTCGCGCGCGAGCTCAGCATCGGTCGCATCGGCGGTACGCTGATGGTGATCGCCGGCGCGGTGATGGTACGCTATCTGTGACGCATCCTATATATGCGCGTCGACGATTTCGATTTTCAATTGCCGGAAGAACTGATCGCGCTCCGCCCCGCGGTGCCGCGCGACGCGGCGCGGCTCTTGGTGGTCGAGCCGGACGCCTCGCCGCCCTTCGCCGACCGCATGATTTTGGATCTGCCTGAATTGCTCCGGCCGGGCGACGCGCTCGTGTTCAACGACACCAAGGTGATTCCGGCGGAGCTTAGGGGCGTGCGCGAGCGCGACGGCACGACGGCGCAAGTGTCGGTGACCTTGACTGAACGGATCGACGCCAGTCGCTGGCACGCATTGGCGCGTCCCGCCAAGCGGCTCAAGCCGGGCGATCGCATTGTCTTCGGCGAAGGCGAGGGGGTTTGTCTGTTAGGCAGTCTGGCGGCAAGCGTTGAGGCGAGGGGGCGGGAAGGCGAGGTAACGCTCGCCTTCGATTTCAGCGACGCGAGCCTCGACGAGGCGATCTCCCGCTTCGGCGAAATGCCGCTCCCGCCTTATATCGCCTCGCGCCGTCCGGCCGATGCGCAGGACCGCGTCGACTATCAGACGAGCTTCGCGCGCGCAGAGGGCGCGGTTGCCGCGCCAACGGCAGGCCTCCATTTCACCGATAGACTGATGGCGGCATTGGACGAACGCGGCGTCTCCCGCCATTTCGTGACCTTGCATGTCGGACCCGGCACATTCTTGCCGGTGCGCAGCGCCGAGACGGCGGGGCACGTTATGCATAAAGAGACCGGCACCATCGCAGCTGAGACGGCCGAGGCGCTCAATGAAATCAAACGACGGGGAGGGGCGATCGTTGCCGTCGGCACGACCTCGCTCAGGCTGCTGGAAAGCGGCACGGACGCCAACGGCGAGCTCATGCCTTTTTTCGGCGCGACCAATCTGTTCATCACGCCGGGCTATCGCTTCCGCTTCGCCGACCGGCTCTTGACGAATTTCCATCTGCCGCGCTCGACCCTGTTCATGCTGGTCGCCGCCTTCTCCGGTCTCGATCTGATGAAGCGCGTCTATGCCCATGCGGTGACGCAGCACTACCGCTTTTACTCTTATGGCGATGCGTGTCTGCTCAGCCCCGAACGAGGCGCGGCATGAGCGATCGCTTCTCCTTCGCGGTTACGGCGCGTGACGGCACGGCGCGCGCGGGCGCGATCGCAACGCCGCGCGGGATCGTGCGCACGCCGGCCTTCATGCCGGTCGGCACCGGCGCCACGGTCAAGGCCATGTTCCCCGAGGACGTGGCGGCGTCCGGCGCCGACATCATCCTGGCCAACACCTATCATTTGATGCTGCGGCCCGGCGCCGAGCGCATCGCCCGGCTCGGCGGTTTGCACAAATTCATGCATTGGGAGAAACCGATCCTCACCGATAGCGGTGGCTTTCAGGTCATGTCCTTGGCCAAGCTCAGGAAGATCGGCGAGGAGGGGGTCACCTTCCAATCGCATATCGACGGCGCGAGCGTGACGCTCACGCCGGAGCGGGCCGTCGAGGTGCAATGCCTGCTCGGCGCCGATATCCAAATGGTGCTCGACGAGTGTACGCCGTTTCCCGCCACCTATGAGGAGGCAAAGGCATCGCTTGATTTGTCGCTCCGCTGGGCCGAGCGCTCCAAGCAGGCTTTCGCCAAACGCGCCAAGCCCGGCCAAGCACTGTTCGGCATCGTGCAGGGGAGTGTCTATCCGGAGCTTCGCGAGCAAAGCGCGCGCGCGCTTCTGGAAATCGGCTTCGACGGCTACGCCATTGGCGGTCTTGCCGTGGGGGAGGGCCAGAGCGCCATGCTCGGAATGGTGGAGGTTTCGGCGGCACACCTGCCGCAGGACAAGCCCCGCTATCTGATGGGTGTCGGCACGCCGGAGGATCTGCTGCAGTCGATCGCGCGCGGCATGGATATGTTCGACTGCGTGATGCCGACCCGCTCGGGACGGCATTGCCAGGCCTTCACCTGGGGCGGACGGCTCAATCTGCGCAACGCTCGCTACGCCGAGGATCCGACCCCGCTCGATCCGGAAAGCACCTGTCCCGCCGCGCAATATGAGCGCGCTTATCTGCATCATCTCGTGAGATCGGGCGAGACGCTCGGCGCCATGCTGTTGAGCTACGCCAATGTCCAGTTCTATCAGGAGCTGATGGCGCGCGCCCGCGACGCCATCGAAGCAGGAAGTCTGGCCGCGTTCACCGAAGATTTGCGGCGCCGCTACGCCAAATCGGACGCGCCGCCGGAAGAGGCTTAGGCCTGTTGCCCCGGCGCCGCCTGCAGGATGCAGCCCTTGATGCGCCAATCATGGCCGGCGAGCTGCTCGAGCTGGAACTCCGCCAGCCATTCCTGCCCCATGCTGTCGGTGATCAGCACCTGGGTTACGGTTCGCCTGCCGCTCTGTTCGACGCCGAGAAAGGCGAAACGCCTGGTATCGAGCATGGCCGGGACCTCCTGGGCGATCGTGCGGAGGAACCTATGGGGCTCGCCGAAGAAGCGCTGGGTCGAAGGTGCAAGCTGGGCGAAAGCCTGCTCGGCGTCGCGCGCGGCATAGGCGCGGATTTGCGCCCTGACGGCGGCTTCGATCCTGCGCTTTTGCGGCAACGGGACGCCGCGCGGCGGATCGGCCTCGGGCTTCAACCGGACGTGATGGAGCAGCGGATTGGCGGCGCGGGGGGAGGGCAGCGACGCGCGCCCGTCCAGATGCATCGCGGCCACGCCGGCGCCGGCAAGCAGGAATCCAACAAGCCCCGCCACGATGCCGCCACCGGCAAGGACACCTCCCATCAGCCCTGCGGCGATGGCCGTTCTGAGCTTGGTCCGCACTGTCCCGGCGCCTCCGAGAGCCTTCTCCTCTCAACTCCTCAGCCGATAACTTTTGAGCCTTACCGAAGGTTGCACCCGCCGGCGCTCACTGCGAGGCGATGTCCGAGGCGGGCCCTCCCTTGGCTTCTCCCTGCACCTTCCGCTCCCGCGCCAGGAGATAGAGGCCGGACAGGATCACCACCGCGGCGCCGGACAAGGTCCACCAGGTCGGGACGTCGCCGAACACGAAAAAGCCGGCCGCCGACATCCAGATCAGGCCGAGATAAATGAAGGGCGCGAGCAGCGGCGCCGGCGCGCCGCGATGAGCAAGAATCAAGAGCCAATGGCCGAGGCCGCCCCACAAGCCGAGCGTGGCGAGCAGCAGCCATTGTCCCATACCGTCGGGCCACTGCCAGACATTGAGCGCAAACGGCGCCAGGATCAAAACGCCCGCGAGCGGCGTATAGGTCTGCGTCACTTCCGGCGGATCGAAAGCGGCAAGATAGCGTGTGGCAATATTGTACAAGGCATAACCGAGCGTGGCGCCGAGGGAGATCAGCATGGCCCAATGCACCGTGCCGATCCCAGGATGCATCACCAGCAGCACGCCGATGAAGCCGGCGACGATGGCGAGCACGCGATGCCAGCCGACCCATTCACCAAGCAGCGGTCCGGCCAGCGCCGCGACCAGCAACGGCGTCAGGAAGAAGATGGTGATGGTCTGATCGAGCTGGAGATAGCGCAGCGCCAGGAAATTGAACCCGGTAGTCACCACCATGAGCATGGAGCGCAAGATTTGCATCAGCGGTTTTGCCGAACGCAGCGAAGGCGGCAGCGCGAAGGGCCACAGCGCTACCGCGCTGAACGCGACATGGACCACAAATCTGACCCAGCTTACCTGAGCGACCGGCATGCCCGCTTCGGTCACCAGATATTTCGCCGTCGCGTCCAGACCGGCGAAGCAGAGCGTGGCGAGCGCCATCAGCCCGATTGCCTTCAACCGTGTATTAGGATCGGCGGCGGGGAAGAGGGGGCTGCGGGGGGTCATGAAGGCGCGTTTCTGCATCAATCTTTGTCAAAAGGCTATCCGCGGCTAAGGTCGCACGTGGCGAGACCGGAGTGGCAGAGACAAGGAGGGTGGCGTGGCTGACATTCGCGCCATTTGCGCCATTGGCCAGCGCGGACAGTTGGGCTTGAACGGCAGGCTTCCCTGGGAAGGCAACAAGGGCCGTGAATATGTTGCCGATGTGGCGCGCTTCTTCGAGGTGACGCGTGGTCACGTGATCATCGCCGGCCCTACCACTATCGCTTCGATCCCGGCCTTCGCCTATGAGGACCGCACCATCTGCGAGATCCGCTCGACCAACCATCCCGAGGAGGTGCTCGCCTGGTTCCCCGATCGCGTGGTCTATGTCGGCGGCGGACCGCCGGTTTGGGGCACTTATGCTCCCTATATCCGCCATTGGGACATCACGCGGCTTCCTTATGACGGGGAGGCCGACCGCTGGTTCGACCCGGCCTGGCTCGTCGCCGCGGCACCGCAGGAGGGTGAGCGGTGAGAGCGAATGATCGAAGCCCGGGAGGCGAAATTTTAAGCTGTGGGGGGCAAAGTCACGAAAATGCAAAAAAACCGGCTTGCGGCTAATCGCCGGACTTCGGATTCAGACCGGTCGAAGCTACCTTATTGGCGGCAAGATTGCGGCCGGGCACCCCTTCCTGCCTCCAGGAAACCCCATTAATCTGACAGAAGCTCATGCATATTCTGCCCCCCGACCGTGAGGAGGTCTCCATCAAAGCCGCAGAGGATCCTGTTTTCACTGCCGAACAGATCGGCTGGCGCTTCGGCCTTGGCACGCTCGTGCTGGTCGGGGCCTACGCTGCTTGGCCGCTCATCCCCGTGGTGATGATGACCGACCTCGAGCCCGGCATCAAAGCTGGGATCTCGGCCGTGCTGGGTGCGACCCCCTTCATGTCGAAATTCGTCGCCCTGGCGATCATGGGCCGCCCAGCCTATTACTTCCTCAAGCGCACCGTGTTTAGCCGCATGCGCCGCAAGGCTCCGCATCCCGCTGAATAAACCCGCCAGATGACGAAAGGGCGCCGGACGAGCCGGCGCCCTGATTCGGTAGGCTGCTGCGGCAGATTAGTAACAGTAGTCCCAGTAGCCGCGATACATGTACGGGTCCGCCCAATACCAGCAGAGATAAGGCTGCGGCGCGTAAGGAACGATGCCAACGGCAGGTGCGGTCAGGAGCGAGCCCAGTACGATGCCGGCGACGAACTGACCATAATAGGGCCGCTTGTACCAACCGCGCACATGGGCCCTCTTGTTCCAGTTCTTGTTCCAGTTGTTGTTGTAGTTGCTCCAGCCCTTGCCCCAATGCTTGTTGTAGTACTTGTTGTAGTTGGGGTTCCAATTTTTGTTGCCGCTCCACTTTTTATTGTTATTGCCCTTCCAATCGCCGCCCTTATTCCAGTTGCCGCCCTTGTTCCAGTTATTGCCGCCGTTCCAGCCGCGATCGGCGACGACGATAGCGCCGGTGGCGGCTGCCGGACGGGATTTGGCTCCAGCCGTCTCCGCGACCGAAGCCGATGCAGCATCGTTGAAGCCTGCGAAACCGAGGCAGAGCAGGGCGGCGAGAATCACGCCGTAGCGAGATCGACTACGTCCTTGGGATGAGTCTGCGTCACTATTCATGATGTTCCTCCAGCGTCCTGTTTGATTCGGAGTCCTGACAAGTCATGGTGGCGGATATGAGACACCATGGCCGCAGCCTCAGCAGCCGCCGTGGAACGATGTCCCCTATCGATGAGCTGGAGCCTAACCGGGGACGACTGAACCAAGGCTGAGGGAGCCATTCATCTGGCGTTCAACTTGGCGGCTGGAGGGGAGCGTCGGAAGCCCGTGAAAACAAAAAGAACCCCGGCCGGGGAGACCCTGGCCGGGGCTGGCATTGCCGGAGAGATAAGATAGTGCAGAGCTAAATTCTTGGGACTATCTCGTTCGCTATCCGAGCTTCAATGGCTCTGCGATGACTTCCTTCTGGTGGTGGCCGAAGCAACCACTCAGACCGATCGCCGCCGAGATCACAATCGCGCAAGCTAGAAAGAGACGCATGGCTTTCCCCCGTTCCCTGTCGTTTCTAAATATGGACTATATAGGCTTTCCCCGCAGAATGCTGTGACGCTTAAGCCACAGGTCACCTCGAAAAAACGGGGCTCACGCTGGGGAAAATGGCCGGATTCGCCCACCCTAGCGCCGGAAAGTTGGTCGCGGCCGAAAAACCAGACTGGAAACTCGTGAGAAGCATGATTCGCCAAATGTTGCGGGTCAAGCTCGCCGGACCGGCGGAAGCCGCCGCCTGCCGGTCGATTGGAGGTTGAAATGAAACCTGTGACCATGGCCGCGCTCGCCGTGCTCCTGCCCTCGATAACTCTGGCGGGCGCCGGTCCGGCTTGGGCCGTCTCGGAAGAGGTTAGAACGGCCTGCCTTATCGAGGCTTTCAATGTGAGGCCCCGGCTCGATGCTGCGGAAGTGGAGGCCTATGTCGCAAACTGCATCGCCGACTTCACGGCAACGAAAGGCAAGCGCAAGCACTGAGGCAGGGAATATTAGGTATGCAACGCCATTAATATTCAAACGCCATTAATCAAACAAAGTGATTGACCTCACCATGCGCGCTGGGCCTAGAGTTCACCCGCAAGTCGAGCATAGGGGAGAACAATGACGCGTAAAGAATTGACTGTCGTCATCGCATTCGGAACGGCCTTGCTGGTGAGCTTGGCGGCGCCGGTCGAGGCTGGGACATGTAAATCGGTCAAGGCGAAGGGAGTGGCGGCAAAACTGGCCACGGCCAGCGCATATGCAAGGGCGGATCTTCTGCAGACAGCCAAAAGCATGGGCGGCAAGGTCACGCAGTCATCGACCAACTGCGGTGCCGTTTCTGCAGGATACAAGTGCAAGATCGACGCCGTCGTCTGCCCGAAGTAACACGTGGAAGGATGATTGAGAGATGATCAGAACCATAGTGACAAGTTCGGCATTAGCGACCGCGTTGTTGCTTTCGGCGGCTCCGGCCAAGGCCGACTGGCTGTGCGGAGCGGATCGATGCGTTTGGGTCGAGTATGATGTCGTCGAGCCGGTTTACGCTCAGACATGGGCGCCGCCCGTAAGACCGAGTTGTTTTTGGAAGCAGGGCATCTTCGGCCGGTGGAAGTATATCTGCCCGTAGCAGACGTCCCACGTCAACCTGACAGCTTAGGCCCCCGCGCCCGGACGGGCAATCGCGGGGGCCTTATTGCGTTGGAGGTCCTGCTACCGGATCACGCAGACGCAGTAGAGCCAATCCGCCCAGCCCGCGATGCCATGCCAGTAGCAGTCGTTCCGGTCGGCCTGAAACAGGGCGAGGCCGCCCATGACGATCAGGAAAACGATCAAGGATCGCACGAACAAAGGCGCCATCCCCTCTGAAGTGCAAGCCTGGAAAATAGCACAGCGCGGCCCTCCAGCCTCGACACTTATGAGGTGTTAAGCAATTTGCGCCATTATGGGGGCATGGTTTTCAGTCCGGAACAGCACCTCCAGATCGCCGCGGCCTACGAGAAGGCGGCGTCTGACTACATGGTCCCACCGCAACATCGGAAGGCGTTCGCGCGCAAGGCGGAGCTGTTTCGGATGTTGGCGTGACTCGGCGCGAAGCGCAAATTGGTCGAGATGCCTCAACCTGCTGGCGCCCCCGTCGACCGCCCCAGCGCTACCACGCCGATGGCATCGATGGCCCGCCACGTGTTGGCTTGGCAGCACCGCCGGTAATACCGCCGAATCTCAATTGGCAGTTCTACCGCTTCCGGCGCGAACGATGCGCAGGCGCCGCGGGTGGTGGCGGACAGAACAGCGCGTGAAAGCTGCCTGGCTCGGCGATGCAGCGGCCGTTATGCACGACCTTCGGATTGTAAATGCCGGTACCCATCAACAGTGGCACGGACATGATCGCTATGATGAACCCCATCCGACCCTCCCCCCATAGGGCTGTCAAGCCTCAGCCCACAGTATCACCCGCGTCCAGGCTCACTCCATGCATCCACGCAAAAAAGCTTCGCCTGTTGCCCGTTAGGCACAGAATTCTCCCGCAATCGTGCGAGCGACCAGAATAACGAAACGGGGGCAGAGCGTTAGAGGACTACGATGATCGATCCTCACGAAAATGCGTTTTGACATTAAGCTCCATCTGGAAGCGATAGGCGCGGGTTGACCGCCGAAGTAAAATCGCTGGAAGCCGATCCGAAAGTGAGCAGGAGGTGTGCCATGAAACTGAAAACCGTGACGATCATTGTCGCGGGCGTCATGTTCTCCGCGACCCCTACATTCGCCGCGCCACAGTGGGTCGAGGATGCCTGTTGGTATAACGCCAATCAGGTTCGGCCTGCGCTCAATGCCAGGGAAAGGGAGGCCTATATTGCCAACTGCATAGCCGACTATACGGCTGGATCGCCGCCGGCCCTGCCGCCGAAGGGCCGCAAGAAATACCAGCAGGGATATTGATCGGCTGATTTTTGGGAAAGCGGCTTGGACAACAACCAAGTCAAGCGGCACCGATTCGGCTTTGCTCAACGCCTCAGTCTGGCGGCATTCCACCATTGGAGGAGAGGTCGAACAAGCTAGCTCCTCGGTTTAAACGGTGAGCCCGCTGGGACTCGAACCCAGGACCCCTTGATGGCCCTAGGCTGGGAAAACTAAAAAAGCAGAAAACAAAACGATTCTCATTTTCGTTAGCTGT
>DATICH010000202.1:0-6808 GCA_035456885.1 Methyloceanibacter sp.
GGATCACGCATTACGCCAACCACTGAAGCAAGCCTGCCGATCTTAGCGCCGGGGGCATCGGGTGCCAAATGACGGGAAAAACAGGAAGAGGGGAGATGGATATATTGGTTGCGCGCCGCGGTCTGACAAGGGCAAGGCGCGGAGCGCGCCAATGTCTGCGCCGAAGGCGCTAGCAGTGCGTGATCGAATTACACGGCCCGTCCGGGATCTCCGGCGGGATGATCGGTCGCCGGATAGGATCGTGCGTCGGCACAGGCTTTGCGCCCTGTAGCAGGATCTGAGTGGTGGCGCCGTCGTAATAGAGCTGCCTGATATCGGGGTAGTCCGGGTAGGCGCCGGTCGGCGAGATGCCGTAATAATAAGGCCACGCCTCGCAAGTGGGCGGTACCGGCGGGTTGTTGGGCGCATAGATCAACATGCGCTCGAGCGTGGAGACGGCGGCTTCGTAGTCGCCGACCTGGGAGGAGAGCCGCGTATATTCGAAGGCGAGATCGAGATCGGAAGGGCTCGCGATCATTTGCTGTAGCAGGGCTTCGCGACGCGCTTCTACGTCGGGTGGCCCAAGCCGTTTGACGGCAACCGACGTGTCGCCGGCGACGCCGAGCGCGGGCGTGCCCATGGCGAGCACGGCCATCGCGAGCGCGACCGCCCACTTCATCCACCCCGTCATCAGACCGCTCGGCCTTTCCGAGAGGCGCTGCAGGTTGAGTCCGCCCCGTCCGAGCGAAACGTTAGCCAGTTAACCTTGCGCCAGCAAGTGGAGTGGCAAGTTTCTTTAGGTTTTTCAAAGACTCTGTGGCCAGGAAGGCACGCGATTCTCGTGTTATGGTTAATAGATGGGCGGGGAGAATTCCCTTCAGGCTAAGGTCTTGAAATTCATGGCGCGGCCCGAAGCCTACGGGCTAGAGGCTGCAACCGTAAAGCGCATCGAGACCCACGCCTCTATCGTTTTTCTGGCCGGGGACTTTGCCTACAAAGTCAAACGGGCCGTCAAATACCCGTTTCTCGACTTCTCCAGCCTGGAGAAGCGTTGCCAAGCCTGCCTGAACGAGCTCCGCGTCAATCGACGGACGGCGCCCCAGCTCTACCTCGACGTGATCCCGGTCACCCTTGGCGAGGACGGCGCCCTGCGGCTTGGCGGCGAGGGGGAGGCGGTCGAATGGGTGCTTCGCATGCACCGATTCGACCAGGCCAATCTCTATGACCGTATGGCCGGGGAGGGGCGGCTGAGTGTGGCGGCGATGCAGCCGCTCGCCGAGGTCATCGCCAGGTTCCACGCTTCGGCCGACCGCATGTTGTCGCCGAACCGCGCCGTGCCCGCGCTCGAAGCCGTGCTCAACGACAACGAGGCGAGTTTCGCCGCCGATCCCGAGATCATTCCGCAGGACGCGGCGCGGGAGCTTGCCGGACGGAGCCGCGAGGGGCTCGCCGCCGTCGCGCCTCTGCTCGAGGCACGGGCGCGGAGCGGCTATGTCCGCCACTGCCATGGCGATCTCCATTTGCGCAACATTGTCGAACTCGACGACACGCCGGTGCTGTTCGACGCCATCGAGTTCGACGACCGGCTGGCCACGATCGACGTGCTCTACGATCTCGCTTTTCTGCTGATGGATCTCGGCAAACGAGAGCTTGGACAGCATGCCAACAGCTTGCTCAATGCCTATCTCGATGCCGGCGCCGATACCGGGAATTTGATCGGGCTCGCGGCGCTGCCGCTGTTTTTGTCGATGCGAGCGGCGATCAGGGCGAAGGTCGAGCTGTTGCGCGCGCGGAAATTGACCGAGAGCGCTGGTGCTTCGCTGCGGGATGCAGCGCGGAACGAAACGCGGATCTATTTCGAATTGGCGCGGCGTTTTCTGGCGCCTCCGCCACCACGGCTGATCGCCATCGGCGGGCTTTCCGGAAGCGGCAAATCGGTGGTCGCCCGCGCCATAGCGCCATTCATCGGCGCGTTTCCCGGCGCGGTGCATGTGCGGAGCGACGTCGAGCGCAAGCGCCTGTTCGGCGTGATGCAACACGACAGATTGCCGGTCGCGGCCTACGCCGCCAAAATTTCCGATCAGGCCTACGCCATGTGCCGGAAGCGTGCGCGATTGGCGCTCGAGGGCGGCCAATCCGTGATCCTCGATGCCGTCCACGCGAAGCCGGAAGAGAGAGCCGAAGCGGCGGCGCTTGCGGCGGAGATGGGCGCTTCCTTCACCGGACTTTGGCTTGAGGCGCCCCCCGAGACACTGCGCAAGAGGGTGGCCGCCAGGCAAGGCGACGTTTCGGATGCGACTCCGGAAGTGGTCGATGCTCAGCTCGGCTATGCGATCGGACCGCAAGATTTCACGGTGATCGATGCAAGTCTCCCCTTCGATCAAGTGGTCGCTTCGTGCCTAATCCGCCTCGAGATGCGGCCCCGCAAGACCCCCTGAATTCATCTTTTGCTAACGCTCTTCGGCCGAGAGTCGGCGGCTGGGTCGGCTGCGTCGATCTCGTCCACCAAGTCGAGGTCGTTCCGTCCCGGTTGCGAAAGCCCTACCGGGGGGCGGGTTGTTGCGTTTTTCCAGTCAATTCAAGCCCGCACGGGTAGGGACCGCGCTTGATCTCGAGGTGGGCACGGGGTCCGCCCGCGTGGCGTCGTTCATCGTTCTTGGCGCGATCGCGCTCGGCCTTCAGGCTTGCGGCTCGGGCGGCAACGGCGAGAAGCTCGGTGAGCGGGTCGTTCCGCTCGGACAGCCCGTGCCGAGGGGCGGCGGATATTACACGGTCGGGCAGCCCTATCAGATCGCCGGTGCCTGGTACACGCCGCGTGAGGACCCGGATTATGACCGCGTTGGCAATGCCTCCTGGTATGGCGAGTTGTTCCATGGACGCCGCACGGCGAACGGCGAAATCTACGACATGGATCGGATCTCGGCGGCGCACCCGACCTTGCCGCTGCCGGTTTATGCGCGCGTGACCAATCTGAACAACGGGCGGTCCATCGTAGTGCGTATCAATGATCGCGGCCCCTATGCGCGCGACCGCATCATCGACCTGTCGCGGCGCTCGGCCGAGCTGCTCGGCTTTCGTAGCCGCGGCACGGCGACCGTCCGCGTCAAATATCTCGGCCGCGCGCCGCTGAATGGGGACGACAGCTACGAGCGGAGATATCTGGCGAACCAGAGCTGGGTGCATCTCGCGGCGAAAGGCGGCGTGTCCAAGAGCGGGGTGACGACGGTGGCAATGCAGAGCATTGCCGCGGACACGCTTCCGGCGGAGAACCCGGAAAATCTGGCGCGGCGTTGGGCGGAGGCCAGGCCGGGCGATATCCCAGGCCCGCGCGCTTCGAAAAGGGCAAGCTTGCCCGCATCGCCGCAGGCCACAGCCTCGCTGCCGCGGAAGACGACTGCTAGCGCCCCGGCCAGTGGGCCGGTGATCCAGGCGGGCTCGTTCAAGAACAAGGACAATGCCGAGCGGGCGCATCAAGTGCTGTCGGAAATCGCGCCGGTCGACGTGACCGAGATCAGCGTGAAGGGAGAAGCGTATTTCCGCGTCCGGGTCGGGCCGTTCGCGAATATGGCCGAGGCGCGGGCGGCATTGGCCAAGGTGGCTGGCGCGGGATATCGGGGAGCGAAGGTCCTGGCGAGCAACTAGCGCGGCTACCGGGTTGATTTTTGCGTAAGCCCGCTCGATATTTGCTGGGTCGGCCGCCGGAAAGCGGCCTTCTCATCCACTCCGATACGGCCCGGCCAGACCCGTGAACGCCTCGCGCCTGGACAAATGGATCAAATTCGCCGTGGCGGGCACCATTATTGCCGCCACCGCCGCGGCCCATGGCGCCCCCTCAACCGGCTTCGAAACCAAGGCGAAGCAGGCCATTTTGATGGACGCTGGCGCCAATCTCATATTGTTCGAGAAGGATGCCGATACGCTGGCGCCGCCGGCCAGCATGAGCAAGCTCATGACGCTCGCCGTGGTGTTTCGCGAGATGAAGGAGGGGCGTCTCAAGCTCGATGATGAGTTCAAGGTGAGCGAGCATGCGTGGCGGACCGGAGGCGCGCCCTCCGGCACTTCGGCCATGTTCGCGCCGCTCAACACTATGGTGAAGGTGGAGGACCTCATTCAAGGCATCACCGTCCAGTCCGCCAATGACGGCGCGATCATCATCGCGGAAGGCATCTCCGGGACGGAGGAAGCTTTCGCACAGCGTATGACGGAGTACGCACGAACCATCGGACTTGAAAAGTCGACCTTCAAGAACGCGACCGGCCTACCGGCAGAAGGCCATTTGATGACGCCACGCGAGCTTGCCATGCTCGCGCACTATCTGATCTACAACTATTCCAATTACTATCACTATTTCGGGCAGAAGGAATTCAAGTACCGCGAAAAGTTCACCTTCCGTAATCGCAATCCGTTGGTCTGGGCCGACATCGGCGTCGACGGTTTGAAGACCGGCTTCATCAAGGAGTCCGGATACGGACTCGTGGCGAGCGGCACGCGCGGCGGCCAGCGCCTTCTGGTGGTGGTCACGGGTCTGGAGTCGGCCAAGGAGCGCGAAGCGGAGGCACGGAGATTGCTGGATTGGGGTTTCAAGAGCTTCAGGCCGTTCCGGCTTTTCGACGAGGGCCAAAAGGTAAGCGACGCGCTAGTCTGGGGCGGCAGCAGCCACTACGTGCCGCTGGTCGGCGAAGGCAATATCGATATCATTCTGCCCGCCACCGCCACCGGCAAGGTCTCGGCGCAAGTCGTATATGAAGGCCCGATCAAAGCGCCGATCCGCAAGGGCGACCAAGTCGCGACCTTGAGAGTCAACTCGGCCGAGTCGCAGGCGACCAACGATATTCCGCTCTATGCCGGCGACGATATCGAGCGGAGCAATTTCGCCATGCGGGGACTGGACTCGTTGTTTGTCCTTGCCTTCGGCTGGCTGTTATAGCCGGCAAATCCATGCAACGCGAAGCCGCCGAGACCGGTAGATTCATCACCTTCGAGGGCGGCGAGGGGTCCGGTAAGTCCACTCAAGCCGGGATTCTCGCCAACCGGCTGGCGCGCGCCGGCCGCAAGGTTTTTGCCACGCGCGAGCCAGGCGGCTCGCCCGCCGCCGAGGAGATCCGTGAGGCGCTGCTTTCCGGGCAGGTCTCGCAGTTCGGGCCTTTCGCCGAGGCCTTGATGTTTGGCGTCGCGAGAGCCGACCATATCGAGAAAGCGATTGGGCAGGCGCTGCTCGAAGGCAAATGGGTGGTGTGCGACCGCTTCCTCGATTCGACGCGCGCCTATCAAGGGGCCACCGCCGGGGTGCCGCGCGGCATCATCAATGCGCTCGAGCGGCTCACGGTCGGCGGTCTTTTGCCCGACATTACCTTCATTCTCGACATTCCCCCGGAGGACGGGCTCGCGCGCGCCGCCGAGCGGCGGAGCGGCGCAGCGCCTGATCGCTTCGAGAGCCAGGAACTCATGCTGCATGAGCGCATCCGCAGAGCCTTTCTCGATGTCGCCGAGGAGGAGCCGGAACGCTGCGTCGTGATCGACGCGAGCCAGCCCGAAGCCATGGTGGCGGAGGATGTCTGGGAAGTCGTGTTGCAGCGCCTGAGCCCATGAGCATGGCGGCCGAGCGTTCGCGCGCAGCCCCGGTCGAGCCTGACCGGCTGGCCGGTTTCTCCTCGCCGCGCGAGGTCGATGTCCTGTTCGGCCATGACGCGGCGGAGCGCGAGCTTGCCGAGGCGCTGCAAAGCGGGCGCATGCACCATGCCTGGCTGATCGTCGGGCCGGAGGGCATCGGCAAGGCGACGCTTGCCTATCGCTTCGCGCGCTCCGTGCTTGCCGATGGCCAAGCCGTCGACAAGGATCATGCCGCGTTCCGCAAAGTAGCCGCGCTCTCGCATCCGAATTTGTTGCTGATCCGGCGGTCATGGGTCGAAAAATCGAAGCGCTGGTCGCAATGGATCGGCGTCGACGAGGTGAGACGGCTGCGCGCCTTTCTCGGACATTCGGCCGGGGAGGGCGGATGGCGCGTGGTGATCGTCGATCGCGCCGACGAGCTGAACCAAAACGCCGCCAATGCGCTGCTCAAAGCGCTGGAGGAGCCGCCGCCGCAGACCCTATTTCTTCTAGTCTCGAGCGCCGAGGGGCGTCTACCGGTCACCATTCGCTCACGCGCGCGGACCCTTCGCGTCGCTCCTCTCGGCGAGACGGATTTGGAGCGCGCAGTGCGGGCGGCGCTCGAGCGTGACCAGCATGAGGCAAATGCCAAGACGCTTGCTACGGCGCTCGCCTTAAGTCAGGGCAGCGTGCGCCGCGCGTTGGAGCTGATTTCGTGCGAGGGGATCGAGCTCTACGGTGAAATCGCTGCCGCGCTCGCTTTGTTGCCCGAAATCGAAGGTCCGCGCCTGCATCGCCAGGTCGAGCGAATTGCCGGACCGGGCGACAGCGAGCGCCTCGATCTCTATCTCGCGCTGCTGCTCACGCTGATCGAGCGGCTCATTCGCTTCGCCGCGACCGGCGAGGGCGCCACGCAAGATGAGCAGGCGCTGGCCGGGCGGCTGGTGTCGAGCGCCAATCTCGCGCATTGGGCCGAAGCCTGGGAGGCGATCTCGAACGCCAAGACCGAAGCCTTGGCTCTCAATCTGGATCGCAGTCTGCTGGTGCTCGAAGCCTGGTTCCGGCTGCAATCGCTCGCGCGGGAGCATCCGGTTTAGCGAGGCCGGCGAGCGCGCTTGCTCGCGGACCGCCGCAAGGCTATTCCTGCCGCTATGGCAGACAAGCGGCCTTACTATATCACCACCGCCATCTCCTATCCGAACGACGCGCCCCATATCGGTCATGCCTATGAGGCGGTGGC
>DATICH010000203.1:0-3949 GCA_035456885.1 Methyloceanibacter sp.
TCGCGGCGGCTCATCGCCATACCAGGGCTGCGCCTCCTGGTACGGCCGCGGCCGGGCGACCGGCGCCAGATATTGCGCCTTCATCCAGCCGGTCGTCGCGCTTTGCGGGTCGGTGACCTCCACCCAGTTGCCGTAGCGCGAGATCACCTTCAGCGTGCGCCCATAGGGGAAGGCGAACATCATCGGCGCGCCTTCCGTGGCCGTCGCGTGCATGCCGGCGCCGGAGACCAGCACCTGCACCCATTCCTGTGGCTGTTCACCCGGACCGGGCGGCCAAGCATTGGGGTCGGCATCCTCTCCCGGCCATGCCTCGCCGGGGGGCGGACCGCCGTCGCCGGGCCATGCTTCAACCGGACCCGGTCCGTAGCCGTCGTCCGGCATTCCCGGTTGATATGGCCCCTCGCCTTGCATCCCCGGATGGTAAGGCTGGCCGCGTTGCTGCCAGGGAAGCGCGTCCGGATCGTAAGGCGCGTCGGGATCGTAAGACTCGTTGTCGGGCGGCAACCCCGCCATCTCAGAGGGCGCGCCGGGTTGGGGAGCCGGAGCTTGACTCTGGGGCTGGGCCGGCGCCGCCGCTTGCGGCTTGGGCGCGGGCGCGCTCTGGGTTGGTGCGGCGTCCCCCGGCTTGGGCTTGGGTGATGGGGTTACGCTCGGCACCATGGCTTGCTGCTGCTTCGCCTCCTGGTCCGATGTCTCCGTCTCGCCAGCGCGCTGGATCTGCTGCTGATAGGCGAGCGTGCGCGTGGGCGGTTCGCTTGCGACCGGCTTGATGATCGGCTCCGGCGGGGTGACGATCGCATAGATCGCGCCGCAGGCGATGGCGCCGATGACCAGCAGCGAAATGAGCAGCCTTTTGATGGCAGGAACTCCCGTCTGTTACGCCATTTACCGCGAAAAACGCGGCAACAGCGTGTCAAGCGTCAAGCCTTTTATCGTCCCGTTGAGTTTAATTTCCGGTGAAGCTGCTAGGCAACAGCCAGGACCCTGTTGAAAAACCAAGACTGGCCATCTGCCCAAGTCATAGGCAGTGAGGTAACCCATGCTGTCCTACAAGGAATATGACAACGCGCAGGCCGTGGAGATCGTGCTCAGGGGCCGCGTCGCAACCGAGGAGTTCGACGCGCTCGCCAAGCGGCTCGAAGGCTTCATCGCCCGGCACGGAAAGGTGCGCGTACTCGAGATCGTCGAGGATTTCGAGGGCATGGATGCGCGAGCGTTCTGGCACGACGTCAAGTTCAGCCTAAGGCATCTCAAGGATTTCAGCCGGGTCGCCATCGTCGTCAATCCCGACACGCATCATCTGTGGTCGGCTCTCGCTGCGCCCTTCGTCTCCTGCGAGGTGGAGCATTTCGCGCCCGGCGAAGAGGATGCGGCGCGGGACTGGCTGATGTGGCCGGAAGGCGCTGCCGACGCCTGACTCAGTTCTCCGGCTCGACCGGCTCCTCGACGGGCGGCGGGGCGTCCTGGATCAACTCCAGATATTCGATGATCGCCGCGATATCCTGCGGGTCGAACACGAATACCGGCATGTCGGGGTGACCCGAGACGATGCCCTCGGCGAGCGATTCGGCGAGATCCGTCACCGGGTAGTGGGCGGACAAGGTACGGAACGGCGGCGCGTCGTGATGCGGGCTGTCGCCCTCCCTGCCGACGGCATGGCAGCGCCCGCAATTCTCCTTGACCAGAACCTCGCCCTTGTCGGCGAGGCCCTTCTGCACCGCCTCGGCCTCGGAAACCCAGATCCCGAGCAAGAGGCCAGCGCCGAGCAAGGCCGCAAGCCCCCTGCCCCGTCTGACGCCAAAACCGGCCAGCATCGCTCGATCCCCCATGACAGATGTTTGGACGCTGATTCGCGCGGCTATCTATAGCGCGGTTGAGCGCGGAATTGCGGCAATGAACGCAAAAATATAGGCCGGCGGGCGCGCGCCGACCCTGCGCTCCCTCGGCCTTCACTCAGAATTCGCGCAGCGCGGAGCCTAGTGGCTCTGCTCGTGCTTCAAGCGTTCAATCTCATCCTTGAGACGCAGTTTTTGACGCTTCCACTCTTTGAGTTTGAGCGGATCGGCCATCGGCCTCGCCTGCTCTTCTTCGATCTTCCGATCCAGTGCGCGGTGCTTCTCCGATAGCTCCACGAGGTGTGCGTCAAGCGCCATATCGACCTCCATATCGTTGGTCTCGGGCGATCCATTCTGTCAAATCGGTGCCGTTTTGTCTAACCCGCCCGGGCGCTATCCTTGCTTTCCTTGTCGCGGCCCCTTCGAAACCGTTGCAAAGCGCGGCCCAAGCTCTTGCGCGGCTCCCGCTTCGCCGCGATACTTCCGGCCGTCCCAGGAGAGAGGCAAGGAGCAGGGGACGCCATGGAGAGCGAGGAGATTCGCGAACTCCGGGCGACGTTGCTCAGGCTCAAGCAGGAGCATCGCGACCTGGACAGCGCCATCAACGCTCTGGAGGAATCTGGCCGCGCCGACGCCCTTCAGCTCAAGCGCCTGAAGAAGAAGAAACTCTCCTTGAAGGACGAAATCGCCCGCATCGAGGACCAACTGCTCCCGGATATCATCGCCTAGTGCGAGCGAGCACGGCCAGGCCGAGCAGCCCGGCAAAGATTTCCAGCCCAAGATAGAGGTCGAGTAACTGGCTTGCCGGGCCGTCGACCAGCAGGCTGATCGCCCGTCCGAGAGCGAGCGAAACCATGAAGAACACACCCCAGATCACCGCTATCCGTTGCCAATCGGGCTTGAAGGCGGCAATCGCCCAAAAGGTGGAGCAGGCGAGATAGAGGCACATCAAAGCGCGAAAGATCTGCGTCTGGTCGGCGCCCTCGACGCTGATGTCGAGGAATTTGGGCAGCACGCCCGCCGGGTGGATGCCATAGCTCAACGCGATCGGCACGAGTCCGATGGCAATCAACAACAGATAGGCGCGCATCAGCTTGTCGCCGCGGGACATGCAGTCTTTTGCGGCAGCCCCGGCTCGCGGTCCAGGCTTGGTTTGCCTTGCCAAGCAAGGCCCCATCCCTATAATCGCGCGCTTTCGCGAGCCTTGCCGCTTTTCTCCCGTGAGCAAACATGAGCGAGCCTAAGCCCGTCGTCGGCATCATCATGGGCAGCCGCTCCGACTGGCCGACCCTGAAGCAAGCGGCCGCCGTGCTGGACGGACTGAAAGTCCCCTACGAAACCAAGGTCGTATCGGCGCACCGCACGCCAAAGCGGCTCTACGACTATGCCTCGAGCGCGCGCGAGCGCGGCTTGAAGGTGATCATCGCCGGCGCGGGCGGCGCGGCCCACCTTCCCGGCATGACCGCGTCGATGACCGATCTGCCAGTGCTCGGCGTTCCGATCGAGAGCCGCGCGTTGAAAGGCCTGGACAGTCTCTTGTCGATCGCCCAGATGCCGGCGGGCGTGCCGGTCGGCACCTTAGCGATCGGCGAATCCGGCGCCGCCAATGCCGGCTTGCTCGCGGCGCAGATTCTGGCGCTGTCCGATGCGCGGCTCGCCACCAGGGTCGCCTCCTGGCGAGCGGCGCAGACCGACGCGATCGGCGAGGCCGTCGAGGACAATGCCTGATACGCCGCTGCCGCCCGGCAGCACCATCGGCATTCTCGGCGGCGGCCAGCTCGGGCGCATGCTCGGCCTCGCCGCCGCCCGGCTTGGACTTAAGACCCACATTTATTCCGACGAGAAGGTCGCGCCTGCCTTCGATGTTTCCGCTGCGCATACGGTGGGAGCCTACGACGACACGGGCGCGCTGGCGCGCTTTGCCGCCTCCTGCGCGGTCGTGACCTGCGAGTTCGAGAATGTACCAGCCGGCACGCTCGAGGCCGCGGCACGTCACGTCCCGGTCTTTCCCGGCGCGAAATCTTTCGCTGTCGCGCAGGACCGGCTGGTCGAGAAGGACTTCGTCACCGCGCTCGGCATCAAGGTCGCGCCTTACGCCAAGGTCGACACGCTCG
>DATICH010000204.1:0-7144 GCA_035456885.1 Methyloceanibacter sp.
CATAAGAGAGATGACCGGGGAGATTGTTGAGACTGAAAATGGTCGCCAAGTCGTCCATGATCTTTCCCCATGCCCAGATCGGCCAATCCTACCCTTTATAGCCGAAGCCCACCCGCTGAGGAGGTGCGCCAGCAAGAACGCGCGGCGCTGATCGAGTTCTACATGGCGCTCGGCGGAGCGGACTGGCTCGAGCGCGATTTCTGGGGCAGCGAGCGGCCGGTCGGCGAATGGCATGGGGTGGAAACCGACGCGGATGGACGCGTGATCCGGCTGACGATCTACGACAACAATCTGTCAGGTCCGCTCTCGGCGGCGATCTGCCGGCTGGAACGGCTGCACACTTTGCACCTCTCCTTCAACAAGATCTCGGGCGCCCTGCCGGAGGCGCTCGGCGAATGCCGCGCGCTGAAGAATCTCTGGCTCAAGGGGAACAAGCTCACCGGGCCGCTGCCCGCTTCCGTCGCGGTGCTGCCCGAGCTCGAATATCTCGACATCCACGCCAACGAGCTGGCGGGTCCCCTCCCCGTGGTTTGGGACACGCCGATGCTCAAAATTTTCCGCGGCGAGGACAATCGCATCTCTGGAGCCCTGCCCGAAGCATTGCTGCGACAGCCGGCACTGGAACAGCTTTTCCTGCACAACAACGCATTGACCGGGCCGTTGCCTGCCGCTTTCAGCGAAAATCTCGGTTCGCTGCTGCTCGCCAGCAATCAGCTCTCGGGGCCTATTCCGGAGGGGCTCGGCCGGCTGCCGAAGCTCACCGACCTCCGTCTCAACCGGAACCAGCTTTCCGGCTCGATCCCGGCGAGCCTCGCCGGGGCGCCCGCCCTGCAGGTGCTGCGTCTCGACCATAACCGGCTGAACGGGCCGCTCCCACCGGGCCTCGGCGAGGGGCTGACCGTGTTCGACATCGCCCACAACCCGGACCTCGCGGCGGGCCAATAGCCACGGCCTACGCATTTACGTCGACAGCTCAGGACAATTTGGTGACGGCAAGCCGTACGCGCCGGCGCAATGACGGCTCGGCGCGGCTAGTTCGCGGCAGGCGGAACGGTGATGACGTCCGGACCCTCGCAGTCGCCGAAGGTCGGCGTGTCCCCATAGGTGAGGCAGGACGCGGCCGCCGTGTCGCTCGGCGCGAGCGCCATGGGGAGCATGGGATTCCGCTCGGTCACGCAGCCGGCTAGGCCGAGTGGCAGCAACAGGATGATGAGCCGCTTCAACATGGCTGACCCCCGTGCGGGTTGGGTTGGCGGGCCCCTTAGACATGATGCCCGCAAAGCCGCTTTGCAAGGCCCAACCGGGTCAAGCGTACGCGGTTTCGGGCCCGGGTTGGCCCCCGCTCGGGATTTTTTCCGCCCGTTCGGAACGCTTCGCCTCCCCGGCCGTTTGGGGGTCAGAGGGATTGCAGCGCCAGTAACGCCGGCCGAGCCGCCTATCGGTCTACGCCGTCAGGGGTCTACGCCGTCGTCCGTTTGTCCCGCGCTGTCCTCCCGGCGTTCCAGTAAACAGCGTAGCGACAGCCAAGGCCTGAGAGAGCCTCGCCTTGGCGCTGGGTCATTGTTCGATTGCGGACGCCCCTATGAGTCAAGCCAAGCTTAGTCCCCCGGCCAATGTCCTGTCGCTCGGGGCGGCGCGCGCCTCCAGAGGAGAGACGCCTCCCCAGGTCGAAGCGGAGGCGAAGATCTACCGCCGGGGCGACATCGAACCTCCCTTGCCGCCGACACCGGAGCGGTTGGAGTTGATCAAAGCCTGCGCCACCACATCCTCGCGCCGGGCGCCGGACCCTACCGCATCGCAGATCGCGCAGCGTTTCGCCCCGCAGGCGCAGGCGGTGCGCCCGCCTGGCGGGGCTCGCGCCCCCGGTCAGACTCCGCTCGCGCCGCCGCTGTTCGCGCTCGCCTCGGGAATCCGCATGCTTGCGGCTGTGCTCATTTTGGTCGCCGTGCTGCCGAACGCGGTTCTCGGCGCCATCATCTGGCTTCGTCTGATCGACCCGGCGGCGTCCGAGCCGCCGACCGCGACGCCTCAGGCAAGTCACGCCACGGTTCAGTCCGAGATCGCGCTGCCGGTGCTCTCGCTGCCCACCATGGTCGAAGCGGCAGGCACAAGGACCGTTGCGTTGCCGATCGCGCTCGATGGCACCGACGGCGTGCCGGCCGGCAGCATCATCCTGCTCAAGGGCGTGCCGCGAGGCGCCAAATTGTCGAATGGACGCCCCTCCGGCGAGTCGGACTGGATTCTGGACCCCGACGAGATCGGCGATCTGCAACTGGTGCTGCCGGAGGCCGCGACCGGTGAGGCGAAGCTGACGGTCCAGCTGCTGGCACCGAATAACGGCATCCTGGCCGACGCCACGACGACGCTGAGCATCGCGGCCGATGTGCAGCACGAGATCGCTGCCACGGAAATGGCCAGCGCGCCGCCGGAGGCGGAAGGCTCGGCTGCGCCGGAGGGGCTCGAATTCGCCACCCTCGTGGAAGATCCGGCAAGCTTGGAGCGCGCGGCGCCGCTGGGCGAGTCCGTGCCGCTGCCAACGAGGCGCCCAACGCCGGGCGCGATCAACGACGACGACGCGGCTTGGGTCAGGCCCTCGGCCTATGTCAATCTGCGCACTTCGCCCTCTTCAACCGCAACTGTCGCCAGCGTCGTGGGCAAGGGCACCAAGCTCCGTGTCCTGGGACGCAAGCGCGGCTGGGTGCAGGTCGCGAACCCGGCGACCTCTGAAAGCGGCTGGATCTATTCCGGAAATATCGAGACGCTGCCCTGAGCGCCGGTACGCTCAGGCATGGCCTTCGTCCGGAAGGGAGATGCTAGGCGGCGATTTGCTTGATCACCCGCACGATGAGCAACAGGATCACCGCGCCGATAAAGGCCAGGATGATGAGGCCGATGATACCGCCGCCAATCGCCAGCGAGATGCCGAGCACCGGAAAGAGCCACGACGCGATCAGCGCGCCAAGGATGCCGACAACGATATCGCCGACCAGCCCGTAACCTGTGCCTTGCACCAGAAGTCCGGCGAGCCAGCCGGCGACGCCTCCGACCACGAGCGCGATGATGAGTGCTTCCAGCATTGTTCCCTCCCCCGTCCGCAGAAGCGCGGCAGATTGTTCAGTCTAGCACGAGTCGGGCGATGGTGGCTTTTCCGGCTGGCAAAACAGGCGGAACCTCGTCCGGCGGCAATCGTTGATTCAAAAAGGAGAAATGCAAATGACCGTCCGCGAAGCGCCGCCACAACCCGCGCCGCCCGGCTCGGGCGAGCAGGCGCCAAGACGCCGCGAGGACCCCTACCCGGCGATGAAAGCCCGGGGTGGGGAGATCATCCTGACCACGCCCACGCGCAAGGCGATCTTCTTCGTCGGCCTGGCCGGTGCCGTGGTTCTGGCCCTGCTCCTCACTTTGTTGGTGCTGGTCGGCTAGCGCCTAGCCCGACAAACTGTGCCGATCGGGGGCGCCGAGCGCGGCGTATAAGAATGATCGCGCCTTGGCGTAGATGCCGGGCGCCTCGCTCTCCCGCGGCCCGGCAATGCAAATCGCTGCACCAATCGTCGCTTCGCCGAGAAAGGCGAGCGCTTGGTCGAGCGCGTCGGGCGAATCGAGATCGATCATCTGGTACGGCCTGCCGAACGCGACAGCAAAATCTCGCGCGGCCTCGCTGCCTTTGGAGACCGTCAATCCTGCCGCGCCTACCAGAATGAGCAGCCGATCCGCGTCGCGCACATTCCATTCGGTGCGTTGCAGCGGATCGGCAAGCGGCGTTTGACGCAGACGGTCATAAACCGCGAGCAGGCCCGGCGGATTGGGGAAGTCCTCCGCCCAACCACCTTTTGGGCACCAGCCGCCATAGTCGAGGCCAAGCTCGATCGCCGCGTCGAGGGCCGCGCGGTCGATGCCGGTCTGGCCGCCGGATATGATCTTCACCATGTCGTGTTCGCCCGCGGTCTCATGGGCACTTGCGCGCCCGATACGCCGGACGCCATGTTGCACGACGCTGTCGCTCAGGAAACCACGTCATGACGCTCAAGACGCTGCTTCTCGGTTTTATCGCCGGTTTTCTTGCCGTACTGATCTTTCATCAGGGCGTCTGGTATTTGCTCGAGCTGGTCGGCTTCACGCCGTTCTTGAGCCGGGCTTGGTCGCTCGATCCGATTCCGCCGTTCGGCGTTCCGACCGTGATATCCAAGGCCTTCTGGGGCGGCGTGTGGGGCGCGGCTCTCGCGCCGCTGCTTGGCAATTTGCGCGGTGGCGCCTATTGGGCCGCTTGGATCGTGGTCGGTGCGGTCGCGCCGACCTTGGTCGCCTTCTTCGTGGTGCCGCCGATCAAAGGCGCGCCCCTACCGCTGCTATGGCCGGGCTTTGCCGCCGGGCTTTTGATCAATGCGGCCTGGGGCTTCGGCACCGGACTGTTCCTGAAGCTGTTGCAGCGGGCACGCTAGGCCGCGGCAAGCTCCTGATCGAGCGCGGTGGCGCGCTGTAATGCCGGCCGCTCCTCGAGCCTGCCGACATAGGCCACGAATTCCGGGCGCTTCGGCAACAGATTGAACATCATCCCCCAGCGCAGCATCGAGCCGAGCACGACATCGGCGGCGGTGAATTGCTCGCCGATCAGATAGGGGCCGGGCTCGACCGCCTTCGCCACGACATTCATCACCGTGTCGAAATCGCCGTAGCCGAGCGTGCCACGGCGCGGCTCTTCCTTGCGCGGGAAAGCGCGATCGGTGACCGCAGGTTCGATGCAGCTCGGGCTGAAGAACAGCCATTTGAGATAAACCCCGCGGCGCGGATCGCCGACGGGAATATTGAGCCGCGCGTGCGGAAACTCGTCGGCGAGATAGGTGCAGATCGCGGCAACTTCGGTGACGATTGCATCGCCATGCTTCAGCGCCGGCACCTTCCCCATGGGATTGATCGCGAGATACTCGGCCTTCGCCTGGTCGCCATTGGCAAGGTTGAGCAGATGCAGGTCGTAAGGCTCGCCCAATTCCTCCAGCATCCAGCGGACGACGGAGGCGCGCGAGGGCGCGGCGTGGTAGAGCGTGAGGTGGGCCATGGTCGTGCTCCCTGTTCTCCGCCGCTCAACTATGATGCGCTTGTGGCGTTATGATGATGGACAAGAGAGACTCTATGACGCCGACCAAGGCCAAGAAGCCAAGGAAACGCTGGTCGCAACAGGTGACCGAGCATTCGGCCGCGCTCGATCTCGAACGCGGCGTGTTCACCTTGAAGGATCCGAAAGAGATCGCCGCTTCGCTGAAGCGATCGGCGGAAGCGAGCAAGCGCCGCAAGGCGGACCCCTTCCGCTCGGCGATGTCGATGCTGGTGTTCTACATCAACCGGGCCGGCAAGAACCTAAACCAGGCCGATCGTGCGCGGCTGGAACAGGCCAAGGGCGAGCTCCGCAAGGCCTTCGGTAAAGCCTAGCGGTCGCCCGTAGCTCCACTCACTCATTGTATTGTTCCGGGACTGCAACCTATAATTGCGTGCATTGCAAGGGAGGTACCCATGGCAAGAGCACGCAAAGCAAAATCGTCGCGTCGCAAAACCACAAAGCGGACGCGCAGCGCCATCGCCGCGGCAAGTTACGGCGGCATCGGCGACATCGAGACCTTCACCGCGATCCAGAAAATCTACGATCAGTTGGCGGAATCCGGTGGAGACGGAAGAGTCGCCTAGGGAGCCCGCCGCAGCCGGAAGGTCGCATCGGGGTTGACCCGAGCACCTTCGGACTCACCTTGGATCCCAATCGCTCGCGGAGAACTCGGCCAAAGAGACTATCCAGACCCGCAACACAATCCGCGCGTCATCGAATATCTCGACACCACCAGTCTTCAAGCGAATAACGACGAGACGAGCTGGTGCTCGGCCTTCGTGAATTGGTGCATGCTGAAGGCGGGGCAACGCGGCACCAACAACGCCGGCGCAAGATCTTGGCTCACTTTCGGGCAGGCCCTCACGACTCCGCGTCCTGGGTGCATCGTCATTCTATGGCGCGAATCTCCAAGCTCGTGGAAAGGGCATGTCGGATTCTTCGAGGGCTTTGATGTCGGCAATCGCGTTCGCCTGCTTGGAGGCAACCAAGGCGGTGGCGTTGAATGGGACGAGGTCTGCGTGGCGAATTTTCCGCAGGAGCGCATTCTCGGATATCGATGGCCGACTGCGCGCTAAGCTGATCGAAGGCATGCGCGAGGAGTTGCGCGGCTAGCCCTGCTCGGCCTTGGCCCAGCCTTCGACCTCGCCGATCCAATGCTCGGCGTGCTGCGAGAAGGTGGCGAGCACCGCGTCGAAGGCGGCTTGCTCGGCGTTCTCGCTGCCGCGGTCGGCTTGCAGCTCCTCGAAGACATGGCGGTAGTCGGCATAGCCTTGGAGATCTTCCCAGCGGTGCCACCAGAGGTCGCCAACGAAGAAGAACTTGATCCAGGAAAACAGACAGTCGGTCCAATCTTCGAGGTAGTAGCGAAGGTGCACGCTGGGTGCGCAAAGATAGAGATCGGCACCGCTCAAGGTCGCCGAGCCGCTGGCCGCGCAATCCTCGCTGGTGGCGATCTCGACCAGAGTGCCATCGAGGAACGGATATTCGGGGCATTCCAGGAACACGAAGCTCATCCGGTCCGCGCTCGGATAGAGTCCGCGCGGGTCGAACAGCTTGAAGTCGATGCCGCGTAGCCTGGCATTGCCGATGGCAAGCAAAGGGGGGTCCTTCGCCTCGGGGTTCTCGACCAGGGCAACACCGGCTTCTTGCGCGCGGGCTATCAACGCGCTGGGGTTCGGGCTGATCCAGCTCGAGATCAGAATCGTGCCGGAGACCGCCTCGTCGACGCTCTCGATATTGCTGCGAACGCGCATCGCCTCGCGGCGTTGTTCGTTCAGCACATTGAGAACACGCGGGCGCTCCGGTTGCCGCGAACGCAAATAATCGTCGCTGCGTGCCGCCAGCCGATGCAAATGGCCAAGCAGGCGGTAGCGCGTGTGTGGTTCACGGCAGTTGCCTTTCCAGACAACAGCGACGGAAGGCATGGGCTTGCGTTCCCCGTAGGAGCAGTGGCTCAGAAGCGGGTGAGATTGCCCCGGTGCCGAGGGCGGCGCAAGCAATGTCACCGAAAAGGGTTGCTCCGAAATTCACTTATGCGTCGTTGCGGAGCGC
>DATICH010000205.1:0-15742 GCA_035456885.1 Methyloceanibacter sp.
GCGCTCCGACTCTCTGCGCTCGCAGGGCTGATAGAGACCCAGCCGGTCGCTGCGATTGCCGCGCACGCGATCGAGCGCCTGGAGCGCCCGGCTAATGGCGGACTGCGCGTTGTTGGCGTGATCGGGAAGCAGCACCGCGCCGATCGAGATGCTCGCCGCCACCGCGCCGCCGCTGGTTTCGATCACCTGGTCGCGGACCTTCGCCATCAGCCGCCGCGCGATCGCTTCCAGTCCCTCCTTGCTGCAATTGGTGAGCACGATCCCGAACTTATTGGAGGAGAAGCGGCCGATGCAGTCCTTGCCGCGCAGCGCGCGGCCGATGCGGCGCCCGACGGCGGTGATGACCTCGTCGCCGACATCGTAGCCATAGGTCTCGTTGATCAGGGTGAGATCGTTGATGCCGGCGAGCAGAAAGGCGCCCTTTGTGGACTCCTGGCCGGCGCTGCCGAGGAAGCGGATGAGCTCTTCGGTCAGCCTGGTCCGGTTGAGCTGCCCGGTGAGTTCATCGTGGCTGCCGAGAAATACCCGGCGTTCCTCCCGCTCGCGGCGGTCGGCGACCGCCCTGAGCATGCCTTGGGCTACGCTCGGGCGTCCCTCCGCGTCGATTCGGCAGATGCCCGTGTCCTCGATCCAAAGCGCGGTGCGGCCACGACGCCCGTCGGGGAGGATGCGATAGCGCAGATTGTAGCGCAGCTCGGAATCCGGCGAGACATGCGGACCGCCGGTGATGCCGTCATAGCGCGCGCCGGCCTGGTCTGGATCGACCAGCAATGCGAACGCGCGGCCTTTGGCGATCTTCGCCGGATCGGCGATGGCGAGCACGGTCGCCGCGTTAGGGGCCCAGTCGACACGATCGTTCTTGAGGTCCCAGCGATAGGCGGTCTCGCGCACGCTCGAAAGAATCTCTCCGACATCGAGCGGCCCGCAAGCCTCGGATGCGGCGGCGCCCTCGGAATCCGGCTCTTCGCAATCGACGGCGCTCGCGCCCTCTTGCGCGGGCGCGGGACCCGTGTCGGGGAGGTCCTTCGAAGGTGCACTCAACTGCCGCCCCCATCGACGCCGCTTCTTGTGCGGGCGCCTTTGCGCCACGCTCATTGGCGCCCAATCTAGGCCAACCGGCTTAAGAAAGGCGGGAGAACGCGCGGCAAACAGGGCAGCGGCGCGGCGTTGCGGCTGCTTTCGTTAGGATTGGTTGACAAAAGCTTGCGCGCCAGGGTGGCCGGAATCCGGCCTGGCGCCGCCGGAGGCTAGGCCTCTTCCTGGACCTTGAGTACCTGGCGGCCGCGATAGCGGCCCGACTTCGGGTCGATATGGTGCGGCCGGCGCAGCTCGCCGGACTCCTTGTCCTCGACGTAAGTGGGCGCCGCGAGCTTGTCGTGGGACCGCCGGTTGCCGCGCTTCATGCGCGAGACTTTTCTTTTGGGAACAGCCATGGTCGCGAAATCCTGTGAACGGACCCGCGCCGGGCGCGGGGGAAGCTTCGTGCCGGCCCTTATAGGGGCAATCTCCGGCCCTGGCCAGGGGCGGAAAGCCGCAATTTTAGCGCTGCGGCAGTACGCATGCCGAGCGGGCCGCCATGACCGGCATGCGGCGCTCGATCACCTTGGCCAGTCTCTGCATGAGGGCGCTCGGCCTGGCCGGATTGCGGTACCCGGGATTGGGCAAAGCCACGGCGAGCAGCACGGCCTCGCGGCGGGTGAGTTGCGAGGCGCTCTTGCCGAAATAGCGGCGGCTCGCCGCCTCCGCCCCGAACGTACCGGGGCCGAACTGAGCGATGTTGAGATAGACCTCCATCATCCGCTGCTTGGTCCAAAGCAGCGACATCAGAGCGGCGAGCGGCGCTTCCAGCGCTTTGCGCACATAGCTGCGGCCGTTCCACAGATAGAGATTCTTGGCCGTCTGCATCGGGATGGTGCTCGCCCCGCGTGCGCCCGCGAGACCCCCACTTTCCTTGATCGCGTCCCTGATGGCGCCCAAGTCGACGCCTAAATGCTTGCAGAATTGCCCATCTTCGCTGGCGATCACCGCGCGGCGCAGATCCGGTGCAATCTCCTCGAGCGGCACCCATTCCTGGCGCGTCGCGCCGCCCTTCAGCTTGTTGACCAGCATCACGCTGGTGATCGGCGGATTGACGTAGCGGAAGGCGACGATGGAGAGGAGGACCAGGGCGGCGAGCACCACCAAGAGGCGCGCCAAGCCGCCGAGCCAGGGATGATTCCGGCGTCTCCTGCTGCGCCTTTTGGTACGCTGGCCCGAGACCGCCTGAATCGCCATGACTTCGCCTTGTACCTCCCGGTTGCCGCTTCGATCAACGCCGTATTAGGGTAACGATTACCCGGATTTCCAGCGGCGGAGTGCCGCCAATTTCGCCATTTTCCCCAAAAATGACCTTCCCCGCAGAGCTGGAACGCGTGGCTGAAGCCGTCGAGGCGCGGCTCGACCGCCTGCTTGCCCCGGGCGAAAGTCCATATGACGGCAAGCTCGGGGAAGCCATGCGCTATGCCGCGCTCGGCGGCGGCAAGCGGTTGCGGCCCTTTCTACTGATCGAATCGGCGCGATTGTTTGGCATTGCCGAGGAGCAGGCGCTGCCGGCGGCCTGCGCGCTCGAATGCGTGCATTGCTACTCGCTGGTGCATGACGACCTGCCGTCGATGGACGACGACGCGATCCGCCGCGGCCGCCCGACCCTGCACATCGCCTTCGACGAGGCCACCGCGATTCTTGCCGGCGATTCGCTGTTGACGCTCGCCTTCGAGATCCTCGCCGATCCCGCCAGCCATCCCGACCCGGGCGTCCGCGCCGAGCTCGTCCTGCTGTTGGCCAGGGCCGCGGGCTGGCGCGGCATGGCGCGGGGCCAAGCGCTCGATCTCAGCCCCGAGCGGGCGGGCTTCGGCGCGAAGGAGATCGCCGACCTGCAGGCGCTCAAGACGGGGGCCTTGTTCCGGTTTGCCTGCGAGGCCGGCGCCGTGCTCGGTGGCGCGGCCAAGCCCGACCGCGCCGCGCTGTCCGTCTATGCCGCCGCGTTCGGCGAGGCGTTCCAACTCGCCGACGATCTGCTTGACGCCGAGGGCGATGCGGCAGCGCTCGGCAAGGCGGTGGCCAAGGACGAGGCCCACGGCAAAGCGACGCTCGTCGCTCGCCTCGGACCGGAGGGCGCCAAGGCGAAGCTCGCTGCCCTGGTCGCCGAGGCGGAGGCAGCCCTCGCTCCGTTCGGCAGCAAGGCCGCCCCACTCGCCCGCGCCGCCCGCTTCATCGCCGAACGGCGCGCTTGAGAGACGCCGCGAATCGGCCTCGAATGGCGCTCATGGCCAAGCCGCGATCCCAAGCGCGACACGCGTCGGGGCATTTGTCGCGCTTCCTCCAGGCGCGCTGGCGCCTGCTGCTCTCGGCCGCTCTATGCGTGCTGCTGGTCGTCTTTCTGCCCGAGGGATATCGCTTGGTCTCGCGGCTATTGATGGGCTGGGACGCTGGCGTAGCGCTCTACCTCGTCCTGGTCATGGCGATGGTCGTCAACTCCGATACCGCACGCGTGCGCCGCGAGTCCGCCCTGCAAGACGAGGGGCGCATCGCCATTCCGATCCTGACCGTGATCGCCGCCGTCGCCAGCCTCGCGGCGATTGTGTTCTGGCTGCGCACGACCGGAAGGAGCGAACTCGACGAGCTGCGCATCCTTGCGCTGTTGTTCCTGACCATCCTGTTGTCCTGGGCCTTCATCCACGTCATGTTCGCGCTGCATTACGCTCATGAATATTACGCGGAACATCGCGGCGAAGGCGGCGGCCTGCGCTTCCCCGGCGATACCGAGCCGAATTATTGGGACTTTCTCTATTTCGCCTTCGCCGTCGGCACGGCCACGCAAGTCTCCGACATTGAGGTCACCTCGCGCGTCATCCGCCAGACGGTGACGGCGCATGGCATCGTCGCCTTCGTGTTCAATGTCACCTTGATCGCGCTGACCGTCTCGATCGCCGGCGACGCCATCAAGCCGAACTAGAAGCGGCTCACTCCGCGGCGGTGCGGCCGGCCCTGCCTTGGCCGAACCGGCGCTCGATATAGTCGAGCACCATCTGCTTGAACTCGGCCGCGGCGCCGGGGCCGCGCAAAGTCGTGACCTTCTTGCCGTCGACGAACACCGGCGCGGCGGGCGCTTCGCCGGTGCCCGGCAGCGAGATGCCGATATCGGCGTGCTTCGATTCGCCGGGCCCGTTGACGATGCAGCCCATCACCGCGACGTTGAGTGTCTCTACCCCCGGATAGCGCCGCTTCCATTCCGGCATCTCCTCCCGGATGAAGTGCTGGATGTCGCGGGCAAGCTCCTGGAACGTGGTGGAGGTGGTGCGCCCGCAGCCGGGGCAGGCCGCGACCAGCGGCACGAAGCTGCGGAAGCCCATGCTCTGCAACAGCTCCTGCGCCACTTTCACTTCGAGTGTGCGGTCGCCTTGCGGCTCGGGCGTCAGCGAAATGCGGATCGTATCGCCGATCCCCTGCTGGAGTAGCACGCCGAGCGCCGCCGACGAGGCGACGATGCCCTTTGACCCCATGCCCGCCTCGGTCAACCCGAGATGCAGCGCAAGATCGGAGCGATCGGCGAGCATGGTGTAGACCGCGATCAGGTCTTGCACCGCCGAGACCTTGGCCGAGAGCACGATGCTGTTCGGTCCGAGCCCAAGCTCCATCGCCCGCGCGGCGCTCAACAGCGCCGACTGCACGATCGCCTCGTGCATCACCTCGCGCGCGTCCTTCGGCTCGGCGAGTTTCGCATTCTCGTCCATCAGCCGGGTGAGCAAATCCTGATCGAGGCTGCCCCAATTGACGCCGATGCGCACCGCCTTGCCGTGCTTGAGCGCGATCTCGACGATCTCGGCGAATTGCTTGTCGCGCTTGTCCTTGAAGCCGACATTGCCGGGATTGATCCGGTATTTGGCGAGGCTCCCGGCACAGGCCGGATGCTCCTTGAGCAAGGTGTGGCCGTTGTAGTGAAAATCGCCGATCAGCGGCACGTCGATCCCGAGACTGTCCAGCCGCTCGCGAATCTGCGGGACCGCCGCGGCGGCCTCGGCGCGATCCACGGTGATGCGCACCAGCTCCGAGCCCGCGCGCGCCAGCGCGGCGACTTGCGCCGTCGTCGCCTCGATATCGGCCGTGTCGGTATTGGTCATCGACTGCACGACGATCGGCGCGTCGCCGCCGATCGTGACATTGCCGATCCGGACCGGGACCGTGTGCCGCCGGTTGTTGCTGCTCATGGGCTCAACGATACATCACATTTGCCGGGGCGGCGCCAGCGCTGCCCGTTTCCTTAATGTAATGACGAGGTCGGCGAAAAGCGCGGCACTCGCCACCCCGGAGGCGGCGAACAACGCCGTGGCGAAATCGGCGGTGCGGTCGGGCGTCAGCGCCTGCGCCGCCTCGATCAGGACGGCAAGAGGCAGCATCGCCGCCGCCACCGCCATTGGCCGCTTCAAAGCGAGACAGAACACCAGGGTCACAGTGAAGAACGCCAGGAAATGCTCGACCAGCCAATGCAGCCCGAGCCGGACCTGCCATCCTTGCGGGATCACTGCGGCTATCGCGATCGCCACCAGCAGCGCCGCGCCGGCAATCGCCAACCATCGTGAGCGCGAGCCCACCTAACTCGACAGGGCGGCCGTCAGCGCGCCGACATTGTGCCGGAACATGTCGAGATAGGTCGGCGCCGGCCCGCCGGGCCCTGACAGGGCATCGGAATAGAGCGTACCGCCGATCTTGGCGCCGCTCTCCCGCGCGATCTGATCGAGCAGGCGGTGATCGGTGACGTTCTCCAGGAATACGGCCGGGATCTTCTCTTCCTTGATCTGGCGGATGATCTTGGCCACGTCCTGTGCCGAGGCCTCGCTCTCGGTGCTGACGCCCTCCGGCGCGATGATCTCCAGCCCGTAAGCGTTGCCGAAATAGCCGAACGCGTCGTGGCTGGTGATGATCTTGCGCCGCTCGGGCGGCAAGGTGTCGATCGCCGCCTTGACCGCCTTCTCTTCCTTGGCGATGGCGTCGAGAAATTTGGCGGCGTTCGCCTCGTAGACGGCCTTGCCCTCGGGATCGGCGGCGATCAGCCCGGTGAGGATATTGACGACATAGAGCTTGCCGTTGGCGAGATCCTGCCAGGCATGCGGGTCGGTCACCTCATGCTCGTCGTGGTCCGCCTCGGCGTGGTCGTCGTGGTCATCCTCGCCCTTGGCGTGGCCGTCCTCTTCATGGTCGTCGTGGCCGGCCTCCTCGCCGTGATGGTGGCCCTCCTCTTCCTCCATGGTGAGCGGCTTCACGCCCTGCGACACGACGACGGTCTTGCCCTTGAAGCCCGAAGATTTCTCCAGCCGCTCCATCCAGCCTTCGAAGCCGAGTCCGTTGACGAAGAAGAGGTCGGCTGAGGCGAGCGTCTTGGCGTCGGCCGGCGTCGGGCTGAACACATGCGCGTCAGCATCCGGTTTGACCAAACTCACGACCTCGACCCGGTCACCGCCGACTTGCCGCACCATGTCCTCCAGGATGCTGAAGGAAGCGACGGCTTTCAGCTTTTCGGCGCCGGCCGCGCCGCCGGCCCCGGCAAGCAGCAACAGCGACGCCAGGCCAATTTGCGTAAGGACACGAATCTTCATGGCACGAACTCCTCGGTTCAAGACTTCAGGCTTCGAGATGCTTGCGCGGCAAGAGACCCCAGACGAGGCCGCCGCGCGTGCCCAGCAAGATGGAAAGCAGATAGAAAACGCCGCAGAGCAGGATGATGGCCGGCCCGGTCGGCACGTTGGCGTAATAGGACAAGAGCAGCCCGGAAAAACTCGCGGCGAAGGCGATCGAGACGGCCGCGCCGATCATGCCGGAGACGTCGTCGGCCCAGAAACGCGCGGCGATCGCCGGCAGCAGCATGATGCCGACCGCCATCAAGGTGCCGAGCGCCTGGAAGCCGGCCACCAGATTGAGCACCACCAGCACGAGAAAGGTGAGATGGGTTGGCGAGCTCAGGGCGCTGGCCGAGCGCAGAAACTGCGGATCGAAACATTCGAGCACGAGCGGCCGGTAGATCACCGCGAGCATCGCCAGCGACAGCGTGGAGATGCCGGCCAGCAGGATGATCGCCGCATCGTCGAGCGCGAGCACGGTGCCGAACAGCACATGCAGCAGATCGATATTGCTGCCCTTGATCGAGATGATCAGCACGCCCAGCGCGAGCGATACGAGATAGAAGGCAGCCAGCGATGCGTCCTCGCGCAGAATCGTCGAACGCGCGACCAGGCCTGCGGCGAGTGCGACGGCGATGCCGGCCGCGAAGCCGCCGAGGCTCATGGCGAACAGCGACAGCCCGGCGAGCAGATAGCCGATCGCCGCGCCCGGCAGGATGGCGTGGCCCATGGCGTCGCCCATCAGGCTCATCCGCCGCAGCATCAGGAACACGCCGATCGGGGGCGCGCCGAGCGACAGGGCGAGGCACCCCACCAGCGCCCGGCGCATGAAGGAGAACTCGACGAAGGGTCCGATGATGGTGTCGATCATGCCGGCTGCCGCTCGCGTTCGGTCTCGTCGCGCTCGCACACATCGGCGTGCTCGTCGAAGGCCTCGATCAATTGCCGCGATTTGGCGAGATTGGCCGGGGTCAGCACTTTTCGCGTCTCGCCCCAGGCCACCACCTCGCGCGCCAACAGCAAGGTCGAGGGAAAATGCGCGCGCACCTGCTCGATGTCGTGCAGTGCGGCCAGCACGGTGCGCCCCTCCGCGTGCCAGGAGAGAATCAGGGCGATCAGATCCGCCACGGTCTTGTTGTCGACGGCACGGAACGGCTCGTCGAGCAGGATCAGGGGCGCGTTCTGCAACAGGAGCCGCGCGAACAGCACACGCTGGAACTGACCCCCCGACAGCGCGCCGATGGCGCGATCGCCGAGATCTCGTAGCCCCACCCGGTGAAGCGCCCGCGCGATCGCCGCGTTGCGCTTGCCGTCGATCGCGCGCCAGGCGCCGATTTCGCGCCACAGCCCCATCGCCACGCAGTCGAATACCGAGATGGGGAAACTCCGGTCGATCTCGATCTGTTGCGGCAGATAGGCGATGTCGGATTTCTTCAGGCCGTCGAGCTCGAGGCTGCCGCCGAGCGGCGCGAGTTCGCCGATGATGCCCTTGAGCAAGGTCGATTTGCCCGCCCCGTTCGGCCCGACGATGGCGAGCAGGTCGCCGCGCGGGACTTCGCCGGTGATGTGATGCACCGCCGGGTGCCGGTCATAGCCGAGCGTCAGATTGCGGAAGGTGATGGCGGGCGTGAGGTTCGGCATCAGCTCAAGGCCCACAGCACGGCAACCCAAAGCAGCGCCGCCGCCGCGGCGACCATCGCCAGCCGCGCCGGCACCGACAAACGCAACAGTGACAAGCCGCTTCCGGACATGTCGGAAGGCGTTGCCGGCATGTCCGCGGCTGCTGCGGGCACGTCAGACGCCGTGCTGATCAGCGCCACATGAGGATGAAGCTCACCCCGCCGCTCCGAGCGCATCGCGATTTCCTTTGCTTGGCGCGGACTAGGCCGCGCGGCAGGCCTCGCACAGACCGGCGATCTCGAGTGTCACTTGCTCCGGCGTAATCTCGTCGGGCACCAGCCCGAGCAAGGCCGACTGTTCGCGATCGGACAGCGGAATTTCGACCACTTTCCCGCACTCCCGGCAGATGGCGAAGGCGAGTCTGCCGTCGCAGCCCCCGTGATCGCAGGCGATGAACGCGGAGCGCGACTGCAGCCGGTGCACCATGCCCTTCTGCATCAGCTCGTTCAGCGCGCGATAGACGGTCGGCGGGTGCGAGATGCCCGCGGTCCTCACCCGGTCGAGGATGGCGTAGGCGCTCATCGGCTCCTTCGCCGCCTGCAAACAGGACAGGACTTCGGTCTGATTGCGCGACAGCTTGCGCGGCTGGTGCTGATGGGCGGCGTTCATTGTGATTGATATAACATAACATCCCTCGGGCCCGTCAAGCAGTCTGTCGGCTAACCGGCAGAGAATTGCCGGAACCGGCGCATGCGGCGGTCCGTTTAGCCTCAGAATGGGAGCGGTTCAGGCGGGGCGGCTTGAAGAGGATACGCCCGATGCTTCGCACCATCACCGTCGGCCTCCTGCTCGCAGCCGTAGCGAGCGCGCCTGCCTTGGCGGCCCAAGAAGGCGCTGCCGGCGGGAGCCCGCTCGAAACCGCGCGCAATGCCGAAAAGGGCAGCTTGCAGAGCCCCTATTCAGACCACGCCAAGGTCGCCGAGAACGGCCGCAAGGTCTATCTCGCCGCCGGCTGCAACGGTTGCCACGGCATGGGCGGCGGCGGCATGGGTCCGCCGCTGACCAACCAGGTCTGGGTCTACGGCAAGGACGACGACACTCTGTTCCGCTTGATCGCGCTCGGCTCCGACGAATTACAGAAGCAGGGCTATAGCCGCAAAGGCTCGGAGAATGTGGTCGGCCCGATGCCGCCCATGGGCAGCATCGTCAAATCCGACGACGACATGTGGAAGATCATCTCCTTCATCCGCTCAGTGAACCCAACCTCGGTGGAAGGCTCTTCCACCTCGGCCGAGTGACCGTCGACCTCCAGACTTGATCCGCGCGAAATTCGGGCGTGCAATGCATGCATGCCGCATCGCATCGAGATCGTCGAGGGCGACATCACCCGTCTCGAGGTCGACGCCATCGTCAATGCCGCCAACCAGACCTTGCTCGGCGGCGGCGGCGTCGACGGCACCATCCACCGTGCTGCGGGGCCGGCGCTGCGCGAAGCTTGCGCCGCGCTCGGCGGCTGCGCCACGGGCGAGGCGAAGCTCACGCCCGGTTTCGATTTGCCCGCGCGCTACGTCATCCATACCGTCGGTCCGGTCTGGGGCGGCGGCGAGCGTGGCGAAGGCCGGCTGCTTGCTTCCTGTTATCGTCAAAGTTTCGCCCTTGCCGTCGAGCACGGCCTCGCCTCGATCGCCTATCCGGCGATCTCGACCGGGGCCTACCGCTTTCCGCCCGACCGCGCCGCGCTGATCGCGCTGCGCAGCGTCATCGAGGCACTCGGCGACACGTCAGAGATGCAGCGCGTGATCTTCTGCTGCTTCGGCGCCGAGTCGCGCCAGCATCACGAGACGGCCTTCGCCGCTTTGCGCAACGCCCCAGAGACCGGCTGACCGGATCGGAATGCTGCGGCGAAGCCCCTGCTAGGCGGCAGGGAGAAACGGCGCTAGTCTTGCAGTTTGAAGCCGTGAGTCGCGCCTGAGAGGCCTGAGACGCGAAATGTTCGAGCTCGATCCGCTGCTCCTATCGCGCATCCAGTTCGCCTTCACGGTGTCCTTCCACATCATCTTTCCGTCCTTCACCATCGGGCTTGCCGCCTGGCTGCTGGTGCTCGAGACGCTCTACCTCAAGACCGGCAAGCCGATCTACATGGACATTGCCCGGCAATGGACCAAGATCTTCGCCGTCTCCTTCGGTATGGGCGTGGTCTCCGGCGTGGTGCTGTCCTACGAGTTCGGCACCAATTGGAGCGAGCTGTCTCGCCGCGGCGGCAACGTCATCGGCCCGCTGATGTCCTATGAGGTGCTGACCGCTTTCTTCCTTGAGGCGGGCTTCCTCGGCATCATGCTGTTCGGGCGCGGGCGCGTGCCGAAAGGCGTGCATTTCTTCGCCACCGCCATGGTGGCGCTCGGCACGGTGATCTCGGCCTTCTGGATCCTCGCGGCCAATAGCTGGATGCAAACGCCGGTCGGCCATCGCGTCGCCGAGGACGGCGTGCTGCATGTCGAAGACTGGTGGCAGGTGATCTTCAATCCGTCCTTCCCCTATCGCTTGGCGCACATGGTCGCCGCCGCCTATCTCACCACCGCGCTTGTGGTTGCCGGCATCGGCGCCTGGTACATCCTGCGCGAGCGGAGCATCGCGCATGGCAAGATCATGCTCGGCATGGCCTTGAGCCTGTTAGTCTGGCTCGCACCGCTGCAGCTCTTAATCGGTGATTGGCACGGGCTGAACACGCGCGAGCATCAGCCAGCCAAGGTCGCGGCGATCGAGGCGCATTGGGAAACGCAGCGCGGTGCGCCGCTGATCCTGTTCGCCATTCCCGATCCCAAGACCGAAAGCAACAAATTCGAGATCGCCGTGCCGAAACTCGGCAGCCTGATCCTCACCCATGAATGGGACGGCGAGATTCAAGGACTGAAAGCCTTCCCGCCCGAAGACCGGCCCAACCCGATCATCCCCTTCTTCGCCTTTCGCATCATGGTCGGCATCGGGTTGATCATGATCGCCGTGGGCATCGGCGGCGCGGCGTTGTGGCTGACGGGCCGGCTCTGGACCACGCGCTGGTTTTTGCGCGCGCTGGTGTGGGTGGCGCCGCTCGGCTTTCTCGCCGTGCTGTCCGGATGGTTCGTGACCGAGGTCGGCCGTCAGCCCTGGACCGTCTATGGGCTCCTGCGCACTGCCGATGCGGTGTCCCCCGTGCCGGGCGGCAGCGTGTTCGCGTCGCTCATTCTGTTCGTACTGGTTTACGGCGTCGTGTTCGGCGCCGGACTCTATTACATTCTGCAGTTGATACAGCGCGGGCCTGAGGAGACCCCGCCCGCGCCCGCACCGGATGAGGTCGATCTTTCGCACCGGCCACTCGCCGCGGCAGGTAACCCATGACCGGCGCCGAGAGCCAGATGACGGAAATCCTTCCGGTGATCCTGCCGCTGGTCTGGGCGGCGATTCTGGCGCTCGCCGTATTCCTCTATGTCCTGCTCGGCGGCTACGATCTCGGGCTTGGCGTGCTGTTTCCGTTGGCGCCGTCGCACAAGGACCGCGACGCCATGATGGCCTCGGTCGCGCCCTTCTGGGACGGCAACGAGACTTGGCTCGTGCTCGGCGGCGGCGGGCTGCTCGCGGCCTTCCCGCTGGCCTACTCCGTCATGCTGCCCGCGCTTTATATCCCCATCATCCTGATGCTGATCGGACTGATCCTGCGCGGCGTCGCCTTCGAGTTCCGCTTCAAGTCGGATCGCCACCGCTGGGCTTGGGATCTGGCCTTCAGCGGCGGCTCGATCCTCGCCGCGCTGATGCAGGGCGTTATCATCGGTGCCTTCATCCAAGGTTTCGCCGTGACCGACAATCGATTCTCGGGCGGCGCGTTCGATTGGCTCACGCCGTTCTCCGTGGTCACCGCCGCGGCGGTGCTGTCGGGCTATGTGCTGTTATCGGCGGGATGGCTGATCATGAAAGCCGACGAGGCGTTGCGCGAATGGGCCTACGGCATCGCCTATACCGCGCTGATCGCGCTCGCGGCCTTTATCGTCATCTTCAGCATTTGGACGCCGTTCCTGCATCCGGAGATCGCCGCACGCTGGTTCAAGCCAGCCAATATGGTGATGCTGAGCCCGGTGCCGTTGGTCACCGCGGCGAGCGTCGTGGCGCTCTGGATGGCGCTCGACCGGCGCCACCGCTACACCCCCTTCCTGCTCGGGGTGGTTCTGTTCCTGCTCTGCTACACCGGGCTGGCCGTGAGCCTGTTCCCCTTCATCGTCCCGCCCGACATCACCATCTGGCAGGCGGCCGCCGCGCCGAACAGCCAGCTGTTCATGCTCTACGGCGCCATTCCCTTGCTGCCGATCATCCTCGGCTACACCGCCTATTCCTATTGGGCCCTATGGCAGGCACCGGAGCACGACGCCTACCATTGAGGCTTGTCACCACTTGCCGCTGAGGTCCTTCTGCGCCAGCCGGCGCTTCAGCAGCATGATCTTGCCGTAGGCCTTCTCAATCCGCATGCGGGAAATGCGTCCATCGCGCACCGCCTCGGCGATGATCGCGTGCAGTTTCGGTCCGAGCTCTGTATCGCGCAAATGCACGTTGGAGAACACGAGCAGGTCGGTACCGGCATTGATCGCCTTGACCACGCGCTCCTCGAGCGAATAGTCGCTCACCGCGCCCATCTCCAGATCGTCGCTCACCACCACGCCGTCGAAGCCGATATAACCCTTGGCGCGCAGCGCCTTCACCGCGCGGCCGGAGAGCGAGGCCGGCAGCTTGGCCCCGTCGCTGAAGCGCGGATGATAGAGATGGCCGATCATCACCGCGTCGAGCATGCCGTCCTTGGCGAGGATGCGGTAAGGCTCGAGCTCGCTCTCCTCCCAACTGCCGGAGATGTCGGCGAGCGATTTGTGGCTGTCGACCCGGCTCGAGCCGTGCCCGGGGAAATGCTTGGCCACGGTGACGATATTCGCCTCGCGATGGGCGGTGATGAAGGCGCGCGCCAGCATGGCGACGACGGCGGGGTCCGCGCCGTAGCTGCGCTGCCGCTGGCCGATCACCGGGTTCGATGGATTGAGGTTGAGGTCGACCACCGGACCGAAATTCAGATTGAAGCCCGCATGCGCGAGCTGCTCGGCCATGGTCGAGTAGAGTTTGACGGCATTGTCGAGCGATGCGTAGCTCGGATTGCGGCCGACGCTCAACGCCGAGGGGAAATAGCGAGAGCCGTTCCGCCGCGTCAGCCGCTGCACATGGCCGCCTTCCTGATCCACGGCGATGAAGGGACGCGGCGAGGATTTGGCGTTGCGCAAAAAGGCGGTGAGCGCGCGCAGCGCGTCGGTCGTCCCGATATTATCGGGATAGAGCACCACGCCGCCAACGATGCCCTTCGACAGTTGATCGCGCACCGCAACGACACCCGGGTCGCGCTCGGAGCTGCCGAGAAAGCCGACCATGAGCATCTGCCCAATCATGGCGTCGAGCAGCGCATCCTCATTGCGCGTTTGCTCTATCTCGTCGCCGCCGGCGCGGAGCGAGGCGGAATATGTCGTCACGAGCAGGGCGGCAGCGATCAGGGTTCGGATCATGTTGGGGAGGCGCACCAAAAATCGGGCCGCGTCAAGGGCGGCCGCTACCGGCCTTCGGAAACCGCTGTCGCGGCGGCCGGCTGGGCCTGCGCCCCGCCATCGGCGCGCTCGCCGAGCGCGCCGGCCGCGTCGAGGATGCCGGCACCGACCGCCTCCTTGCCGAGAGGCTCGCCGGGCTTGCGCGCGCTGGACGACAAGATCTGGCGCACGTCGCTTGCGCTCAGTTTCGCGTTGCGCTCCATCAGCAACGCCACGACGCCGGAGACGTGGGCTGCCGCCATCGAGGTTCCGGAGGAAATCCCGTAGCTCCCCTTCAGCCCGGGAGCGACGATGTCGACGCCAGGCGCAGCGATGAAGACGTACTCGCCGCGATTGGCCTTGCCGTATAGCTTGTCCTTCTCGTCCGTGGCGGTGACCGCGATCACCTCGGGATAGGCGGCGGGGTAGACCGGCGGCGCCTTCGGCCCTTCATTGCCGGCCGCGGCGACGACGATCACGCCTTTGGCGGCGAGCGCTTCGATGGCGCGTTCGAGCAGCGGATCCATCGGCCCGGTGAAACTCATATTCATGATCTTGGCGCCGGCGTCGTAGGCCCAATCGATGCCTTTCAACAATTGCAGCGAGGTCGATTGCGCCGACTTCGTCTTGCCGCCGCTGAAGGCGCGCACGCTGAGCAGCTTCGCCTCGGGCGCCACTCCGGTGAGTTCGGCACGCGCCGCGAGAATGCCGGCAATCTCGGTGCCGTGCGGCTCGGGCCGCGCCGGACCGCTTCCCACCGCGTCGAACTTGCCGGCGATGACCCCAGCAAGTTCCGGATGCGCCTCGTCGATCGCCGTGTCGATCACCGCGATCATCACCCCTTGGCCGCGCGCCAGGCGATGCGCCTCCTCAAGCCGGATCGTCTCGCCGGCATATTGCGGCGCGCCCTTCGGCAGCGCCGCGTTCTTGCTGACCGTGTAATCGTAATTGGGCTGCGTCAGATCGACGTCGGGATCGGCGTCGATCGCCGCGAGCAGCGCCTCTAGTGACTGGCCTTGTCGGAGCCTCAGCCGCACGATCACCCCGTCGAGCAGCGCGAGCGGCACGCGCGGCTCGGCGGTGACATTGTGCTCGCGCGCAAGTCGCGCGGTGATTTCGTCGGCGCGCGCCGCATTCACCAGCACCAGGATCTCCCGCGGCTGATGTGGGCGCCCGGTCACCAGCGCGGCGATCGCCGGCGGAATCGGGGCTGGCTGCTTCTTGGCCGTGGCCTTTGGTGGCTCCTTCGGTGGTCCCTTGGGGGCTTTCTTCTTAACGGGCGCGGTGTCAGTCACCTGGACGCATTTCTTGCCCTTGCGCACCTGGCCTTCCGGACATTCCTTGCCGCCCGGCTTGGCGATGTCGACACAAGCAGGCCAGATTCCTTCCGTGCCTTTCGGACAACGCTTGATGTCGGGCTTGCGGCAGTTGGGCCATTTGCCGATCAGGCCCTTCTGGGCGCAGCTCGCCGTCGAATTCGGCTTGCATTTGGGCCATTTGCCCGTGGTGTTGTCCGGGCATTTCTTCTCGCCGACGGTCTTGCAATCCGGCCACTTGCCTTCGGTCCCCCTGGGACATTTGCGGCCGGTTACCGGCGGGATCAGGCTTGGGCCAGGCAGATTGAGGCCCGGACCGCCAGGCTTAATGCTGGGGCCCGTGGGTTTGATGCTCGGACCGGAGGGCTTGTTCGAGCCGAACGGAACGCGGCTCGACCCATAGGGGAGGGATTGCGCGGCGCCGACCGACGCCATCGCCACAAGACCGATCAAGAACACGATGAGCCGCATCGCTTACCGTCCTGGCAAAACGACCGTCACCATCCCCGATGCCTTTAGAAACGCGATGGCCGCTTCGCGGTCCTTCTCTCCTTTGTCCGGCAGGCGCAGC
>DATICH010000206.1:0-3857 GCA_035456885.1 Methyloceanibacter sp.
GGCTCCTGGTACGGCAAGACGCTCAAGCTCAACCGGGGCGCGCCTCATCCGAGCGAGCTCGAGGCGATCCACGAAGTCACGCACGGCAAGGTCAGGAAGTCGGTCGCTATTCTGATGGCGCTGACCTTCTCCAAGGACTTCTATCTGGTCAGCATCACGAGCTTCTACACCTTCTATCTGATCCACACCTTCGGCCTGTCGGTGCGGAGCGCGCAGCTTTATCTGTTCCTGTTCCTGTTCGCCGTCGCTGCGGGCACCGTGATCGGCGGTCCGATCGGCGACCGCATCGGCACGCGTAGAGTGATCTGGTGGTCGATCTTCGGCGTTTTGCCCTTCACCCTCGCGCTGCCTTATGTCGGACTGTTCGGGACCGCGATCCTGAGCGTGATCATCGGTCTGATCCTCGCCTCCGCGCATCCCGCCATCATCGTCTATGCGCAGAGCCTGATCCCCGGACGCGTCGGCATGGTGGCAGGACTGTTCTTCGGCCTTGCCTTCGGCGTGGCGGGCATCGGTGCCGCGTTCCTCGGCTGGCTCGCCGATCAGACCTCGATCACCCTCGTCTACCATGTCTGCGCCTTCCTGCCGGCGATCGGGCTGCTGGCAGCATTTCTGCCGGAAATGCGAAAGCCGAAGGCCGCTTCCGCGCGACGAAAGCGGTGAATGACGAGGGCACGCGGGGTCATTCGCCAGATCAGCCTGGCGCATCCCCGGACTCCTCTTCGGCTCCCGATGCATGCGCGCAACACTGGGCCCAGGAGAACCGGCTATGACTCCCGTCAATGCTTTGGATTTCTGCGAAAAATGACGAATCGAGACAGAGCCTTCGCCAATGGCTAAAATGCGGGTCTGGAGGCTCGGCCGAGGAGGCTTAGCCGGCCGCCTTTGAAGTGACTTGCCGGGCGCGGTGGCCGGCAGAGTTCGTCTGGTCTTGCGTGAACCTGCCAGCCCGCTCGGTAATTGGAACAACGCCAAGAACGAGGGGCAAGCAAATGCGTGATATTCGCGGGGACCTGCAAGACCGAGCCAATCTGCTTGAAGAGCAGATCATCGCCCACGAGGCTCAATTCGACCAGCTCGTTGATCAGATCAAGCGTGAGCACGACCAGCGCCTTGAGGATCTGAAGATCGAGCTCGATGCGGTGAATCGGCTCTTGGATTTTGAGCTGCGCCGCATCGAGGTCGCGCCGCAAGCGCAGAGCGCGCCCGTGCGCGAGCCTATCCAACACGCTGCGCGTCACGCGCCACAACATGCGCCCCAGCAACCTCAGCAACAAGCACAAGCTCCGGCCCAGCCGCAGATGCCGCTTGCCGACTTCCTGATCCGCAAGCTCAATGAGGCCAGCGCCATGTCGCGCGACGATCTCAGGCGGTTCTCGCTGCAAGAGGGCTATTTCGCCGACGCCGATTCGGCGGAGCGTGGCGTGCATGGAACCTTGCTCAATGTGGTGAAGGCGGGCTTGATCCGGCAATTGCCGAACGGGAACTTCGCCCCGGCCACGGTGCTCGACACGATTCGTCTCCGGCGGGCGATGTAAGTTTGGCGGCACTGATCCTGACGTAATAGCGTGGGCAACGGCGCGTGCCGTTGTCCACCCTACGTGACAGGCGCCCCGCGCAACAGCTCAACGACATCCTTGCGAACCTGCTCCTCCGCGTAGCGGGCCAGGGCCTTGCGGTCGGGGAAGTCGTCGAGCGGCACCGGCGGCCCGATGCGGATATGCGCGTCGATCGGGCCAAGCCCGAGCAGCCGCCAGGCATGGCTCGCCAGATCCATGTCGCCATACCAGGCGATCACATGCCGCCCCCGCCGGCAGAGCGGCAAACCGTAGATCTTCGGATAGGTGAGTGCGAGCGTTTGCGCCGAGACCGTGGTCCCCAAGGGGTCGCCATTGGCCGGCTTCGCAGCGGCGAAGAGGGCGGTCTTGAACGGCACCACATTGTTGCCGTCGCTCGACGTGCCCTCGGCGAACAGCACGATATGGTCGCCGCCGGCCAGCCGCTCCAGGATTTCGGTTGCCTTCTCGCCCGCCTCGTTCCGCCGATTCCGGTCCACGAACACGGAACGCTGCAGCTTGGCGAGCCAGCTGACGAACGGCCAGGACGCCACCTCTTGCTTGGCCACGAATGAGACCGGCGCCACCGCCGAGAGCACGGTGATGTCGAGCCAGGAGACATGGTTCGAGATCAGCAGCACACCCTGTTCGGCCACCTTGCCGTCGACCCTAAGACGGATGCCGACGATCTTGCACACCTGCCGGTGATACCAATGCGGGAAGGTGCGGGCAAAGCGTGAGCCGGTCTTCAGGAACAGGAGCTGGAGCGGCATCAGTGGAATGGTGAAGGCGAAGAAAGCCGCCAGCACCAGAAAGGCACGCAAGCGTCGCATAGCTTTAGGTCACGCGATCCTTATTGCCGCCCGCAGTTCCCTCAATGACACTCCCGCAACCCGTAATAGGTGGTGCAAATGCCCTTGAGCGCGGGATTCGGTTGCGGCGCCGCACGCACCTCGAAGCGGCAGTCGGTGCGGATCTCGTCGAAGCCCCAGACCGACTCCGTGCAAACTTCGCGCGTCACGGCGGGAACAAGCATCGCCTCCGGCGCGACCGCATGCTCGGCTTGCGCTGCCCAACTCACCATTGCGACCATCGCGGCAAGAACTGCGCGTCTGACCATCGCCATCCCCCTGTCTTGTCTACTCCGCGCCTCCCATCGCTTACGTTGGCGCGACCGGCGGTTTGAGTCAAACCGGGCGCGTTTCGCGCGCGAAACCCACAGTTCCGCGCGCCATCCAGCTATTTGCCGGGCTTGAGTGGCGTGCCGAACAGTTCGAGCCGGTGACCGATCAGTTTGAAGCCGAGCTCGCGCGCCACCGCCTCCTGCAGCTTCTCGATCTGCTCGTTGCGGAACTCGATCACCTCGCCGGTCTTGACGTTGATGAGATGATCGTGATGGCCGTGGCCGGCCGGCTCGTAGCGCGCGCGGCCGTCGCCGAATTCATGCCGGTCGAGAATGCCGGCGCCCTCGAACAGGCGCACAGTGCGATAGACCGTGGAGAGCGAGATGCGCGGATCGCGGGCGCTCGCGCGGCGATAGACTTCTTCGACGTCGGGATGGTCCTCGGCTTCCGACAGCACCTTGGCGATGGTACGCCGCTGGCCGGTCATTCGCATGCCCCGCTCGGCGCAGAGACGTTCGAGTCTGCTTTCCGCCTTGGCCATCTTGGGCATGATTCGATGCCTTGCGGTTCCGGTCCCTCGCCCAGCGCCGCGCCATCATCGGCGGGCAAGCCTTAAAGGGCAAGGCTGAAGATCGCTGCGTCCGCACCGCTCTCGTAATAGCGCTCGCGCTTGCCGACCGGGACGGCGCCGAGCGAGCGATAGAGCTTGAGCGCGGCCTCGTTGCCTTCCTCGACTTCGAGGAACAATTGCTTTGCTCCGGCCGCGCGCAACTCCGTCGCTGCTATTTCGAGCAGCGCGCGGCCGAGCCCCGCGTTGCGGCAGGCGGGGGCGACACAGAAGGTGAGAATCTCCGCCTCGTCTGCGGCTCTCCGGGCAATCAAGAAACCGCCCATCGTGCCGCCTGCGGAATCGGCGATCGATCCGACCAAACACAGCGTCTCGGGCGAAGCAAGGAACTGCGCAATTGCCGCTTCGTCCCATGGCTTGGCGAAACAGACCCGATGAATCGCCGCCATCGGTACGGCGTCGTGCGCGCTCGCGCGGGTAACGGCAATCTCGACCGGCATCAGCGCCTTGCCACTTGTTGTGCCTGCGGCTTCGCGTCCGGCGGGCGCAGATAGAGCGGACGCAACACGGCCGTGCTCTCGCCACTCTCAAGCGCGATCTCGGCGAGCG
>DATICH010000207.1:0-4893 GCA_035456885.1 Methyloceanibacter sp.
AATGGGCTTTGTGCTCAACAATGACGGCACGCGCATCGGCAACATCTAGGGGGGCTGGTCGCGACGGCAAAGCGCGCGGGTGTGGAAGGTGTCGTGCCCCACGTCCTAAAGCACACGGCGATAACGTGGCGATGCAAAACCGCGTTGATCTGTGGGAAGCGGCAGGTTTTTCGCGACATCCGTGCCGACGCGTGTCCGGGCACCACCACCCCGAATATGCGCGACGCCGCCGAAGCTGTCGGCGGGCATCCGGGTGGGTCGAGAATGGGTCGAGAATCCCGGCTTGTTTCCTCTGCGTTCACGGCGAATCGCTCCTCAAGAAGCGCGAAAAGCGAGGCTTTGTGATGACGGCGCGAACATTCCCAAGCTACGGGTCGTGGGTTCGATCCCCATCGCCCGCTCCAATCCGGTTCCGATTCCGCGCAACTCTGGCGGGGTCACCGGCGTTGTTCTTATGGCAATGCCAGGAGAACGCAATGAGTGACCCGAGCGGCTGGTTGTGGCTGATGCTGGGTGTGCTTGGCGTCGCAATTGCCTATGGCAACGCGTTGTGGAGCTGCCGCCGTAGGGATTTCGCCACGCGGCAGAGCGAGAAGAGACCGTGCGCGAGAACTACCGGCGCGGCGGATAGCGCAGTCAGCATTCAAATTAGGAGGATTGCAAATGTTGGGCTTGGCCAGGGCTGAGCGAAAGGCATCGCGGCTCGTCAACAATGTCGATGTCGATGAGCTCTACGATCAGATCAGCACGCTACGCGATTATGTGACCGAGCTTACGTCGGGCGCAGGACAGAGCGCGAGCCGCCAGTTCGGGCGGGCGCGCGACTTCGCTTCGGACGCGGCGCAAGAGGCCGAGGAGGCGATGAAGGATAATCTGGCCGCCTCGCTGATCCTGGCGGTGGGTCTCGGCGTGGTGGTGGGCTACTTCCTGCGCCGCGGGACCGAATAGACGGCAAGCTCAGCGCGCGAGCTTGACCGCGCCGGTATAGAGCGCGCCGCCGAGCACGCAAGGTAGCGCGATATAGGCCTGACCCAAGGCAGAAGCCGCCACGCAGCCGGTGGCGATGGCGATCGAGCCCGCGGTGGCGCCCTTGGTCATGCCGGCTTCGCTCGACATTTTCGCTCGCTGCGCGTCCTCGATGGCGCCGAACTGATCCTTGCGGATCTTCTCCGACTCGAAGATCTCGGCGGCTTCGATCACATCCTTCAGAGGCTTAGCAACTTCCTTGGGCTGGCGCTCATATTCGGCGCGGTAGAGGTTGATCAGCTCGCGGTCCCGCTCGGCATAGGAGGCGAGCGTCCATTTCGCCGTGCCGCCGGCGGTGACCTTGTCGAGGGCGGAAGGGTCGCTGCCCCAGCCGGTGAAGATCTTGCGGAAGGAGAAGCCGCTGTCGGACTTGTTCTTCGACCAGCGCAGCGCCTCCATGATCCTGACGACCGGCGCATGCTGGCCGGTGGCGACGTAATAGCCCCATAGCGCATAGATGCCGGGCGAACCGCCATGTTCGAGCGGGAGTTCCATCAGGATCGGCCGCTTGCCGGCGAGGAAGTCGTCGATCAACGGACGGCGCAGCGGCATGCGAGAGGCGTTGCTCTCGAGCAGCTCGCGCCAATCGGGGCGGCCGGAATAGGCGATGGCTCTGATGATCACCGCCTGCTCCTTGTCGGGCATGGGGAACATCCGCGGGATCATGCCCGGCCCATCCTTCGGATTTGAGCCGAGCACGCCGGCGATGAAGCCGGTGCAGAACCAAGCCTTCTCCTCGTCGCCGAACAGACCATATTGGCGCATGGCATGGACCGCCGCCGGTACGCGGGAGGGAGCCTTGTTCTTGCGGTAGTTGGAGATCCAATCCATCAGCTGCTCGACCGAGCCGAAGCCGCCATGTGGCGCTGGCGCGGCGGCTTCGTCCTCAGGCCTGGTCGGAGCTGCCGGCCGCAACGTCGTGTAGCGCTCGATCGGCACTTCCACTGGCGCGACATGAGCGGCGGCCGGCGATGGGGTCGCGGGCGCTGGCTCGGGGGTCGACGGCTCAGCTTGCGGGGCCGGGGCGGAGCTTTGCGCTTGCACCGGCGGGATGTCCAAATCCAGCGCAGGCGCGAGCCGCTGCGGCGCAGGCTGCTTGGCAACCGAAACGCTGTTTTGCGCGGCAGAGGGCAGAGTTAATGCGGCAACGCCGAACGAGGCGAGCGCAATGAAGGCGAGACAGCGCAGCATGTCATCAGCTTCCTTCCCCCGGCCCCAGAAGTGCTGACGATTACGCGGACATGGTTAATGGCGGCGTGCCCCAAGTTCCGCCCGGAACGCCATGATTTTCCGAGGTTTCGTGGCTTTTTGAGGGCCGGAGGGTTAACCATAATGAAAGATTAACGCGGCTTTCCGGCCTAGCCGCCCGAAAGTCCGGCCGTCCTCCCGACTCGCGGTGCAGAAGGACGGCCGGTGGCCTCGCAAGGCGCCGCTAGGAAGCGCCCGATTTCAAGCTCGCGAGGTCGATCACGAAGCGATAGCGCACGTCGTTCTTGAGCATGCGCTCATAGGCCTGGTTGATCTCCTGAATGGGGATCACCTCGACGTCGGCGGCGACATCGTGCGCCGCGCAAAAGTCCAGCATCTCCTGGGTCTCGCGCATGCCCCCAATCAACGAGCCGGCAAGACTCCTCCGCTTCATGATGAGCGGGCCGGCCGAGAGTGGCGTCTGTTCCGGTAGCCCCACCAGCACCATGATTCCGTCGCGGCGCAGCAGGCCGATATAGGCGTTGTAATCGTGTTGGGCCGACACCGTATCGAGGATGAAATCGAAGCGTGCGGCATGCTCGGTGAATACCGACTCGTCCTTGGTGACCAGGAAGTCGTCAGCGCCAAGCGCGAGCGCGTCGTCGCGCTTGCCCGGCGAATGGCTGAGTACGGTGACATGCGCGCCCATGGCGTGACCTAACTTGACCGCCATGTGGCCCAACCCGCCGAGACCGACCACGGCGAGCTTGTCGCCCTGCTCGAGCCCGAAATGCTTGAGCGGCGAATAGGTGGTGATGCCGGCGCAGAGCAAGGGCGCCGCGCGCTCGAGCGGAATGCCTTTGGGGATCGACAGCACATAGTTCTCGTCGACGGTGATGCGGGTCGAATAGCCGCCATAGGTCGGCGTCTTGCCGTCGGGCTCATAGCCATTGTAGGTGAGCGTCATGCCGACTTCGCAATATTGCTCCTCGTCCTCGCGGCAGGCGGCGCAGCGGCGGCAGGAATCCACGAAGCAGCCGACGCCGACGATATGGCCCGGCTTCCATTTCTTGACGTGATCGCCGACCTTCACCACCCGGCCGACAATTTCGTGCCCGGGCACCATGGGAAAGATCGAGTTGTTCCACTCGTCCTTCACCTGGTGAAGGTCTGAGTGACAGACGCCGCAATAGAGAATGTCGATCAGAACGTCGTGCGGGCCAGGTTCGCGCCGCTCGATGGACCAAGGCGCCAGCTCGGCCTTGGCCGCCATCGCGGCATAGGCCGGCGTCTTGAGGGCGGCGGTGGACGCGACAAGGGTATCCATGACTACTCCACTTGCAGAGGATGGGGTCGACCCATCCTAACGACCAGCCCGGCCACCCGGTTTGCGGCATCGCGGCGCGTTGGGGTGAACATAGTGCCGCACCGGGGTGGACGATGTCGTGACATTGGCCCTGAGCCCAGCCTCTAGCGTCCCGCCGGCAATGGGCTCGCTGGGGGCGCCAGCGAAGCCCGCGCATCTCCTGGGCCCCTTTCTCCTTGAACTTAAGATGGGTGCTTTCGTATCATCATTCCAATCGATTATATCAATGACTAGTATCGACCATGCTAATTTGAGCCGGCTCGACCTCAATCTTTTGGTCGCGTTCGATGCCCTTTTGACCGAGCGCAGCGTCACGCGCGCGGCGGCTCGGATTGGGCTCGGCCAGTCGGCGATGAGCCACAATCTGTCGCGTCTCAGAACGCTGTTCGGCGATGAGCTTCTCACCCGCGGCGCGGAAGGCATGCGCCCGACGCCGCGGGCGCTCGCTCTCGCCGATCCCGTGCGGGTCACCCTGGCGCAAATTCAGGCAGCGGTGCTTCAGCGCGAAGTCTTCGACCCGTCGACTGCGGAACGCGCGTTCAGGGTGGGACTTGCCGATTCCATCGAGGTCGCGCTGATACCCGGCCTGTTGGCTCGCTTGCGCAAGGTGGCGCCTTCGGTCTCCTTGCGGCTCAGGTCGATCAATCGCGCCAGCGTTCTGGAGGAGCTCGACACCGGCAAGCTCGATCTCGGTATTGGCGTGTTCGATCAGGGTCAGATCCACCACAAGCGGCGGCCGCTCTATACCGACAACTTTCTGTGCTTGTTCAATCCAGCGCAGCTGAACGTCACCGCGCCGATCTCCCTCGAAGACTATTTGAGCGTGCCGCACGTCTTGACCAGCCTGACCGACGACGCTCATGGCGCGGTCGACGAGGCGTTGGCTAAGCTGAAGCTGAAGCGGACGATCGCTCTCACCACGCCCGGCTTCCTCGCCGTGCCTTTCGTCGTGCGCCGGGCTCCGGTCATCACCACCATGCCGTCGCGGCTTGCGCGCTATTTCGCCGAGGCCTTCGAACTGGCGACGAGCCCGGCGCCGATCGAGTTGCCGACCTTCACCATCTCGCTGTTATGGCATGCGAGCTTCGACCACGACCCGGGTCATCTATGGCTTCGTCAAACGGTGTCCGGCCTCGCCTCGGAAGCGGGTCTCGAGCTTTAGAAGGGTCCGCCATCCGATGTGGACAACTTCTAATTGGCGGCACATTTCCGCGCTGTTGGGCCCATGATTGCGCCTGATCGATTCGCCCGGAGCGGGGATTGGCGAGACATTCCGATCAGCTGACCGATCGAAGGAGGTAGTCCCATGGCTG